>CAIYUV010000104.1 GCA_903929475.1 uncultured Spartobacteria bacterium
CGACATCGGCATGCGCTTTGGCAACGCCGGCAGCGATCGTGCCGACGCCGACCTCCGAGACGAGCTTAACCGAAATGCGCGCGCGGCGGTTCGCATTTTTCAGATCGTGAATCAGCTCGGCGAGATCCTCGATCGAGTAGATGTCGTGATGTGGCGGCGGCGAGATGAGTCCGACGCCCGGCGTCGAGCCGCGGACCTTCGCGATCCACGGATAGACCTTCGTGCCGGGAAGCTGTCCGCCTTCGCCGGGCTTCGCGCCCTGCGCCATTTTGATTTGCAGTTCCTTCGCCTGCGAGAGGTAGAGGCCCGTAACGCCAAAGCGGCCCGACGCGACCTGCTTGATCGCGGAGTTCTTCGAGTCGCCGCGCTCATTCGTCCAAGTGTAACGCTCGGAATCCTCGCCGCCTTCGCCGGTGTTCGACTTGCCGCCGATGCGGTTCATCGCGATGGCGAGCGCCTCGTGCGCCTCGCTCGAGATCGAGCCGTAGCTCATCGCGCCCGTCTTGAAACGCTTCAGGATCGTGTCCACCGAATCCACTTCCTCGATGGGCACCGGCGTCTGCGGCTTGAAGTCGAGCAGCCCGCGCAGCGTGTAGAAATTCTTCACCTGCTCGTTCACGAGCGCGCTGTATTGCTTGAACGTCTCGTAGCTCCCGCTGCGCACCGCCTTTTGCAGCGTGTGAATCGTCTGCGGATTGAAAAGGTGCGCCTCGCCTTCACGACGCCACTGGTATTCGCCGCCGACATCGAGCGCGTGGCCGTTCGTCTGGCGATCCGGAAATGCGTGACTGTGGCGTGCGATCGCTTCCTTCGCGATGATCTCAATGCCCGAGCCTTCGATACGCGTCGCGGTCGTCGTGAAGTATTTGTCCACGACCTTCTGATTCAGACCGACGGCCTCGAAAATTTGCGCGCCGCGGTAGCTCTGCATCGTCGAGATGCCGATCTTCGACGCGACCTTGATCACGCCCTTCGTCGCGGCCTTGATGAAATTTTTCACCGCATACTCGTGTTTCACGTCCTTGAGCAGCCCTTGGCGGATCATGTCGTCGAGCGTCTCGAATGCGAGATACGGATTGATGGCCCCGCAGCCGTAGCCGATGAGCGTGCAGAAGTGATGCACCTCGCGCGGCTCGCCACTTTCGAGCACGAGGTCCACCTGCGTGCGAGTGCCCTTGCGGATGAGATGATGGTGCAGCCCCGACACCGCGAGCAGCGAAGGGATCGGTGCGCTTTCCTTGTTCGTCCCGCGGTCGGAAAGGATGAGGATGTTCTTGCCCGCCGCGACCGAGCGATCGGCTTGGGCAAAAATTTCGTCCATCGCCTTTTCGAGCGCCGCAGCACCGCCGCGCGGATCGAAAAGGATTGGCAGTGTGACGGCGGAAAATTGTCCGTCAGTCACGGTCTTCAGCTTCGAGAGTTCCTCGTTGCTGAGGATCGGTGTCTTGAGTTCGATCAGGTGGCAGCTCTCGGGTTTCGGATCGAGCAGGTTGCCCTCCGCACCGATGGTGGTGACGGACGACGTGATGCACTCCTCGCGGATGCAATCAATCGGCGGATTCGTGACCTGTGCAAAGAGCTGCTTGAAATAATCGAACAGGAGCTTCGGCTTGTCGGAGAGCGGCGCGATCGGCGTGTCCGTGCCCATCGAGCCGATCGCTTCCACGCCATCGCGCGCCATTGGCACCATGAGCATCCGCAGATCCTCGAACGTGTATCCAAATGCCTGCTGACGCTGGAGCATCGTCTTGTGATCCGGCGGCGCGACGGGCTCGCCGTCCTTGATGTCCGCGAGCTTCACCAGATGCTTGTCGAGCCACTGGCGATACGGCTTTTCCGCAGCGATCTTCGACTTGATTTCTTCGTCGGGAACGATGCGCCCTTCCTCCATGTTCACGATGAACATGCGACCCGGCTGCAAGCGGCCCTTCGATGCGACATTCTCCGGCTTCACCGGCAGGACGCCCGCTTCGCTCGCCATGATCACGAGATCGTCCTTCGTCACATAATAGCGCGAGGGGCGCAGGCCATTGCGATCGAGTGTCGCGCCGATCATCGTGCCATCGGTGAATGCCACCGACGCCGGACCGTCCCACGGCTCCATGATGCACGAGTGGTATTCGTAAAACGCCTTCTTCTCCTCGCTCATGGACTCATGTCCCGCCCACGGCTCGGGAATCATCATCATCATCGCGTGCGGCAGCGATCGCCCGCCCTGCACGAGCAGTTCGAGCACATTGTCAAACATCGCGGAATCCGATCCCTGCTCATTTACGATGGGCAGGATCTTTTTCACGTCATCGAAAAGCGGGCTCGCGAGCGGCGACTCGCGCGCCTGCATCCAGTGGATGTTCCCGCGCAGCGTGTTGATTTCGCCGTTGTGCGCGATGTAGCGATACGGATGCGAACGCTCCCAACTCGGGAATGTGTTCGTCGAAAACCGCGAGTGCACAAGCGCCAGCGCGCTCTCCATGTCCTTGTCCGCGAGATCGCAAAAATACGCACCGACCTGCTCCGGCATCAGCATGCCTTTGTAAACGAGCGTGCGGCACGACATGCTCGGCGCATACCAGAACGGATCCACGCCACCGCCGCGGATGGCCTTGTGCGTGAGCTTGCGCAGCACATACAGCTTGCGCTCGAAAGTCGCATCGTCCGCGACACTCGCCGCGCGCTGGATGAACGCCTGCTGCATGAACGGCTCGCTCGCCTGCGCCGTCTTGCCAAGCGTGGAATTGTCCGTCGGCACATCGCGCCAGCCGAGCACCGTGTGCCCCTCGGACTTTGCGATCTGTTCAAAAACTTCGCGCCCATTTTTCCTCTGCGCAGCATCGCGAGATCCGAAAAGACTGGCCACGCCGAGCTGCCCCGGCGGCGGCAATTTCACGCCCGCGACCTTGGCCAAAAACTTGTGCGGGATCTGCATGAGGATGCCCGCGCCGTCGCCGGAGTTCTTTTCACAGCCGCAAGCACCGCGGTGGTCGAGGTTCACGAGGATCGTCAGCGCATTCGTGATGATCTCATGCGACTGCTTACCCTTCATGTGAACCACAAAGCCGACGCCACACGCGTCGTGTTCAAACTGCGGGTCGTAGAGTCCCTGCTTTGGTGGTAATCCTTGGTTGTTCATTTTTCTGATCGTTCGATGCCGGGAGTGCGACCGAGACACCTCATCATAGAGAGCACCCGACACCCTTTCCTGACAACCTTCCTCCCCTGCTGACCGCAGCCGACATGGCAGGAAGCGGGGGGCATGTAGGGCAGTGTTAGCAGCCCGTCAAGTCCGCTCCGATCAGATATAAAAAATTTCCAACGCAACGCTAAAATCTGATGAATGCAGCACACTTACTCAGCGTCCGCCAAGTTGCAGCCGTCCTTCGTCGAGGTCTATGAATTCGAACATCGTCAACACTGCGTCGGAGGGAAGGCCGATTTCGGCGAGGCGCTCCGTGACGAACGGCGTCCCGGCATCGCGCCAGCCGCGCTTCGTCATGAACGCATTCCACACTTCGATTTCCTGCTCGTCCGGCTGCCGTCCATGGGCGAAAGCCCACGCAAGCAACTCATCATCGCTCTTGTCGCCCTTCAGCGTTTCCGCTTCGAGCGCCGCGTAATCAATCTTGAGGAACAAACAGCAGAGCCAGTCGAAACTCCCCTTCACGTCGCCGCGCTTCGCCTGCCATCCATCCGGCAATTTCCCCGACGCCGCGAGCCGGATTTTGTCCAGCATCCGCGCGAAATAAACGATGCCTTTGGTCTGCACGAACGGACTGCGAAGCCCGGGGATGATTGTTGGAAATGAATTTGCCATGGCAGTGCAATACACCTTCCGCTCACCTCGGCAAGAATACCGATCAGGCTGCACTCAATTCCGTGCGTGAAACAAATTTCTTTCAACGGGTGAGTGAACGCGATGTGCAGCCGTGGGCTTTCGTTTATCAACGACACGGTCGCTTGAAACGCTTCCGCGCCGCCTCGGCTTTCGCGCGAATCACGCAACCTTCGACATGGTCGTTGATCAGACCCATCGCCTGCATGAACGCATAAACCGTAGTCGGGCCGACAAACTTCCAGCCTCGCTTCTTCAACTCCTTGGACAAGGCGATGGATGCTGCGGATGTCGAGGCGGTTTGCGGTTGAGCCAGCTCCTTGATGCCGGGTTCGTAGCGCCAGATGAATGCGGCAAGCGATCCCTCGTGCTTTATCAATTCCCGGGCGCGAATTGCATTATTGATGACCGCCTCGATCTTTCCGCGATGGCGGACAATCCCAGCGTCATTCAAAAGCCGCTTCACGTCGCTCTCCGTGAAGCGTGCAACTTTGTCGAAATCAAAACCGTGAAACGCTGCACGAAAGTTTTCCCGTTTGACGAGGATGGTTCGCCAGCTCAGGCCGGATTGAAAACCTTCCAGACACAGTTTTTCAAACAGCCGTCGGTCGTCGCTGACTGGAAATCCCCACTCCGCGTCGTGATAGTGGAGAAACTCCGGCGCGTCTCCGCACCAGCGGCAGCGCGGCTTTTCGTCAGGCCCTGTAAAAATCGTGTTCATTTTTGGGAAATGCTCCAGTTCAGAAGTAACAAGGGATCAACTGACCATAAATTGCAATCGCTCATCGGCTCTTGCGGGATCGAGTTCAAAAATCGCGGCCTTCACCACGTTCTCGACGACGAAAGGATCTTCATTCACCCGGCTTTGCAGATCAGCCAGCGATGTGTCGTGCGCCAGAATCCCGCCGCCCAACCCGGGTTCGAGACTGCCAGCCAGTAAAGACACACCTTCATCAAACCCGCGTTGGATCCACGCCTTGTGAGCATCCATGAACTGGCTGGCCTGACTTTTGTTGGCGGAGAATTTCAGAAATACGATGTGCATGGAACGGCGTTTACCAAATTCATCGAATTGCACAATCCTTCGGCGGCCATTTCACACCGGCGAGTTCCTTGGGCTACAGCGTCGGGTCTGTCTGTCGGGTGGATGAGCGGGATGTTCATCTGCGATTTTGAGCCTTGCAGAAACTCCAACCCCTCCGGTGCACCGATGATGTGCCAGAGCGCTTCTGTTCTTGTTAGCCTGTCTTTCCGACGGATATGATTTCAAATATGAGCAAACCTGACACTTGCCCGATGTGCGAGATGAACGAGATTTTGGAGCACGCTGAACGCTACGAATGCATCACCTGCGGTCACGAATGGCCTCACGTAGCCAAGACCGAAGAAACAGACGCACCCCGTGTGATCAAAGACGCACACGGCAACATCCTCGCCGACGGTGACTGCGTCGTGCTCATCAAGGACCTCAAGCTCGGAGGATCATCCGTGCTGAAAGGCGGCTCCAAATCCAAGCCCATCCGGCTGATTGACGGCGACCACGAGATTGATTGCAAAGTGGATGGCATCGGAGTGCGGTTGAAGGCCTGTTTCGTCAAGAAAGCATGACACACAGCCCGTCCCGTCGTGCTCACACTCTGAGCACTCCCCTAAATCCCCGCACCGCGTAATAAGACTGCGCGCCGTTGTGCCCGATGAAGATGCGGCTGTAGCGACGCTCCGCATACAACGCACCGCCGCGTTCACGGATGTCCGTCGGAGTCGCAATCCAGCTCGACGTCTTCAGATCAAACCCACCCAGCTTTTGCAGCGCGAGGTATTCCTCCTCCGTCAGCAAAGCGATCCCCATCTCCGTCGCCAAATCCATCGCCGTAGTTTTCGGTCGAGCCTCCTTCCGCGACAACCAGCCTTCGCGGTCGTAACAAACGCTGCGTCGCCCAGTCGGACTTTCCGGTGAGCAATCCATAAACACAAATTCGCCCGACTTTTTGTCCAGCCCCACCACATCCGGCTCGCCGCCCGTGCACTCCATTTCCGCGAGCGGGCATAGTTTTTCTGCATTGGTCTCAAACCGCGCCAGCACCCCGGCCCAAACCAGCCCTTTGTGCCGGTTCATGTTTTTCTCAAACCGTTCTTTCAACACGCCGAGTAGTTCTGCCCGTTGTTTGGGGGACAATACCCTTTGTTTGCTCTTCATTTTGCTCATTGCTTGAAACGATAAAGGAATCGTCCCTCAAATCTCGCACACCGCACAAGCAGCAAATGGCGCGAGAGCGAGAGCAACGGCAACCGCCACATCCGCGAGTGATCCTCGATGGCCCGCATAAATCACCCCGCCAGCTTCGTCCGCAGCACCAAGTGCCCGTAATCCACCACACCATCCCCCGGCGACGGCACAAACTGCCGCGGAATCGCATAAAGCCGCCCGCGCCCCCTCACCACCGCCCCCGCCTTTCGCAACCACGCGAGATGCTTGGAAATCAGCGTCGGCGGCTTGCCCAGCGCCCGTGCGATCTCGGTCACCATCCGCGGCTCCCCCAAACTCAGCTCCCGCACAATCGCCCAACGCAACGGATCACAGACCGCCTTCACCAGCGGACCGACGAGCAGCGTAGAAACAGCCACCGCACCCTGCGCGGCACTCGGAGAATCAGGCGGAATAGACATGCGCCACCGATAAACGAACATTCACAGGAACGCAATCGCATTTCACAAGAACCATATCGCAGTTCACAAGAACCTTAAGGTATTTAACAAGAAACTTTTCGCAGCTCACTGGAATTATTTAGCATCTTACAGTAATAATATGGAATCTTACATGACAAATGGCGTCATTGCCATGAACTACATCGTAGCTTTCCTTCCATATCATTCCGTTGACATGAATCATATCGCATCAAACAAGATGCTTTTCGCCGCTAACATGAACATAATTGCCGTATGAAGACAGAAAATCACCCCATCTGACAGAGAAATCGCCCCCGCACAGAGGGAAATGCTGACCAAGCTGATGGTGATAGGGCCGTGCTTCGTGAAAACCAAAGGCGCTCCATCATCCAACTCAGTGTTGTTTCGTTCCAACGACTCAGGTGTAGGGGATTATTTGGGCAGGTGCCCCAGAGTGATCCCGCGTTGCAGACCAACTCTGGGCTGAATTTTGGAATCCCATTGGATTCGGGGATAATGTTATGCCGCTGCAGAATCAGCAAGGTGTCGGATTCGCTCTCGAGCACGCGCTAGACTCGGTGAGGTTTGGGCGGCAATGTCAGCATCCCATGAATCGCGAATAAAATTTCCAAGCAAACGATTATAGTCGGGGCCAATGGTTGAGGAGCCGACCGGTTTTAAGCCCAAGCGTATTTTCCGATGCGGCGAATGTTGGGCAACCTCAATCAATTTCGCCTTTGGGTCTGGCAATAGCTCCGGTGCGGTCGGCATTCGCGATATTGGCACACCCAAGAAGTGCGCCAATGCCACACGGTGTGCAAGTAACCACGCCTCTACCTCGCGCACGCAGATTCGAAATAGGAAACCTGACGATGGCTCTCTACCCAGCCAGTCATCTACCATTCCCGGTGGACATGGACGTGCATCAAGGTCTGTAATCATCAGCACGGGCAATCCAAG
>CAIYUV010000105.1 GCA_903929475.1 uncultured Spartobacteria bacterium
GTTCATTTATCCTCCTTTAGTTCAAACACCTTATAGCTGAGATACAGCGGCCAAGCTGCCGCGCACAGGATTCCGTAGAATGGGGCGTTGAATTGCGCCTCAGCTTTGTTTCCGCCAGTCGGCGGTGCGTGGTTAGTGGCGTGGCCGAAAGTTAGAATCGCACCGATAGCGTATAGCAATGCGAGTAATTTCATTTTCATTGCTCCACCTCCGTTCCGCACACGGTTCCGTCGAGTTGGAGATAGTCGGCGGCGAGGGTTTCGTAGATGACTACGTTATCTTCATCATCCTGATACGCGGACGCTGAAAGCAACGCATCATCGGGATGAGGGTCTGCGCGGAACAGCTTTCCATCTAATTTTCTCCGCACTCTCAAATCGTAGGGGCAATCAAAAAACGTCCACGGAATCACTTTCTTTTCGATGACGCGGTAGGCGATGATGTCCTTCCTGTGTTTCGTTTGCGGCCAATGAGACCCAGACGAGTTGCGCGTTTCTGTTTCACCGCATCTGTAAAAAACCTCAACCTTTGTATCCGGGGCAACAGGACACTCCCCGCCATTCCACGCCGTGAACCCATCAGGTATCGCTGGCGACTTGGCGAGTTTGTAGGCGTAGATGCGATACTGAGGGTCTTCCGACGTGAAGTTATTTGGCTCATGGATTTTGAAAAGCGAAACCTTCGGCTGCTTGTCAATCTCGCCATCGCACCACATCACTTCCTCAATCACCGCATCCTTATCCCCCGTCCATTCTCCGTAGCTGCGTTTCCAGCCATCGGGGATGTCGTGGTAGATGCGGTGGTTTTTTTCCGCTGTTACCGTGTGAGTTTTGAGCCAGTTTCCAGATACTTCTGATTGCCACTCAAATTGGTTATGCCCCTTCAGCGCCATTTGAAAGGCGAAGAGGGTGTCTGCATTTAGTTGTTCGGTTGTTTTATTCATGTGTCGTTTTGTGTGTTTGGTTTTTTCTGAAAGATTTCAACGGGCCGTTATTTTGCGTTGATGAGGTCTGCGATGGATTGGGCGTTCTTCGCGGGGACGGTGATGGCTTCACGGAAGCCAAATTCAGTTTCCTTGCCGTCTTTGTCAGTGAAGGCTTGCACGTAAATTGTGGCAAATGGCGGATCGAGTGGATGCGTTTGAACTGTGGCTTTTAGTGTTATTTTCATGGTTTTATATTTCGTGGTTAGTAACTGGCTCAGGGCAATCAAAGCGCGTGAGTATGTCGTTAAAAACTAGGTTGAGATTCCCTCCCCTCGATCCTTCTCTTTGCTTCCAAATACTCACCCTGCCGGGACTCACGTCGCCGTTGTCGGCAACCTTCGCGTCAATCTTGATCAATGCGCTGGCGTCCATTTCTGCATCAGCGGCTTCCCGTGTTCCTCCGTCCTTATTCTGCTGGCTGGGCACGATCAGGACAATCGAAAGCTCGTTTGCGACAACCTTTAACCGCTGGGTAATTTCTGCAATCATTAGCTGGCGACGTTCAAACTTTCCGGCGCATCTAATGAGTTGCAGATAATCAATGGCGGCGAACGAGAATGGAGACTTGGCGTGCTCTGCGCGGATGTCGGCAATGATCGATTCCAGCGTGTAAAGGTCGTCCCGGATGTGCAGCGGTGCGTTGACAATCTCGGCGGCGGCCTTTGTGAGCGCGGCGAACATCTTGCCCGCGTAAGCCTCCTGCTCCTGATTCTTGGCGTTGTTGGCGATGTTGCGGGCAAACTTCACGTTGAATCCGGCGCGCACGGCAAGGGCGCGTTTGATCATCTGCTTCGTTCTCGATTCCAAAGGGTAGAAGGCGATGCGCGCTTTGTTCTCGATTGCCGCCGTGAGAAGGATTTGATTCGTAAGGGCTGACTTTCCGCATGATGTAGGGGCGGAAATGATGAGCAGGTCGCCCCGATAGAGTTGGAGCTTGGCGTCTATCTCAGGGATGCCGGTGGGGATAATCTCGCCATCGGGCGCGCCGTCCTGCATTTCGCCGATAATGTCAATGATGTGTTCCTTGATCGTCTTGCGGCGGGACTTCGTTACCAGCAGGGCCGTAAGCGCGCTGTGAAGCTCATGCGCGAGGCTTTCGGGGTCTTCCGTTGTATCGAACGCCCGCGCTGCTCCTTTGCCGCAAATTCGGATTATCTCGCGGCTGTGAAAGCTCTTTCTCAGAGCTTCGATGTAGTAATTCACCGCGACGGCTGTCGGAAGGTAGCTGGCGATCTCAGATATATTGCCCGCTCCTACACGGGCGAACGTCCCCAAGGCTTCCAGCCGGGCGCGAATCAGAAGAAACTCCATAGGCTTCCCGTCCATAGCGAGATCGGCAAGAGCGGCGTAAAGGTAGCCGTGGCAGGGAATGTGAAAGTGATGCGAGCCGATCCCGTGCTCTGTGCAGAGGCGATGGACATCAACAGGGGAAGCCATGAACGCGGAGAGCACGCCTTTCTCGGCATCTTCTGAAACTGGAAGCGGGATGTTGGGAAGGAATGTTTCGCTCATAGTAATCCAAGTTTCTTCGCTTCATCCTGAGTGAGTAGCGGCTTGCCTTGTGCCTGCCGTTCAGTGATACAGACACGCTCCAGCTTTTCAGCGGTTGACTCTCGTGGGATGTGCGTGGCTGGTTTTTGAGGGGCGTTTGGCGCGGGAGCCTTCATTTTCTGAGAGAAAACATCGAAATATTGAACCTTGTCCTTGTTCCTGTCGCGGAGTTTTAGCGGGCTTTGAAAGTTTGAACTCCAAAAGCTATCGCTCCTAGCCCATTTGCAGACTGACATGATTTGCTCATCGGTTCTTTTGTCGAGCCGCATCATGTCGTCGAAGCATTTCGCCCATGATGCCTTCCATGACGAGGCGAGATTCGAGTCTGCTGGTATCAGCGTCTTGAACCACTCCGCGAACTTCTCCCCTCTTTCGGAATGTTTCTTTTCTTTTGATTCTGCATCTGTTTCTGTTTCTGCTTCTGCTTCTGCATGTGTTGACACTGTTGATTTCTCGACACCGTTGTTGACAACTGTTGACGCTTGTTGACGCGGTGTCTTCTTTTTGGCTCGGTTCTCCTGCTGCTTGATGCGTAGATATTCCCGCCGCTCGTCAACTCCCATCTTGGCGCGGTATTTGGCGTGATTAAGCACTTTCCACCCGCCGTCGCATGGTTCGATCCTCCGCCCTTCAAAGTCCGGCGTGCGGCTGTATTCGTCGGGAGACATGAGCGCGGCCAGCGCCTCCTTACACTCGGCAAGCGACACGCGGGACAGATCGGCAAGCCCCGGCAATGAAGCCTCGACTATCCCGTTTTTGTTAGCCATCGCCAGCATCGTGATCCAAACGATGCGGACGGTGTGTGGTTCGCGCCAAATAGTAGAGGCAACGATGGAGCCGAATAATTTCGTATAACCGGTCATTTGCATGGGTTTTGTTGTTTTGTAGCTGCTTTGTCAACTCTGAATGTTGACGAATTGTTGACTATTCTCTTCAGAAGTCCCTGTTTCAGCATGGTCGTTTTTCGGTTGTAAAAAGGTCGCGCCACCCACCCGTTAAGGTGCAAGTGCTTCCGTGGAACTTACCCACCGTTTCAATTCATCCCTGTGACTCTTTTCAAAAGACAGGGACGGCTTTAACAGCAGACCACGGAAGGGATAGGATTATCCAGCGCGGTTGTAAGTTATGCTCCTGTGATAGTGAGAACGATCCTCGGATTGTCCTTGTCCTTGGCGAACTGCACGGGCGGATAAGTGTTGCCCCGGTCGTCGTCGAAAATTCCGTAGTCCGTGAGGCCGTCAAAAAATGCCTTGAGGCTTGCGAGCGCGTTATCTCCGTCAGGAAAAGCAATCGTCTTCGCATACCACGTCACTTGAACCACGGCGGTTTTCCATCGCGGCTTGAACGAACTGGCGAAAGAACTCATGCACTCAACCTTTGCCAGTGTGCGCGCCTTTTTGATCGCCGTCGCTTTCGCCATTCGTCCGCCACGACTTCCGACGGTGTGGTTGGGACTCAAAATTCTGTCGGGCAATGGGAGCGTGATCGTGATGGTCATACTTCCGGTGCAATTTTCTTCGTCATCCAAAGCTCGGAGTCCACAAGTCGCCAGCCGTCAATGACTGGATGCTTTTGAGCGGACAAATCGGGATTGTTTGGCTGGTCGAGGTTCATGGTTTCCAAGATTGAATTTCTTTACGCGGAATCAGCTTTTCAACTTCTTTCATACGCGCCAAACAGTTGCCATTTTTCCGCTGGAATTGCGACGAGTGGTGCCCGTGTCCACTATTTTGCCAAGTCTGACAAGCTCGCTAAGGCGCGGCCTGCACGCAAGCTCAGTGACGCCTAGTTTCTGCGCACACTCGTCGGCGGTTAGGTTATAGAAGCACAGCAGCCCAAGCACCTTGTCTCGCAACGTAGGCGCTTTCACGCGCATCGAATCAGCAGCCGCCTTTGATGTGCCGCGTTTTTTGTAGCCGGGGGCGTCTGGGTAAAAACTAAGTTCAGGTTGCGCGTTCATGTTTGACTCCTTTCTTTTGCTTCTTTTTCCACTTCAAAACGTCATCCCGAACAAGCTCGTCCGTGCCGGGGAAATAGGTATATTTTTCACCGTTGAACTTCGCCCCTCCATAGAAACGCGCAATGATTAATTGAGTCATACTCACGTCCCTGATGCCGTATGGTGTCCGAGTGTGCAGGTCGCACGTTTCGAGTCCGTCTAGGTGTGTGCTCATTTTATCGTCCTTTCCCATCGTTGTTGTCGTGTGTTTGTGTTTCCGAAAATCGCGGCCAAAAAGTAGTTGTCGCGGGGCTTGCGCTTTGTGCTTTTCCTTTACCAGTTGACGCCAGTGAAGTCGCAGATTTCGGATGTTTGGCGGTCTGTAGTCCAGCGTCAATGTAAGGCTTTCCGTAGTCTTGTGCGTTTGCGGCGATGATAGATTTGCTGGCATTAGGGAATAGTCGTCGTAACGTGTGCGGGTTCATTCCTTTGGCTTAAATTGAATAGCCATGTTTATGTATTCAGATATTTCCTGAATGGCCTTTTCTTGATTTCTTTTATTTACTGATATTCTGAAATCTAAAAATATCACAGCTAAAGAAAGGCTAATCATGGATATGGCGTTTTCTTCGTTTGAGTATTTGGTTAATACTTGCCATATTTCAGGCACTATTTTTTCCAGTAATTCTTCTTGATTCATACCGCCCTCCAAACAGTTGCCATTTTCCCGCTGGAATTGCGACGAGTTGTGCCCGTGTCTGCGATTTGTCCAAGTTCAAACAATTCAGTGAATCGCGGGCGAATTGAGAGAACGCTTTTTTGCATCATTTCCGCGCACTCGTCAGCGGTCAGGCTGTATGCAGCAAGATAGCGAAGCACAAGTCCGCGCAACGTAGGCGCTTTCTCGCGCATCGAATCCGCCGCCGCCTTCGATGTTCCTCCGCGCTTGTAGCCGGGGGCATCGGGGTAGAAACTGAGTTCAGGTTGTGCGTTCATGGTGTTTTGTTTGAAAGAGTCCCGCCGCCGATGCGCTGGTCGAAGTTCTTCGGCCTTACACTACGCATCGCTTCGATTTCGCCAGCCGCACCCGATTCCGACCGAGCGGATTGATGGTGTTTTCGGCTAATCTTGGCAAGTGGATGCACGGCGGGAAAGTGGTTCATGTCAGCCTTTGATCGCCCATGACGGCAATGCGATTTCACCGACTTCATCGGTATAGATCGGCCAACTATTGTGTTCTGTGCAGAACTGGAACAGTTTCAGGAGTCGGCGGTATTCGTATCGCCCCTGCTCAATGGCAACATCGGACAGCCTGTAAATCCGGCAACCGTGCGGCGGTTCAGACTCCACGGCGACAAAGTAGAACGCTTCCGCCTTTTTCTCCGAGAACAGGTTGTAGAGATCAAGGTAGAAGGCGGCTTGGATGTAGTAGCCATAGGTGAAAATGCTTTTACCGAATCCCTCCGGCCTCGCGTCATCGGTGGATTTGAGATCCCAAATGTCGCCAGCCAGCGCATCCAACCGCGCCTTAACCTTCACTCCATCCATGTCGCCAAAGATAGACACCTCGGTTGCCTCGAATGTCGGCAACGCCGGATGCTGGCGCACGGCCATAGCCATGCCCTTGCTTTGTTCCCATTGGTCTGCGCTGACAATCTCGCTTGTTTGTTCCGCTCGCCATGCCTTACCCTCTTTTGTGGCGAAACTCATGCCATCGGGCTTTATGGCCCACCACGGGGCAACATCAGGGGTGAGTGCCAAGTGATGGAACAGCCGCCCCATTACCATCGCCGGGGTTCCCTCTTTCGGGTTCTCCTGCTGAAACTTGAAGTGACCTGGTGAGCGCATCAGGGCTTTCATCGCAGATTGCGATAGCCCCTCGATTGCGCGATAGTCTGGATCGGCCAGACCTTTGTGTATTCCGTTGTTCATATTGGTTTTCGTAAAGTGTCCCGCAACTCCATCGGCATTTCAGAAGCTATTCCCTCATTGGAGCCGAGTGATAGTCAGTTGCGGGTTTGCCTTGCGGCGTGTTTCGAGCGGGTGAACGCTCAAAGTGGTTTGGTTAGAAGGGCACGCTTTCTTCGTGTAAATCAGTCGGGTCTGGCTCCGTAGCCGACGAATGACTTGCTTGATCGGCGTCTGCTGCCTGTGACTCTCCCGCCTTCCACTCATTGCAGTTGGCAATCTTGTTACGCACCCATTCCGGCAACGCCTCAAACTTCTTACTCCGCTTCTCGGCGATGTCATAGACAATCACGGGCAGGATTGCGGGCGGGCAAGTGAGTCCCTTCATCATCGGCGCGATGCTGGCAATGTTGGCATAGACGTTTCCGTTTTTCTCACTGACAGCGTGAATGATGTTCAGCGTGCATGAAACGCCCGCCAGCTTGCTCACGTCGAAGCCCTCAAGCTCTTCGTTCGTGAACGGTTTTCCCCGCCAAGCCTGCAAATGAGCACGCAGTTTTGCCTTCTCGCCAAGGGATAGCGTGTATTCCTGCGAGACGACAAAAGGCTCTGGCCCGTTTTCTTCTTTGAAAACGTGAAGTTCGTTGGGCAATTCCCATGTGAGCATGAGTTTCGGTTGAACTTTGACGCCATATTGACCGTCGCTTATTTGCGTGCCCAAGTCCACCACGCGGACACAGCGGGCGATGTGAGCGCCAGCGGGTGCCGGGGTTGATACTGTTCCTGATTTTGCGGATGCGTTTAGTGACATGATGTTTAGTTGTTGGTAGTTGTGTGTTGTTGGTTTGTTTGTTCCGGGGTGAAAGGTTTGTCGGGCGTCGGGTCATCAGCGTGCAGCAGCTCCGCTTTGTCAAAGCACGCTTTCATGCTCACGCGGCCAAGTTTGAAGCCGAGAACAAAATCGTTGTAGTCCATCAGTGATTGAAGGCTCGGCTGAAATGCGCTCCAGACTTCATCGGCGGCGGCTTGGTGCGGGTCTTCGCTCATTCGACCTCCTTGCAAACCATGCGTTTCACTTTTCGAGTGTGCGCGGGAACGACTTGCTCCGGCACTTCGATTTCTTCCTCGACTATCTTGCATGATGGCGGCGGCTCGCCCCAGTAGATTTTCACGGGCTGTCCATCAATCGGCTCATCGCGCTTGTAGTCTATCGTTTGGCCTTCGGACAGTTTCTTTGTCCATTTTCCGCCAAAGATTCTGATCACAGCGATGGTCTGTTCGTGCGTGAGGCTGAAAAATAAAAAGCCTTCGCAGCCGGGATTGCATCGCGGAATGCCCGCCTCTGTCAGCGCATCGGCAAACTTGCTGATCGTGTTTATTTTCGCAGTGTATTTCTCTTTCTCTGCGACCAATCCAGCGACGTGCGGGCTGTCCAATTTCGGATCGCCCTCATTGCACAGTCCCTTCACGTATCGCTCAAGTGCCGTCATTACTTCCGGCTCAAGTGCGATCTGGTTCGTTGTATCAACTCCGTTTTCAGTCGTGAGTTGAATGTGATAGCCGTCGAAGTCAGCATAAACGCCATCTCCGAGGTATTGTTTTTTGTCAGTGGGTGTTTCCATAAAATTCAGTTCCAAGAGTTAAAGTGAGTGTCGTAGAAAATGCCGCGAACTTTCTGGCCGTTGATCAGACAGAATCCGTTCGATGCGATGGGCGGGA
>CAIYUV010000106.1 GCA_903929475.1 uncultured Spartobacteria bacterium
CCGCATGCGCTTCTGGGACAAAGGCACCCCCAACGGCCTCTACACCGATGTAGCGACAGTGACGATCAGCGCATAGGCGCCGGGAGGGATTTTGTTGGGTTGGCGGGGCGCGCTCTTCACGGGGCGCGCCCCGTTTGTTTGCGGGGGATGGATTGGCGGGTGGCGCATCCGCACGACTATCTCATTGCCCGCGCCCCTCCCTCGCGGCTAAACATTCGCCCATGCCAACCCCGCTCCACCCATGCCAATTTCCATGCGGCTGATACCATGTTAGGCGATTCTACGCGTCAGCCATGAGCAAACCACGCAGCATTCTTCCAGACGCCGTGAACCAAACCGACGTTGCCCTCATCAAGTGCTGCTCTGGTCTGCGCCCGACTTACGAGGTTCGTCTCGCCACTTATATGGCACAGCAGACACAGCGCAGGCTCCGCATCATCTTTCCGACCGGCGGCTCGGCTCACTCGTCTCTCACTGCTTTCGCCCGCCAGCATAACGTCACCATCGAGCATCGCCTATGAGTCTTTACCTTGCCATCTTCGACGGCGACGAGGACGTAGTCGGGTGGGTCTTCGGCCACTACAGCGACTTCGGCTGCTTCCGCGACACCATCTCCGCAAAGCTCAGCGCGACCGATTACCCGATTCTGATGACTCACTCCGATTGCGACGGCGATTGGCCCGCCTCACAACTTCCAGCATTGCGTCGAGAGTTAGAGTCCATCGCTGCTGCGTTCCGCCGCCTTCCACCCAAAGAGCCCAAGGACGCATTCGAGCACACCGCCGCCAACCGACAGGGAGCGCGTTCGCTTTACGACTGCTTCCACAACGTCGATGGCGAGAACCTTTTCGAGGCTCTCATCGCGCTCTGCGACGAGGGCATTCAACGCAAGCAACCCATCGTCTTCCAATGACCGAATCGCTTCCTGACTTCGCGGTGAGATTCAGCACCGAGGTGGCGCGAGTCCTTGAGTGCGATGATACGACAGGCCGGATTGAGTTCACATTGGATGCAGGCTCGAAAGGCGACCGGTCTATTTGTTTGGAGCATCATCCGTCCGACTGGCCACGAGGCCCGCGTTACGACCTCGCCTTTCGGCGAGCGAAGGAGTATCTGGAGTCTTGTGGATTCGAGGTGGAGATTTATGGAGACTAGTCACACAACGCGGTGCTAACCATGCGCTGTAGTGCTAACAATTTCGGGCGGTTAATCCGTTGCTGTGCACTGGGGTTTGTGGGAGGCTCTGTGTGTCGGGCGTGACAGTAGGCGGAAAGCATCCGATGTTGCATGATGTCTGAAATGCCGTTATCTCGCACCCATGAACGCGGAATTTGCACCCCTCTTTAAGCTCGGACGTGCTGAGCGGATTCAGCTTGTCGAAGACCTCTGGGACAGCATCGCGCAGGAAGATGCGCAATCGCCCGTCCCAGACTGGAAGCGCGAGGAACTTCGCCGTCGCAAGGAGCGGTATTTACAACATCCGGCTTCCGGGCGCACTTGGGAAGAGGTCAAGCAGCGGGCGCGGGCGCAGCATGATTGAGCGTGTCATCTACACCGAGGAGGCGGACGGCGATGTCGCGCAGTCTTACGACTGGTATGAAAGCCGCGAGATGGGGCTCGGTGAGGATTTCCTTCGCTGTGTCGAGGCGTGTGTCCTCACCATTCAACGGCATCCGCTTCTCTATCCCGTGGCCGTGGATGAGTTCCGCCGTGCGCTCGTGCGCCGCTTTCCTTACGAGATTTTCTATGAGCCGACTGCCGGTGCCATCGTCGTTTACGCGGTCTTTCACTGTTCCCAAGATCCGCAAAAGTGGCGGAGGCAACTGGGCTACGGCACGTAGGGAAACGTCCTTGGTGTTCCTGCAAACAAAGGTCGGCTATTTCTGCGGGAGATAATCCGTTGCTGTGCGCGCGGGATTGTGGGAAGCTCTGCGTGTCGGGCGTGACAGACGGCGGAAAACACCAACCACCCATGAGCACAAACATCGAACTCAAGGCGCGTGTGATTGATTGGGAGCGGCAGCGCCAGCTCGCCATTGCGCTCGCCGATGGGGCGGTGGTGGAAATCGATCAGGTGGATACGTTTTTCGCCGTGCCTGCGGGGCGGCTCAAGCTCCGGCAGCTCGCGCCGGATCGCGGGGAGTTGATCTTTTACCAGCGCCCCGACCAGGCCGGGCCGAAGCGCAGCGAATACACGGTGACGGTGACCGACTCGCCGGGATCACTTTGCGACACGCTCGCGCGGGCGCTCGGTGTGAGCGGCGAGGTGCGCAAGCGGCGCTGGCTTTTTCTCTCGGGGAAATTCGGCGGGCAGACGCGCATCCATTTCGACGAGGTGAAGGGGCTGGGGCAATTTCTCGAACTCGAGGTGATGATGGCACCCGGCCAGCCGGTGGAGGACGGCGAGCGGGTGGCGATGCTATTTCGCGCCGCGCTGGACATCCGCGACGAAGACCTGATTGAGTGCGCTTACGTGGACTTGCTGACCGCATACAGCGGTGGCATTTGATTTCCCGAACAACCAAACCGATGAATATCCAGAAAATGATGAAGCAGGCCCAGCAGATGCAGGCCAAGATGCAGCAAGCGCAGGAAGAACTCGCCGAGAAGACGGTGGAGGTCACTGCGGGCGGCGGAAAAATCACCGTCACCGCGAATGGCGCGGGCGACATCCTCGCGATCAAAATCAGCAAGGACGTGGTGGATCCGAACGACGTGGAGATGCTCGAAGACCTCATCCTCACCGGCGTGCAAAAAGCCATCGAGGATGGCCGCGCGCTGATGCAGGCCGAGATGGGGAAAATCACGGGCGGCCTTGGTGGTCTGCCTCCGGGGCTGGGGTTTTAGTCGGCGGAAAGATTTGTTTTTTTGAAAGAAGCTCCGTCGCACCCCGTATTTTACACCATGAACGAACCATCATGCACTAAACGCCGTGGCGCAGGCATCATCGGCCTGAGCTTCATCCTCGGTATGTCAGCTTTTGGCTGGCTCATCGGCCACGCGGCGCGCGCCTACAAGCAACTCGATGAATTTGTAACCGTAAAAGGACTCTCCGAGCGCGAAGTCCCTGCAAATCTCGTCATCTGGCCACTCAGCTTTAACGTCAGCGACGAGAACCTGGGTAAAGTGCAAGAGCGGATGAAGAACTCCCGCGACATAGTGCGAAAATTTCTCCTCGCTGGCGGATTTGAGGATACGGAAATCTCCAACTCACCTCCCTCTATTCGTGAGATTCGTAGCAATCCCACCAAAGAAGATCCAACGCCACGTCCGCCGCGCTATGATGCTTCTGCGACTGTTCTGCTTCGCAGCGCGAAGGTCGCGAAAGTGAAGGCTGCACTGGAAAACTGCGATAAGCTCGTCGAGCAGGGAATCCTCCTCACGAGCGGTGACCGTGCGCAGTTCCTCTTTACGGGACTGAACGAGATCAAGCCGGGCATGATTCAGGAGGCGAATAAGAACGCGCGCTTTGCCGCAGAAAAATTCGCGGGCGACTCAGGGACGAAAATCGGGCGCATCCGCCATGCGATTCAAGGACCCTTTGAAATCGAAGACATGGATGCCAGTTCGCCTGACCGTAAAAACATCCGTGTTGTTACGACGGTGGATTTCTTTTTCGAGTAGTCTCGCACGCTATTTCCCGGCGCGGGCGAGATCGGCGGCGCGGCGGTAGTTCTTGGCGAAGGTTTCGGCTAGTGTTTTGGCGAGGCGGACCTGGCCGATTTTGTCGGCGCTGCCGAGCGTCTTTGCGATGTCGCCTTTCGCCTGCTCGTAGCTGGCGGCGCTCACGTCCTCGAACGCGGCGAGCGCCTCGGCGGGGAAGCTGCCGGTGCGTTCGCGTGCGGCGATGAGTTCGCGCCATGCGGTGGTGAGTTCGTCGTGCGTGTCTATGCACATCACGCGGATGACGAATGCGAACACGTCGAAGAGCCGAGCGCTGCGTGCGGGGATGTAGGTGAAATGTTTCGCTTCTTCGTAGGGGAACACGTCGGGATCGCTGCGGAGGTCGCGCATCTCGGCGGTGTAGAGCGACGGGAGAATCGGCAGGCGGCGGAGCGCGTGCTGGCGCGGACCGCCGGGTGTGCCGGCTTTTTGGCCCCAGAGTTTCTGGCCGTCGGTCATCACGAACTGGATGAACGCGTGCGCTTCCTCCGGATGCGGCGCACCACGGAGCAGGCCAATGGGGTCCACGCCAAAGCTCGTGCCGCCCTCGGCGTTTGTGTAGCCGATGCGCGAGCTGCCGTCGGCGCGGCGGACGGATTCGCTTTGGAAACGACCGTAGAAATCAATCGTCATCCCTGCGGTCGCCTCGCCAGCTTCCACATCGAGCGCGATTTTTGAAGACGAGTCGGTGAAGTAACGCGCGTTTGCGCCGATGCGCTGGAGCAATCGCATCGCGCGCTGCCAGCCTTCGGCAACGGCGGCGTCCTCCGTTTTTCCCGCAGCATTTTCGGCGACGGTTTCATTCATCTGCTGCTGGATGAGCATCTCAAACGCCTTGTTCGCCGAGCTGCTTTGCGTGGGATTTGCGAGGGCGAGGATGCGGAAGTAGCGCGGGTCGGCGAGGTCGGCCCAACGGCGCGGCGCGGGCAGGCCGAGGCGTGCGAGCTGGTCGCGATTGCAAGCGATTCCAAAAGCACCGATGGTCGTGCCGAGCCAGCGTCCCTTTTCATCGAAATACGGCTCGCCGCCGACGAAGGGCGGGATGGGTTTGTCCTTGCCGAAAAGATCGCGGTGAGCATCGAGATAGCCACTGTCCACGAGCAGCCCTTGCCCTGCGGCCTTGATGAAATCGTAGCTGCCGCCCCCGAAGAACACATCAATGCCGACGCCGACTTGCGACGCGAGGAATGCGCGGTGCGCGGC
Organism: uncultured Spartobacteria bacterium; assembly: GCA_903929475.1. Lineage (GTDB taxonomy): Bacteria > Verrucomicrobiota > Verrucomicrobiia > Chthoniobacterales > Chthoniobacteraceae > SXWH01. The sequence goes on from CAIYUV010000106.1 coordinate 4,867, forward strand.
CTGCGCTGGCGTGTCTTTTTCCGGCGCGTCGCCGAGGACGAGTTTCGCGTTGGCGTAGCCGCCTTCGACTTCCGCATTCCACTCGCGGCCTAGCGTGCGCGTCCAGTGCTGGCGGAAAGCGTCGAAATACGCGCCGGCAAGGTAGCGGCTGACTTCGCTGGTGCCGCCGGGCGTGCGCCAGTCCACGGTCACGGTTTTGCCGGTGCTGGCGCGATACCATTCACGAAATGCGCGACCAAACTCCGAACGGATCGCTTCGTTGTGCGGGCTGATGACGATGACTCGCCTCTCGCCACTGAGCGCCGCTGCGTCGCCCTTGGGCCGCAGCACGATGGGGCCGACGATGACGACGGCGAGCGCAAGAATGAGCGGCCAAAGACGCGACATGGCGCGGACTATCGCTGGAGTTGCGGGTGAATGTCCACAGCGCAAAGGCTAAGATTCGAGGTAGTGGCGCAGCTTTTCACGCAGCTCCGTGCGAGCGCGGAAAAGGACACTCTTCACCGCAGGCACGCTGAGTTCGAGCACCTCGGCGATTTCTTCGTAGCTCACGTCCTGGTAGCGTCGCATCACGACAGCCATGCGCTGCGCCTCCGGCAATTCCTGAATCGCTCGCTCGATGGCGTCCTGCATTTCCTCGTCGAGCAACGCCGTGTCGGGCGCTTTCGTTCCCTCGTCCTCGAACTGCTGCGGACGGTCGTCTTCATTCTGAATGGCATCGAGCGAACGCGCGGGATGGCGCGCACGGCGGCGGCTTTCGTTGAAAACAAGATTGCGCAGAATCGTGTAGAGCCACGTCGTGAATTTCGCCGTCGGCTCCCAGCGCGCCGCGCTTTTCCACACGCGGATGAAAACCTGCTGCGCCACGTCATGCGCCTCGGTCTCGTCGCTCAGCATCCGCGCAACCGCTCCGATGACGCGGTGCTGATGAATTTCCACCAACTCGCGAAACGCCTCCTCGTCGCCCAGCTTCACACGCCCCATCAGCCGGAGATCGCGCTCCGGATCATCACCGGAGGCATCAGCTTGGGAGCTAGTCGTTTCATTCATCGCGAGGCGGGCACGCAGGTTGGGAAAGAACCCCCGTGGAGGCAATTTGTTTCCCCTCAATACGGCGGTGGTGGGAAGTTTCAGTTCGACAAGCCGAACGCGATACGAATTTCACGGCGAACTGCTTTGCAATCTACGAGCGCCTGTTTTCCTTCGGGTGGCTGCACTTCATGGCCCGGATAGCGGAAGTCCACGGCGTAGTCGGTAAGGTTTTGCAGCGCGGGGCGGAGAGTTACCCACAACGGTTCTACGCCCAGAAGATTTCCGAGCAGGACTTCGAGGTCGTGAGTCTTCGGTATTCTCATGCCCGCTTCTTCCATTCGGGCTTTGAGATATTTTTCAGCGCACTGCTGTGCGTGGAAACAAACACTGCCCCAAAGAGGGCGTTTGCGACGGCGGGAAAGATCAAGCGCGGCGAGAAAATCCTCCTCGGCCTTTTTCACCCATTCACGAGTGGCGTTTTTCATACACGACACGGCCGCGCGACATAATCTCGGTGATGAAAGAATCGCCCTCGCGCAACCGGCGGCTTACTTCGCGAGGCGGACGCACAATGATATCCACCGGGAATCGCGCGGATACGCGCCGGCGAATCGCCAGTGAAGGGCGGACGCCGTCGCATTTGGAATCCGGCATCACCACTAGCACATCTACATCCGAGTCGCGTGTCGGTTTGCCGTAGGCATAAGAGCCAAAAACGACAATTTTTTGCGGGCGAAATTCGCGCGCGATGTTGTCGCAATAACTCTGGATGTCCGCCCAAGAAGTCATAGTGAGGATTTACGCCCTCCGCCGGGGGCTGTCGAGTGCCGCTCGTTCTTCAGACGCTTGAGCAGCTTGAAAAATTTCAGCGTGTCGCGGACGGGGTGGATTTTGCTCACCTCGTCGCCGTAGATCGTGCTGACGGTGGCTGCGCCGATGGTGCAGCCTTTGCGCGCGGCGAGCGCGAGCATTTCGGTCTCAAAGTCGAACGCCGCACTTTCCACGGCGAGAAATTCCGCCGCGAGCGAGCGGTGAAACATACGGAAGCCGCATTGCGAATCCGGCACGCGCTGGCCGATGACGCGCGAGATCGTCCAGCTCATGTAGCGGTTCGTCATGCGGCGCACGAAGGGCATGTCGCGTGTGTCGCCCATGCGGTTGCCCACGATCATCGGCGCGCCGGTGTCATTCGCCGCGGTGAGAAAGTGCGGGATTTCCTCGGGCAGATGCTGGCCGTCGCCATCGAGGATGAGGATGAATTCGACATTCTCCCGCGCGAGCAGTGTGCGCAGACCGGTTTTGATCGCCGCGCCTTTGCCCGCGTTTTTTTCGTGCTTCACATCTTCCACTCCGGCGGCGCGGGCTTCGTCGCTCGTTTTGTCCGTGGAGCCGTCATCCACGACGAGCACGGTGTCGAGATGCTTGTGTGCGCGCGCGGCGACTTCGCGGATGTGTTTTTCCTCGTAGTAGCAAGGGATGAGTGCGGCGACGTTGGCGCGCGTGGCGGCGGGCTGTGGCATTGCTGCGTGTAGTGTAAGGAGCGGGCGCGCGGCAAGAACGCGCGTCAGGTCGCCGCTGGTTTTTTCTTCGGTTCGAGTGACGTGACCTTTTGCTTGAAGAAGGATAAATCCAGACGCCATGCGGCTTGGGCTGGTGCGAGTTCGACGGCGCGTGCGAGGGAGGCGTGGGCAGTGCGATAGCCTTCGAGCACATCGGGTGTCATGCCGTTGCGTTCGTTCATGTCTGCGATGCGCCAGTGGGCGAGTGCGAGTTCGCGGTGCCAGTTTGCATTGAACGGCTCGTTTGCGACGAGGCGCTGTGCGATTTCGAGGCTCTGTTGGAATTCGGCGAGCGCGTCAGGCATCAAGTTTTGTCGTGCGAGAATGTCGCCAATTTTGCCATGTGCGACGGAAAGGTCGCGCTGCCACACCGGGTTCGCCGTTTCTTTTTCGGTGAGTCGCTGGATGACGGCGCGGTGGCGGCGGAATTCCGCGATGGCTTCATCAAGTATCTCTTTGCGAGCCAGGATTTCACCGAGCTTCGAGTGGCTGAACGCGAGGAGTTGCTGCCAGGCGGTGTTGGACGGTTCCTTGTTGGCGAGCCGTTTTGCGATGTCGAGATGATGGCGAAACTCGGCGAGGGCCTCGTCCACTTTCCCGATTTTGAAAAGCAGATCGCCGATGCGCGCATGTGTTGCGGCGAGTTCACGCTGCGCGTCGAAATTGCCGGGTTCCAAATTTGCGAGGCGATGCGAGATTGTAAAACCCGTGCGGTATTCAGTGAGCGCGTCTTCGAGTTTGTGGCGGTGGGCGAGGATCGAGCCGTATTTGATGTGGGCGGATGCGAGGTCCCGCTGCTTGCTCATGTCGGCAGTGTCCTGCGCCGCGAGACGCTGAATGATACGGATGTGACGGAGCACCTGAGCGAAGGCGTCGGTGTGCTTGCCTTGCTGTGCGAGGATTTCTCCGACTCTTGCGAGCGCCAGCGCGAAGTCACGCTGCCAGACGCCGTTGGCGGGATCCTGTGCGGCGAGCCGCTGCGAAATATCGAGGCTCTGGCGGCTGACGGAGAGCGCGTCATCCAACATTCCCTGCCGGACGAGGGTGTCGCCGACCTTGCCGTTTGCGAGTGCGAGGTCGCGGTGCCATGCGGTATTGTCAGGCTCATCTGCGGCGAGCTTTTGAAAAACTGCGCGATATCGGTGGTATTGCTCGAGTGCGTCGTCGAGTTTACCGCGCGATGTTTGTGCATCGCCGAGCAGGCAGAAAGCGCGGCCCATCGCAGATGGATGTGTCGGCGGTGGAGGAGGAGGTTCCGCCGGTTCTGATTTGGAGAAGGGAACGAGATCGTTTCCCGATTCTTCCACCTCTGCTGATTTGGGTTCAAAAATACCGGTATCGCGCAGTTCCTGCATCACGGCAGCGAGCGAATGTTGTGCTTCCGGATCGGTGAGTTCTTTAGCCAGCGTTTCGCATTCGACCGCAGCGGCATCCGGTTCAAAGGCGAAACGGTGGAAGAGTGCTTCAATGCGTGCCTGAGGAGCCAGATCGCTTGCGAAGTATTTATGCGCGCTCTCGGACATCTCGCAGAAGCGCACTGGATCTTCGGTCAGCAGGCGTGCTCGCAGTGCTGGTCGCGCCGCATCGTGTATCTTCACGGCACCGGCTGTGTAATCGGCGCAGGACTCGATGACGCGCAGGGAGCGAAGCCGGGCGAGCAGAGCCGCCGCCTTGTCAAAGGATTCGCCGAGCAGTGCGGCGAGGATGTTTTCGTCGCACCGATGCGGGATTGCTGCGGCTTCGAGTGCCCGGCGGATTTCAGAACGCACGGCATCGGGCTGTGCGGTGAATGCGATGTCCACCATCGCGAGTGTGAGGAGCGCGGGATCGCCGGCTGCGTCTTGGAGGAACTGGAGTTGTTCGGCAAAGTCCATGGGCATTCCTATTTCAGTCCATGCCGCGTGCGCGGGTCGTAGTCGGCGGCGTGATATGACGAGCGCACGAGCGGGCCGCTGGCGACGAACTCGAAGCCTTTGTCATACGCGATGCGCTCGTAGAGTTTGAACGAATCCGGGTGGACGTATTCGACGACGGGAAGGTGCTGTGCACTCGGGCGAAGGTATTGGCCGAGCGTGAGCAATTGCACGCCGGATTCGCGCAAGTCGTCCATCGCCTGAAAAAGCTCCGGCTCCGTTTCGCCGAGGCCGAGCATGAGGCCGCTCTTTGTCACAAAATCGGGCGCGATTTCCTTCATGCGCTTCAGCACAGCGAGGGAGATGCGGTATTTTGCGCGCGAGCGCACGAGTGGCGTGAGGCGCTCCACGGTTTCGAGGTTGTGATTGAAAATATGCGGGCGCGCTGCGGCGATGAGCGCGAGGCAATCTTCCTTCGCGTGAAAATCCGGCACGAGCACCTCGATGACGACCTCCGGCACGGCGGCGCGCACGGCCTCGATGGTGCGTGCGAAATGCGCGGCGCCTCCGTCTTTTAGATCATCGCGTGCGACAGCGGTGATGACGACGTGCTTCAATTTCATCCGTTTCACCGCCTCGCCCACGCGCTCCGGCTCGTCGTCTTCGAGCGCGAACGGCTTGGCCGTCGTCACCGCGCAAAAGCCGCAGGCGCGCGTGCAGCGGTCTCCGGCGATCATGAAAGTGGCGGTGCCGCTGCTCCAGCATTCCCAGCGGTTGGGACACTGCGCGCTTTCGCAAACGGTGTTCAGCCGCAGGTCGGTGATGAGCGCCTTGGTGGAAAAAAAGACGGGGTTGTTGGGGAGACGGACTTTGATCCAATCGGGCTTGCGCGTTTGATGAAGCGCCGGGTCTATCTTGGTGCAGGACATTCGGGCGGAGTTTAGTGACGGGGGTGTTTTGGTCAACGACTGGATGGACAGGATGGACACTGATTGACGGACACGGGTTGCTTTTACCGACCTCAAAGATTTCCTGCCACAGCCGTTGACAAGCTGCCCTCCACCACTATTCTGCGCGCCCTTTTTCCAGCCATGCCTAAAATACGCACCTATCAACCAAGCAAGCGCACCCGCAAGCAGCAGTTTGGCTTCCGCAAGCGCATGTCCACAAAGAACGGGCGGGCTATTCTTGCCCGCCGCCGCCAGCGCGGACGCAAGCGCCTTTTGCCGAAAGGCGTCGAGGTGCACTTCGCCCGCCACACAGAGGCCTGAGCACTCTGCCTCCGATGAACGACGACGCGGCCTCCGCAGTGCGGGTGCCGCGTCTCCGTTTTCCGCGCGCTGCAAGACTGGCGCTCACCGCCGACTTTGCGCGTGTGCGGGAGGAGGGGAGGACCGTTCATGGAAAAATGATGATGCTCGGGGTTTTGAAAAACGCGGCGCAGTCGTGTGCGCGCGCGGGCATCGTCACCTCGCGCAAAGTCGGCCCGGCGGTCGTTCGCAATCGTGTGCGGCGCAGGCTGCGCGAAATCGTGAGGCATGATCGTGCGAAGTTTCACGACGGGATGTGGCTCGTCATCATCGCCAAGGTTCCCGCCTCCCGTGTGAGTTTTGCCGTGCTCCGGGAGGAATGGACCCAACTTGCAAAGCGCGGAGGAATTTTTCGGGAATGAGCAGAATTATTTCGCGTGTCCCGCGACTTTCGCAGATCACTCACGGCCTTTTCGCATGAAGTTCATCGTCCGGCTGCTCATCCGCATCTACAAGCTGACGCTCTCGCCATTCCTCCACTGGCTGGCGGGGCCGGGAGCGGGCTGCCGTTTTGAGCCGAGCTGCTCGCAGTATTTCGCCGAGGCCGTCGAGGGCCACGGCTTCCTCCGGGGCTCGCGTCTCGGGCTGAAGCGCATCTGCCGCTGCAACCCTTGGTGCGAAGGTGGATTCGATCCCGTGCCGCCGAAAACTCCCGCAGAACACACTCAACTTTCACACTGACACCATGGACCGCAAAGGAATCCTCATCATCATCGTCACGCTTGGCATCGCGCTGGGCTACCACTTCTTCATCGGCAAGCCGAAACAGGAGGCTGCTTACAAAAAAGCGTGGAAGGAACAGCAGGAGAAAGCCCATGCAGAGCAGGAAAAAATCAAAGCCGCCACGCCACCGGCACCCGACGTAACGGCGCAGACAAATCCCGCATCAACGCCCGCAGCCCCGGCGGCACCCGCGCAGCCGGAGACACTGGAGGAAACGAAGACACTCGCGAGCCAGCCCGGAACGGTGGATTACGTTTTTACCAATCAAGGTGGCGGCATCTCGCGCGTCGTGCTGAAGGAGCACTACGAAAACAAAGAGAAGGGCACGTTCATCGTGCTCAATGAATTCGGCAGCATCCCGATCGGCGCACTCGCCGAGACGCCGGGCGAAGGAACGATTCTCCCGTGGACAATGATCGCGGACGAAACGAACGGCGTGGTCACTTTCGAGCGCACAATGCCCGGCAGGGTAGATAACGGTTCCGAATCCGGGCAAATCAAAGTTACAAAGAAATTCTCGCTGCCACGCAAGCCGGACGAATCCGACAAACGCCGGGTGAAGTTGCGAAGCGAATACCTCGTGGGCCTTGAAGTGACCTATACCAATGTCGGCCCTGTTACGACTAAAGTGCCGAAATACTTCCTACACGCGGGCAGCGCGGCGATCATCAACACCCGCGAGCAGCCCCTCTATCAGGGCTTCGACTGGTGGCGCGATGGGCAAAATAATTTCAAAGACGTCAATTATTTCTCCGCAGGTGGCATGCTTTTCTGGAGCCACCCCGAGAGGCTTGTTTTCAAGCAGGACGGGGATCTCATGCGATGGGGCGCTGTGACGAACCAATATTTCACCACCATGATTACCGTGCTCGGTGAAGAGGGAAAATCGGATGAAGACCAGCGATTGCTCCTTGGCGAAACGGCTTGGGCAAAACGTTCCGACATATCCGCCGACGAATGGCGCAAAGTCACGCCTTGGCGCCCAGCGGGCCACGAAGTGAAGGCCAACACGAAGCTCTACCTAGTGGACGGCGCGCTCGGCGTGCCGGGAGGGTTTGCACTCACCGCCGGGCAATCCACAACTCGCAGCTACCAGATTTACGCCGGCCCGCGTGAATACCGCCGCCTGCGCCTGCTCGATCATCATCAGAGCGACGTGCTCGATTATGGCTCATTTCTAGGCGTCATTCCTACCGGTGCTTTTAGCCGACTGTTGCTGAACTCCATGAACGGGCTCTACGCGTGGCTCGGCAGCTACGCGTTCGCTATCATCCTGCTCACCGTCATCGTCAAAGCCCTGCTCTGGCCTCTGCAAAACAAGGCGAACAAGAGCATGAAGAAAATGGCCGTCGTCCAGCCCGAGCTTAAAAAACTTCAAGACAAATACAAGGACGACCCGGCGCGCTTCCAAAAAGAAATGGGCCTGCTGTGGAAAAAACATGGCGTTAATCCGCTCAGCGGCTGCTGGCCCATCTTCATCCAAATTCCCATCTTCATCGGCTTCTACCAAATGCTCGGCAAGGCCGTCGAACTTCGCGATCACGGCTTCTTGTGGGTGAAGGATTTGGCTTCGCCCGACACTGTGGCGCACATCTTTGGCCTGCCCATCAACCCACTTCCGCTACTCATGGCTGGCACCATGTTTCTGCAAATGAGTCTTTCCCCAAAGACCGGGGACCCCGCCCAGCGAAAGATGTTCATGTTCATGCCCCTCATCTTTATCTTCATGTGCTACAACTTCGCCAGTGCGCTCGCGCTCTACTGGTCGGTGCAGAATATCATTTCGATTGTCCAACTGCTGTTGAACCGCAATAAAAACGCAGCCACACAACAACTCGCTGTGGCCAAATAAAACTACGCGCGCCATGAAAGCCACGCCCAAGGAACTTCTCGACACGATGCTGGGGCACCTCGATTTTTCCTTCGAGATTAAGGAATTCGAGACGCCCAACGGCATCACACTCCAAATCTACTCGCCAGAAAAAGAGCGCCTCCTCGGCCAGCACGGTGAACTAGTCGAAGACATGCAGACACTCCTCAATCGTATGCTCCTTTCCAAGGATCCCAACGCTCCGCGCGTAGTTGTGGACGTGGAGCACTGGCGCGAGATGAAGGACGACAACCTCGTCCATCGCGTCAAACAACTCGCCGACATCGTCCGCAATACAGGGCGCTCCTACCAGCTTGAACCGATGAACAGCTACCAGCGCCGCATCGTCCACAACGCCTTCAAAGACGATCCCGAAATCGCCACATGGAGCCCCCCCGACAGCGAACGCATCAAACGAATCACCCTGCGCAAACGGCAGAAGTCGTCCTAGCGTCGGCACCACACGGGCCGTTTGACTTTGCGTCGTTTGAAAGGCTACTTTCCATGCCATGAGCACCGCTCGTAAAATAACGAACCGGATCAGCCCCGAGGATTATATCGCAGGGGAACTTTTGAGCGAAGTCCGTCACGAATACTTTGCTGGGGAGATTGTGGGAATGGCCGGTGCCAGTCTTGCGCACAATCGCATCGCTGGAAATTTCTTCACTGCACTACACGTTCATCTCGCAGGCAAAAAATGCGAAGCCTTCATGAACGACATGAAGGCGCACATTCACAAAAACGATAACGATTGGTTCTATTATCCCGACGTGATGGTGAACTGCGACCCCGCCGGGCAGAAACAGTATTACTGCGACACGCCAAGCGTCATCGTCGAAGTCCTTTCGCCCGACACCGAACGCATAGATCGCCGCGAAAAGCTCCTCGCCTACGAGATGATCACAACACTTCACACCTACGTTCTTGTCGCGCAGGACAAACGTGAAGTTACTATCTACCGCCGAAAATCAGACGGCTGGATGACTGAACACCTGCCTGAAGGTGGAACGGAACTGCGCATCCCAGAGTTGGAATTCACGCTCCGCCTTGAAACGATCTACGCTCGGGCCGGGGTGTAGAAGGCAGCTACTTCGCCGCTTTCACTTCAATGATGTCGTGCGGCGCGCTTTCGCGCTGGCCGGCGGTGGTGACTCGGATGTAGCGGGCTTTTTCGCGCAGTTCGCCGAGGTGGCGCGCGCCGAGATAACCGAGGCCGCTTTGGACACCGCCTGCGAGTTGTGTGAGGACGGTTTCGACGGCGGGGCTGACTTCCTTGAGGGCTTCGATGCCTTCGGCGGCGACTTTGCGCGTGGCGTCTTTGTCCACGTGGCCGTAGCGAGCCGCGCTGCCTGCTTGCATGGCGACGAGACTGCCCATTCCACGGTATTGTTTGTAGAGCTTGCCATTGATTTCCATGATCTGGCCGGGCGCTTCGGGGCAGCCGGCGAGCAATCCGCCGCAGATGACAGCGTCGGCGAGCGTAAGTGCTTTGACGATGTCGCCGCTTTTCACGATGCCTCCATCGGCGATGATGGTGACGCCTTTTTTTGCCGCAGCGCGGCTGGCGACGTAGAGCGCGGTGAGCTGCGGGATGCCGACGCCAGCGACGACACGCGTGGTGCAGATGGAGCCGGGGCCCTGGCCGATTTTGATGACGTTGGCTCCGCACTCGGCGAGAAATTCAACGCCGGCCCCGCTGGTGACGTTGCCCGCGATGATGGGCAGGTCGGCGAACGCGGCGCGGATCATTTTTACCGTCTCGCCGACTCCCGCGCTGTGTCCGTGCGCGGTGCTGACGGCGACTACATCGCACCCGCGCTCAACGAGTGCGCCGACGTGCGCGAGGATGCGATCGCGGTCGAGCGTGCCGTCGGTTTTGCGCGTGGCGGAGATGCTCGCACCGCAGAGCAGTCGGAATTGCGAATCGCGCGCAGGCTTAAACTGCGAGCCGCGCTCATGGAGGATGCGCTCGATGTCCGAAAGCGTGAAGAGTCCGCAGAGCGTGTCGCCGTCGCCGACCACGAGCAATTTATGGATGCCCATGTGGGCGGTGAAAAAACGGTCGGCAGCGGCGATGGGATCAGCGCCGAGTTCGCGTTCGTGAATGGTCTGCACCTGCGCACGCGGCATCATGGCGTCGGCGACTTTTCGCGTTGCGTAGCGCTGGCGGACGACGTGGCCGGGGAGCAGTCCGAGGAGTTTGTTTTTGGAATCCACGACCGGGAATGTGCTGAAGCCGAAGCGCCGCGCCTCGATCATTTCAAGCACCTGACCGATGAGCAGGTCGGGGCCGATTTCGATGGGGTCCTGAATGAGTCCGTGGACGTTGTTTTTCACCCGTGAAACCTCGGAGAGCTGCTGGCGCTCCGGCATGTTGCAATGGATGAGGCCGAGGCCGCCTGCGCGCGCCATGGCGATAGCCATCGGTGCCTCGGTGACGGTGTCCATGTCGGCGGAGACGATGGGCAAGTGGAGCGCGAGGCGTTCGTGGAGCTGTGAATCGAGCTTTGCGTCGCGCGGGAGCACATCGCTGTGCAGCGTGGCGAGTGTCACGTCGTCGTAGGTGAGCGCGACGGATGCGTTGGCGGGGAAAAACTGATCAGCCGGTTGATAGAATTGGGCGTCGAGAGTTGCCATGTCGAACCCTGCCAGACGAAACGCCCCGGAGTGAAGCCAGAAGTTTGCGCGGTGCCGCGAAAGCGTTGGACGGCGCGGCGCGTTTTACAGAAAGTGGGCGCGATGCGAACGATTGCAGAGAAACTGATCCCGGCCGGGCTGCGGCCCGTTTACGAAAAAGTGCTCGCGGGTGAACGCGTGTCCGACGCGGAGTGCGTGGCGCTTTACCACAGCAAGGATCTCAACGCGCTCGGCTGCATCGCAAACATCATCCGCGAGCGCAAAAACGGAAACGTCGGCACCTACATCCGCAACCTCTACGTCAACTACTCGAACCACTGCATCCTGCGCTGCCAGTTCTGTGCGTTTGGCGCGCGAAAGAGCGAGTCGCACGCATTCGAGCTGACCATCGAGGAAATCGAACGGCGCGTGGCGCGCGGGCTGGAGCTGGGAATTACCGAAGTCCACATGGTCGGCGGCCTGCACCCGACGCTCGGCGCGGAGTGGTATGTGGATCTCATCAGCCGTCTGCGCACGCTCAGTCCCGGGCTTTTCATCAAGGCATTCACTGCGGTGGAGGTGCGGCATCTCGCATTTCGTGTTTTCAAAAAGAGCATCGCAGAGACGCTCGCGATCCTTCGCGATGCCGGACTGGGCGCGATCACTGGCGGTGGTGCGGAGATTTTCGACCAATCGGTGCGCGACCGCATTTGCAAAGGAAAGGAGACTGCCGAGGAGTGGGCGGAGGTTCACCGGACGTGGCATCAAATGGGGATGCGCAGCACGGCGACGATGCTCTTCGGCCACATCGAGACGACCGAGCAACGCGTGGATCACCTGCGCCGACTGCGTGAATTGCAGGACGAGACGCACGGCTTCACCGGCTTCATCCCGTTTGCGTTCGAGAGCGACGGCGCGCGGCCCGAGTTGAAGCACATCCAGCGCACCTCGTCTTTCGACGAACTGCGCAACCTCGCCGTCTCGCGCATCTATCTCGATAACTTCGATCACATCACCGCCTACTGGATCAGTCTCGGCCTGCCGATGGCCGCGCTCGCTTTGAACTACGGCGTTGACGATCTGCATGGCACGATCATGGACGAGAAAATCTTCCATATGGCCGGCGCGCACACGCCGCTGGAGCAATCCGTCACCGCGTTGCGCAAAGCCATCATCGAGGCCGGGCGCGACCCCGTGCAGCGCGACACTTGGTATCGTCCGATTGAACAACGGAGCACCGAACAGGAGCCCGTCTCCGCGTGAATACCGGCGACCCTTTCGCCGCACTTCGCGGACTCCGCATCGGCTGCGTGAAATACCTCAACTCCCGCCCGCTCATCCGCGCCTACGATGGCCCGGTCGTCTTCGAACATCCCTCCACGCTCGCGCGGATGCTCGCAGCGAACGAACTCGATGTCGCGCTAGTCCCGGTTTTCGAAGCGCTGCGCGACCCGCACTATCTGCTCGTGGACGGCGCGGCAGTCGCCAGCGACGGCGCAGTCTTCAGCGTCTTCCTCGCACATCGCGGCGAACTGCGCGACATCCGCCGTATCGCACTCGATCCAGCCTCGCTCACTTCCGCCAACCTCCTCCGCATCCTGCTCGCCGAATTCCACGGCCTTCGTCCCGAGTTCGGCACCGAAGGCGACGCCCGTCTGCTCATCGGAAATCAAGCCATCGAATTCCGCATCGAGCAGGAGAAGCCCGGGAGCGACTGGCGCTTCCTCGATCTTGGCGAGGAATGGAAGCGCTGCACCAGCCTGCCATTCGTCTTCGCTCTCTGGGCCATGCGCCCGGAAGCCGCCAGCATTCCCGCAGCCGAAGCCCTGCGCCTTCTCAAACGCGAAGGAACGACACACATCGCCGAAATCGTGCGCGAGGATGACTTCGCCACCCCCGCCATCCGCGAGCGCTATCTCACACAGCACATCCATTTCGACATCGGCCCCGCCGGAAAAACCGCCATCGCCAAATACCGTGAGCTACTTGTCAAAAACGCCCTCATCCCAGCCTCGACCGAGCCACTGCGTTATCTGTGAAATCCCCGTCCACTTTTAACAAAAAGCGCATTGCACGGGAATAAGTGCGCTCTCATGCTCTCTAACGAACGCTGCCCACATGGGCGGCGTTTAAAAAAACAAAACAACAAAACCAAAATAACAACATGAAACGCACCTCCATCCTCAGCACCAAAACCCTGCTCGCTGGCGCTGCCCTCGCGGGCATCCTCACGGGCGGCTTCGCAGCACAAGCTGCAGTCGTGAAATCCAAGACCGGCGCACAGGCCGGCATCCTCGCCGATGAAAAAGCCGACGATACGCATGACTGCAAAGGCAAGAACAGTTGCAAAGGCAAAGGTGGCTGCAAGAGCGGCGACAATGGCTGCGGCGGCAAAAACTCCTGCAAAGGCAAGGGTGGCTGCGCTGTGAAAGACGGCAAACCAGTTCACGGCAAGTAGTCCCCTCGGCTGAAACTCATGCGCCCCGGGGCTGGATGGAGACATACCGGCCCCGGGGCGTTTTTCTTTTCACTCCCGTCCACATTTTATGGCAGCCACGCGTTTCACAGCAGGCAGCGACTACGGTGTAGGAATCGGCCTGCGCATCCCGCACTACGCGCACATCCTCGAAAAAAAGCCGGTCGTCGGGTGGTTCGAGATCATTTCGGAAAACTATATGTGCGAAGGCGGGCGCGCCCTCGCCGTGCTCGATCAAATTCTGGAGCAATACCGCGTCGTGCAGCACGGAGTCTCCATGTATTTCGGCAACTCCAGCCGTCCGAATCGCGATCACCTCCGCAAACTCAAACGCCTCGTGAAACGCACTGGCACTCCGTGGCTGAGCGATCATCTTTGCTGGGGCAGCGTGGACGGCACCTACAGCCACGACCTTTTGCCCATGCCCTACACGTGGGAGGCCGTGGAGAAAACCGCCCGCAACATCCGCGAAGTGCAGGACTTCATCGGCATCCCGGTCGCAGTCGAAAATCTCAGCAGCTACGCCGAATTTCACGCTTCCGAAATGACCGAGTGGGAATTCCTCGCCGAAGTCGTCGAGCGCGCGGACTGCGGAATCCTGCTCGACGTGAACAACATTTACGTCTCGTCCATCAATCACACTTTCGACCCGCGCGATTACCTCGCTGGAATTCCCCACGAACGCGTCGCGCAAATCCACCTCGCGGGCCACAGCCGCTATGCGAAATATCTACTGGATACTCACGATCATCCCGTTTGCGACCCGGTGTGGGAGATTTACAAACGCGCCATCGAAGCCTGCGGACGCACAGCCACGCTGCTCGAATGGGACGACAAAATTCCTTCCTTCGACGAAGTTCACGCCGAGGCGCTGAAGGCGGAAAAATATCTCCCCGCAGCAAAATCCAAAAAGCGCGCTGCATGAAACGCACTGCAAAACAGCCCGCACTCGGCGACATCCAGCGCCTCATGTTCGACTGCCTCCGCCGTCCGCTCACGAAGGACGAATGCCTTCAGCCTCGCACCGCGCGCGGGCGCTCCACTGCCGACTTGGTCGCCACATTCATCAAACCCAACGACCGGCTCACCTCCTTCGAGCGCCTTGAGCTTTACGCCCAGCAATACTGGTGGCGACTGCTCGGCAGCTTTAGCGAAGATTTTCGCGGCCTGCGCGCCGTGCTCGGTGAAAAGAAATTCGACCGCCTCGCGCTTGCCTACATCGAGGCGCAGCCTTCGCGCTCGTGGACGCTGCGCAATCTCGGCGAAAGGCTCGAATCATTCCTGCTCGCACACCCCGCCTTCACCGCGCCGCGCACACGCCTCGCGCTCGATGTCGTCCGCGTCGAGTGGGCGCGCACTGTGGCGTTCGATGGCCCAGAGCGCCGACCGATCCATCCGCAGAAACTCGCCGGTGCTGATGCCGCGAGCGTGAAACTGAAACTTCAGCCCCACATCACACTACTAGAACTCACGCACCCCGTGGATCGCCTCTTCGCAAAACTCAAACGCACTGCGCAGGATCAATCCGCATCGAGCAACGCCGTCAGCGCCGCCCGTGCGAGCCGTCGCGCCCGTGTGGACGTGCGCCCCAGCCGCGCCCCCATCCACCTCGCCGTTCACCGCGTAAATTGCTCCGTCTATTACAAACGACTGGAACCCGAAGCCTGCATACTCCTCAGTGCGATCCAATCAGGCGCGACGCTCGCAGACGCGTGCGGAGTCGCTTTCCTCGGCTCGAAGAAAAAGACCGGCGACATCACAGCCTCCATCAGCAAATGGTTCGCCACATGGACGGAACTCGGCTGGCTCTGCTGAGCGTGTTCACTCGCACTTGCGGAGCACGAGTGTGGAGTTGATGCCGCCGAAGCCGAAGGCGTTGTTCATCGCTACGCGAAGTTGCGCGCTGCGGCCTGTGTTGGGGATGACGTCGAGGTCGCAGTCGGGCATTTGGTGATGGAGTGTTGGCGGGAGCCACTGGTCTTGCAGCGCGAGTGCGCAGATGGCGGTTTCCATCGCGCCGGTTGCTCCGAGCGGATGGGCGGTGAAGGGTTTTGTGCCGCTGACTGGCGGCGTCTTGGTGTCGAAGACTTCGCGGATGCACATGGCTTCGTTCGCGTCGTTGAGTTGCGTGCTGCTGGCGTGGGCGTTAATGTAGTCCACTTCGTTGGGCGCGATGTCGGCGTCGGCAAGCGCGGCTTTCATGCAGGCTATCACGCTCTCGCCGCTTGGGAGCGGCGAGGTCATGTGAAAGGCGTCGTTGTTCATCGCGTAGCCAAGCACCTCGGCGTAGATGTGCGCGCCGCGCCGCTGGGCGTGTTCGAGGGTTTCGAGCACGAGCGTGCAGCCGCCCTCGCCCATCACGAAACCGTCGCGATCTTTGTCGAATGGGCGGCACGCCATGGCGGGTGGCTCGCCCTGCCAGCGGCTCATCGTGCTGATGCGATCAAATGCGCTGAATGTGAGCGGGCAGATGGGAGCTTCTGCGCCGCCCGCGAGCATCACATCGGCCCAGCCGTCGCGCAGGTAGCGCAGCGCTTCGCCGATGGCGATGACTCCGCTTGCGCAGGAATTCGAGTTCGTCGTGCCCACGCCGCGCAGTCCGCATTCGATGGCGATGTTGCTGTGTCCGCTGCCGCCGAAAATTTGGAAAGCCAGCGCCGGATTTACGCTGCGGATTCCCTTTTCCAAAAATCGCGCGTGCTCTTGTTCCGCTTGAGCCACACCGCCGAGTCCCGTGCCGAAACTGACGCCCGTGCGCGCTTGAGGTTGCTCCTTCGACCACGGCAGCCGCGCATCCTCCAGCGCAAGCAGCGCGCTCGCCACGGCGAACTGCACGTAGCGGTCAAAGCGCTTTAATTTATGTGGTGGAAAAAAATCCGCGCCACGCCAGTCGCGCACTTCGCCGGCGCATTTTGCCGCGCAGTCCGAGGCGTCAAATAACGTCACGCGCCCGATGCCACTCCGCCCCTCGCGGATGCTCCGCCAAAACGCATCCCGCCCGATTCCGATGCACGAAATGACGCCCATCCCCGTGATGACGACGCGGTTTTTCGAGCTAGCTGGCGAGTTTGGCACGCGCGGGAAATAGCGGACTTTCCCCGTGAGTCGAGCGCCAGCCCAAAACATCGGAACCTGAAGGGCGATGCGCATTATATTTTGAGCAGCCCGATTTGGTTAGCTACATGACGAAATGGTGAGGAATTTAGCTAAAGGAATTATCGCTTTTATAGAGATTCACGGCTTGCCGTCACACAAACGCCAACATTTAATATCCAAAACTTCCCTAAACTATGAGCACACTCACCAAACGCGAAATCGTAGTAAGCATCAGCAATGAAACCGGCCTCGTTCAGCACGAGGTGTTCGACGTGGTTCAGCGCACGCTGGATCATATCGTCGAGGCACTTGCCAAGGGCGACAACATCGAACTGCGCAACTTCGGTGTCTTCGAGGTGAAATTGACGAAGCCGCGTGTCGGCAGAAACCCGAACCAGCCCGGCAGCCATTTCGTCATCCCGGCACGGGCAACGGTGAAATTTAAGTCCGGAAAAATTATGAAGCAGCGTGTGAGTGCGCTCACCGCGAAAATGAAGGCCGAGGCGGGACAGGGTTAGTTCAACCGGACGGCTTTTGCGTTAGCCGTGGAAAAGTGACGCGGCATCGGTTGCAAAAGAGCGGGTCTATCGCGCAGAGTGCGCGTCCATTTTGCCGATGCCACAAAAACGACCCGCTCTCACCATCACGCCAGCCCCAGGCTGCATTCAGATTCTTGGCGCACGGCAGAATAATCTGAAGGGGTTCGACCTCGATTTGCCACTCGGCAAATTGATCGTCGTCACAGGCCCGAGCGGCTCCGGCAAAAGCTCGCTCGCTTTTGACACCGTGTATGCCGAAGGGCAGCGGCGCTACGTGGAGACGTTTTCGCCTTACACGCGGCAGTTCCTCGACCGCATGGACAAGCCGCGTGTGGACGAAATTCGAGGCATCCCGCCCGCCATCGCCATCGAGCAGACGAACAACGTGAAGAGCACGCGCTCTACCGTCGGCACGATGACGGAAATCAACGACTACATGAAGCTGCTCTTCCCGCGACTGGCCGTTGCGAATTGCCCCGAGTGCCAGCGCGAGATTCGTCCCGAGACGGCGCGGAGTATCGTGGAGCAGGTGATGCACTGCGGCGGGTCGGCGAAAGCGCGCACATTCAGCGAAGGCGATGCGGTGCTCGTGACGTTCGGAGTGCCAGCGCCTGCGGGAACAAAACCATCGGACTTTTTCGATTTTCTCAAACAGCAAGGCTACCTACGCGTGTGGATGGATGGCGTGATCGTTCGCACCGACGAGCCACTGAAAGTGAAGCGACTCCCCGCCGTGGTGCAAGTGATCCAAGACCGTGTGACCATCGCAGCAGAAGCTCGCGCACGCATGACAGAGGCTGTGGAAAACGCGCTGCGTCTCGGCAGTGGGAAAGTTCAAATCATCAGTCCCGAAACGAAAGCCGTCCATCCGCACAGCACCGGCTGGCACTGTGCGCATTGCGACCTCGACATCACACCTCCATCGCCGGGGCTGTTTTCTTTCAACCACCCGCAAGGTGCCTGCCCTACGTGCCGTGGATTTGGTCGCACCATCACGATTGATCTGAATCGCGCGATTCCCGACCGTTCACTGAGCATTGCACAAGTGTGTGTGAAACCTTTCGGCGGTGAGAGCGGCGCGGACTGCCAGCGCGATCTGCTCCGCGCCTGCACAGCGAAGGAAGTGAACACGCGTGTGCCCTTCGACGATCTTCCGCACGCCGACCAGCAGTGGGTTTTGCACGGTGAAGACTGGAACCGCACGACCAAGCGGAGCGGCGAAGATTTGTGGAATGCCGGGCTGTGGTATGGCGTCGTCGGCTACTTCCGCTGGCTCGAAAGCAAGGCCTACAAAATGCACGTTCGCGTGCTGCTGAGCCGCTATCGCAATTACACCGAGTGCCACGATTGCGGAGGAGGTCGCTATCGCAAAGAGACGCTCAACTTCCGCTGCGCCGGAAAAACACTCCCGGAACTGCAAGCGATGCCCATCGGTGAATTGCACGCGACCATCAGCAATTTACCATCGGACATTCGCAAAGACTCGACGACGGAGATGCTCGTCGGCGAAGTCCGGGCGCGTCTCGGCTACTTGCTCGCCGTCGGCCTCGGCTATCTCTCGCTCGACCGCGCGACAAAAACGCTGAGCGGCGGCGAAACCGCCCGCGTGAACCTTACTACCTGCCTCGGCGCATCGCTGGTGAACACACTCTTCGTCCTCGACGAGCCCAGTGTCGGCCTGCATCCGCGCGACACGGGACGGCTCATCCGCGTGATGAAATCGCTACGCGACAAAGGCAACACGCTCCTCGTCGTCGAGCACGACGAATCCGTGATGCGATCTGCCGATCACATCGTCGAACTGGGACCGGGGCGCGGTGAAAAGGGCGGGGCGCTTGTGTTTAGCGGCGACATGTCGGCGCTGCTGAATCATTGCAGATTGCAGATTGCAGATTGCGGATCGAAAATTGGCGCAAGCGCCAGAGGTGCGCGTGCAGCAAGCAAACGCAGCCAAGCACGGAGCAATACCCAATCAGCAATCTGCAATTTTCAATCTGCAATTACCACCTCGCTCACGGGATCGTATCTGACTGGAGAAAAGAGCATTCCCATTCCTACAACGCGCCGAACACCCAAGACATGGCTGCGCATTGAAGGCGCGGGCGAACACAACCTCCGCAACCTCACCGTGCGTCTCCCGCTTGGAGTCTTCGCGTGCGTCACCGGCGTGAGCGGCTCTGGCAAATCCACGCTCGTCCATCGCGTGCTTTACGAAAACTTGCTGCACGCTCATGCCATCGCGAGCGAGAACGCACCGGGCCGTGTAAAAAAGCTGACCGGCGCGGAGCAAGTCGGGCAGGTCATCCTCGTGGATCAGTCGCCACTCGCACGCACACCGAAGAGCACGCCCGCGCTTTACCTCGGAGTTTTCGACCGTGTGCGCGAATTGTTCGCCTGCTCGGAGCACGCGCTTCGCGAAGGACTCACCGCCAGCGCGTTTTCTTTCAATGGCGGCACCGGGCGCTGCGAGCGATGCGGCGGAAGCGGGTTTGAAAAAGTGGAGATGCAGTTTTTGAGCGACGTCTTCATCCGCTGTCCCGAGTGCGAGGGCCGTCGTTACCAGCCGCACATATTGAAAGTGCTGCTCGAAGGCAAAAGCATCCACGAAGTGCTGGAACTCACCGTCACCGAAGCCGTGGTGTATTTTGAAAAACTCGGCGCAAAGCGAGTGCTCGAACCTCTGCGTGTGCTGGAGGAAGTGGGGCTCGGCTACCTGCGCCTCGGTCAGCCGCTCAATATGCTCAGCGGCGGAGAAAGCCAGAGGCTCAAGCTCGTCGAACGTCTAGTCGCTGGCAGCGGAACCAACGAGAAAGGGCGACCCAATCTGCTCATCCTCGACGAGCCAACGACGGGCCTGCACTTCGACGACATCGCGTTGCTTCTCCGAGTCTTCGAGCGCCTCGTCGCGCAGGGAAATTCGCTCCTCGTCATCGAGCACAACCTCGATGTGATCAAATGCGCCGACTACATCGTGGACCTCGGTCCGGAAGCCGGCGCAGACGGTGGGCAGCTCGTCGCCGAAGGCACACCGGAGCAAGTCGCATCCATCGGAGAATCGCACACAGGCCGCTACCTCCGTGCGATGTTGAGCGGAGGTTCACGTCCGAGCGAACAGGCGATGGATTTTACGGACGAACCAACCGCCATCGTCGCCGAAGACTCTCCCGCGATTTTCCAGCATCCGTCGTCCAGCATCGGCATTCACGGCGCGCGAGAGCACAATTTAAAAAACATCTCCCTCGCCATCCCGCGCGATCAACTCGTGGTCATCACGGGCCTGAGCGGATCGGGGAAGAGCACGCTCGCCTTCGATCTGCTCTTCGCCGAAGGGCAACGGCGTTTCCTTGATGTCATGTCGCCATACGCGCGGCAGTTCGTTGAGCAGCTCGAAAAACCCGACGTAGATCGCATCACGGGACTGCCGCCGAGTGTGGCCATCGAGCAGCGCGTCACTCGCGGTGGCGGAAAAAGCACCGTCGCCACAGTCACCGAGGTCTATCACTTTTTGCGTCTGCTTTTTTCCAAACTCGGCGTGCAGCACTGCCCGGATTGCGGCTGCGCAGTCGAGCGCCAGACAGCGGCGTCCGTCACGAGACGCGTCGAGGCGATGGTGAAACGCGGGCGCGTGAAAGTTTTTGCCACGCTCATTAAAGCGCGGAAAGGTTTTCATACCGACGTTGCGAAGTGGGCGAAACGTCAGGGCTTCGACACGCTGCTGGTGGATGGACGGCTGGTGAAGGTCGCCGATTTTGAAAAGCTGGAGCGTTTCCGCGAGCATACCATCGAGGTGCTCGTTGGAGAACACACGGCGGCGGGCGCAAAGGGCAAGCAGCGGAAAGGCATCGAGGAGTTGGTGAAGAGCGCGCTTTCCATCGGGCGCGGCACTATCCGCGCAGTAGATGCGAAGGGCAAAGGCACAATCCTCAGCACCGAACACGCGTGCCCGGACTGCGGACAGTCGTTTGAGGAACTCGACCCGCGTCTCTTTTCCTACAACTCGCCACATGGCTGGTGTCCCGAATGCCGTGGCTTTGGCGAAGTGTGGAAGCAACGCGTCAACCCGCGTCTGGAAACCGCACTCGAACAGGAACTCGATCTCGAACGGCAGGGTGAATCGCTCGACGAAGGAGAAGCCACGCCATGCCCGTCGTGCTCCGGCACACGACTCAACGCACAAGCCCGCGCCGTGCATTTGAAGGGAAAGACCATTGCGGAGTTCACCACGCTCGCCGTGCGTGAAGCCCTCACACTTTCCGCTTCGCTAAAATTCGGCCCGCAGGAAAAAGCCATCGCGCAGGATATCGTGCCCGAAATTGCACAGCGGCTCACATTCATGGGCAAAGTCGGCCTCGGCTACCTTTCGCTCGACCGCAGCGCCAAGACACTCAGCGGCGGTGAGAGCCAGCGCATCCGCCTCGCCGCGCAACTCGGCAGCAATTTGCGCGGCGTCCTTTACGTGCTCGACGAACCCACCATCGGCCTCCACGCGCGCGACAACGATGCGTTGCTCGACACGCTCACCGCGCTCCGCGCGAAGGGAAACTCGCTCGTCGTCGTCGAGCATGACGAGGAAACGATGCGCCGCGCCGACACCATCATTGACCTCGGTCCCCGCGCCGGAACACTCGGCGGCGAAGTCGTCGCCATCGGCACGCTCGCCGGCATCACGGCAAACAAGCGCAGCCTCACCGGCGAATATTTTCGCCATCCGCTCAAGCACCCGACACGCGGCGAGCGGCGCACATTGCAAAATGTGAAGTGGCTCGAAGTGCGCGGCGCTCGTGCAAACAATCTGAAAAACGTGACGGTGCGTTTTCCCATCGGACGGCTCAGCGTGCTCAGCGGCATCAGCGGCAGCGGAAAAAGCACACTCATGCGCGGCGTGCTCAAGCCCGCCGTCGAGGCTGCGCTGAAAAAGAAAACCACCAAGGGCGTAAAGCTGCTGGGCGCGGAGTTCATCGAGGCCGTGCACGAAGTGGATCAATCGCCCATCGGCAAAACATCGCGCTCCACGCCCGCCACATATCTCGGCGTCTTCGACGAAATCCGCGCTCTCTTCGCGCAACTCCCGCTCTCGCGGATGCGCGGCTTCACCGCGTCGCGTTTTTCTTTTAACACCGAGGGCGGACGCTGCGAAACGTGCGGCGGTCAGGGCGTCATCCGCACCGAGATGGCCTTTCTGCCGACCAGCTACCACCCTTGTCTCGATTGCCACGGGCAGCGCTTCAACCCCGCCACGCTCGAAGTTCTCTACAACGAAAAGAGCATCGGCGACGTGATGCAGACGTCGCTCGCAGAAGCGGCGGACTTTTTCAAAGCCGCGCCAAAAATCCACCGCCCGCTCGCTCTGCTCTGCGATACCGGACTCGGCTACCTCCGCCTCGGCCAGCCCAGCCCCACGCTCAGCGGTGGCGAGGCGCAGAGGCTGAAACTCGTCACCGAACTCGTGCAGGGCGTCGCCCGCGATGCAAACTCCCGCCTCCGCCGCCAGCGCGAGCCAAAGAGCACGCTCTATCTTTTGGAGGAGCCCACCATTGGCCTGCACATGGCCGACGTCGCCGAACTTCTCAAAGTCCTCCACCGCCTCGTGGACGAAGGTGCGACCGTCATCGTCATCGAGCACAACCTCTCGCTCATCGCCGACGCCGACTACCTCGTGGACATCGGGCCCGAAGCCGGAGCCGCCGGCGGCGAAGTTGTCGCCCACGGCACCCCCGAAGAAGTCGCCCGCAACAAACAAAGCCGCACTGCGCCGTTTTTGCGCGAGGTCCTTTCGTGATGATCTCACGCCGCTATTTCGGCGAGGCCGCTGCACTCGCTCCATGCAGTCTCGCCCCTTGCGCCGGAGCTTTATCTGCGAAAGTGCGCGTTGACTGATTCGTGAAACTGCGGAAAATGCACCCATGACTGTGACGCTAAACAAACGAACCGAGGAGATCGTCCAAGCGCAGTTGAAAACCGGGCGTTACGCGACGCCGGATGAAGTGGTCAATCGTCTGATCGAAGAACGCCTCCCCGCCGGGACATCGCCGGAATTGCCGGGCGAAACGGACATCAAATCCTCGCTGCTCGCCGCCGTGTGCAAGCCCACGCACCCGTATAGGAAAGGCGAATTTGCGGAACTCGCCCGGCGCGTGATTACAGAAGAGCGCGGTGTATGAGCTTGAGGATCGTCTATACCGACGACTTCCCAGCCGATGTGGCAGCGCAGGCCCGCTGGTATGCCCGGCAGCGGGACGAAGCACTCGCCCTCGACTACGCCCACGCCGTGGAAGCGACGCTGGAGTTTCTTGCGCAGCATCCAGAGATCGGGACGCTCTGCAATTACCCGGAGCCGCCACTCGCCGGCTTGCGATTTTACCTCGTGGAGAAACCATTTGATCGGCACCTCATCTACTACCGAATTTCCGACGAAGAACTTGTCGCTTTCCGCGTAGTGCCGGGCGCGCGCGACCTCCCGCGACGCCTGCTCGATCCGCCGGGGGCGGAATAATCCGCGATTCAATCTGCGCCATCACGAAGCAGCCATGCGGGAATCCCTCACCCGCCATCACGCGCCGCCGCATTGGCTCGGTGAATTGACGCCTGCGTAGATGCAGAAAGTGGATGATGCGCTCCGGTCGCGGATGGGTCTTTAAATTTGGTCACCAGTCACGGTTCCCGCTCGCCCCGCAACTCCGTGCCCTTCGCGTCTTCGTGGTTCATCCCCGCCCTACAAATGTCGTAAAATGTCCTCTTTCTCCACACCCTTCACAGTTGCGATCGCTCGCAGAATTGCGTTCAGGGTTCCGATGCGAAGCGATGCATGATCGGGAATGGAGATTCGATGCTGCCGGGGCTCGCTCGTTTCGAGAATGACGTGGCTGCCTTCCTGATTCACCCGCCGATAGCCGAAATGCTTGCAGAGGAGCTTGATCAACTCCGCCCCACTCAGATCACGTGGTAGCTTCATGCCGCCAGCACTTCGTCACGCACCAGAAGCAGGCGAATGGACGCGGGCTTCGGCTGATCGAAAAAATATGCATCCACGGCTTCCTTGACGTTGGCGCGCAGCGCATCCCACGTGTCGCCCTGCGTGAAAATGTCGTGCGAAAGACACTCGCCCACGAACCCGCCGTCGGCTTCCTGAGTGATGCTGAAAACAATTTCCATGGCCGGACTCTGGCAGAAAGAAGGACTGGAAACAAGCTGGCCTTTCGATGCCCCCTTCGGCGCTTGGTCTTCGGTGAGGTTGCCGCACTGGCTCCATGCAGTCTCGCCGCTCACCACGAAGCTCAGGTTGCTGGCCGTTGCCACGGCCACCCTTCGGGTTGCTTGAGGCAGGTGATGGCGCTCCACTCCATTCCCCGCGCAAAAACGACGTCGCCAAATCCTCGACTTGGCGACGAGGGTGAAACACATTCGCTGATCGTAGTGGTCGCCATGACTTTTCCGACTTCCATCATGAACTTGCCTCGATCCGACCTCAAGGATGGGTGCTATTCCATGACGGCCAGAACGCCGATGGGATTAACTCGGCACGAACTCATCATTCGCGATGGATTTGGCTGGGTAGTCACGGGCAAAGTTGAGACGACGGCAGGGACGCAATACATCCAAGAGCAGGTATTCGGAGGGCACCTACAACAATCAGGTGAAGGTTTCATCCATACCGGCTTCCTCGACATTCCCGCCACTTCCGAGGAAGCATATCGAAAAACGTTCGGCGACATTCGACACATCATCGCGGCTCGTTCTGACACGTTGCAGGCGTTTGTGGTTGGTGAACAGGGTCTGGCATTTCAGAGCGCCAACGGGCCTTGGAAATACGTCAACGACTTCTTGCGCTTCTTCACTCAGACCGTCCTTGGAAGGGAATGGTGGAGCGGTGAGCGGGCGAAACCTGCCATTAAACGGAGTTTGATTGTGCAATGGCACGACCATCTATGGGCGCATCTGGAATCGGCTGTAAAAAACAAGGATGGCGATTTCGCCTTTCAGAATACCGCAGCAGCAGCAGCGTTCATGGCCTTCGCATGGGATTTGTTCGTGACGCAGCACAATGCTGCATTCCAGCAGTCCATTATTCGACGTCTGAAAAACCGGAACGGATTTCAGGGTGCCAGATACGAACTGTTCGTCGCTGCTGCATGCGTGAAAGCCGGTTATTCAATCGAGTTCGAGGATGAAAGCGATGGTGACTCTAAACACGGCGAATTCGTAGCCACTTATCGGAAAACCGGAGAGCGGATATTGGTGGAAGCCAAGAGCAAGCACCGGCCCGGAGTTCTCGGCTATGAGCCTGATCAAAACAAGGATTCAGTCCCGCGAATCAAGTTTCTATCCTTCGTCAACGAAGCAATCGAAAAGAAAAAGCCGGGATTGCCGCTCGTTATCTTCATCGATTTGAATCTGCCTCCCTCTGCTTCCGGGAATTTGAGCATTGAGTGGATTCAAAGCGAACTGGGTGAGGTTCTATTCAATCAGTTCGGCACGCCAACCGAAACCAATCGGGAGAAATTCAACGCCATCGTATTCACAAATCACCCCGTCCATTGGACTGAGCCAGACCAGCCCCCACCGCCACATGAGGAAGGCATGGTGATGTCGGGATTTCCCGAGGACAGGCTATCCTCGCTAGAGCCGATGACTGATCTCCTCCATACGGTGAAATTATTTGGAATATATCCGAAAGGTTTTCTCTCATGAATAAACAAACACAGTCTGAGAACAACTTTCAGCTAGAAACGAATCTTTGCCACGCGGATCGTCGAGCTGCCGAGCAAGGAGATGCAAATGCCCAATACAACCTTGGGTGTCGCTATCGTGATGGCAAAGATATTCAGCAGGACTTTATAGAAGCTGTGAAATGGTTATCCCAGTCTGCTAGGCAAGGGCACGCAGGAGCCCAGTTTGCGCTTGCCGTTTGCTATCAGGATGGCAAGGGAGTTTCGGAAGATGATACAGAAGCGGCCAAATGGTATCGTCAAGCCGCCGATCAAGGTCACGCCGACGCACAGCACAGCCTTGGTAACTGTTACTTCAAAGGCTGGGGCGTTCCGCAGACTATGTTGAAATGGCCAAGTGGGATCGAAAGGCTGCCGAGCAAGGACACGCTATCGCCCAAAATCTCTTGGGGATTTGTTACTTCCTTGGTGAAGGGGTGCCGCAAGATTTTTCGGAAGCTGTAAAGTGGTATCGAAAGTCTGCTGAACAAGGAGATGCAAATGCACAATACCGACTTGGTCGTTGCTACAGCGAAGGCAAAGGCGTTCCTCAAGATTTTACGGAAGCCGTGAAGTGGCTAGCAAAAGCCGCTCATCAAGGAGATGCGTCTGCACAAATTTGCCTTGGCGTTTGCTATGCCGATGGTAAGGGCGTGCGGGAAGATGACGTAGAATGTGCTAAATGCTATCGAATGGCTGCTGAGCAAGGACATTCCGAGGCGCAATACAGGCTAAGTGACTGTTACTTCAAAGGCCGAGGCGTTCCGCAAGATTATAAGGAAGGTATTGCTTGGCTTCGCAAAGCTGCTGAACAAGGGCTTGAAATAGCCGAGAAGCTACTGCTGCTGCGCACATCAATAACAACGAACACAGACAGCTCTTCAACCCTGCCGCTGACCATCGACCGCGCTGTAGCAATCGTTGAATACGCCCAGAATGAGTTCGCGTCTGATCGCTGCATCGAGGACACATTTACGCCATTTTCCGAAGGTGGTGCTTCAACTCGTTTAGAGGCTTTCAATGCTCTTTATATCTTTATTGCAGATTGGTTCCGCTTAGGGAAACGCTGATTTAATCGCTCCGTGCTGCAGAAAAAGCGAGTCATTGGAGGGTGAGTTTGGTAGAGAGGGATGCATGAAACACCAAATGAGTTTCGCGCAGGGAGAGTATGCTGGGAAAAAGAAGGTGACGA
>CAIYUV010000107.1 GCA_903929475.1 uncultured Spartobacteria bacterium
CATTCGTTTGTTTGCGGAAAATGCGCGCCCTTATGAGTGAGCGCACCGCTTCACGGCAAGCGCGAACGTCCAGCCCTACGCCGGCCCCAGCAGCGTATCCACGTAGCGGGCATTCGTGCGGCGCAGGCGCTCGCCGATTTCGCGCACGGTGCCGAGGAGAAATTTGAACGCCGCATTTGGATACACACCCGCGAGCGCACGGAGCACGCCCTCATTGATCTTCAGCAGCACGCACTCGGTCAGCGCCTGCACATCCGCACTGCGCGGGCGATGATCGAAAAGCGCAAGCTCCCCGACGATGTCGCCCGGCCCCATCTGCGCCAGCTCCACGAGGTCACCACCGCGATGCGTCACGACTCTGCATTTTCCCTCCACGAGGAAAAACATGAAGTTCCCCTCCTCGCCCTGCCTCACGATGACATCCGTAGGATGGAAAGTCGTGGGGTCGCCGAGTTCTATCAACGCCTCGATTTCGTCATCGGTGAAATCGTGGCAGATGGCGATGGCCTTGAGCTTGTCGTGAAGTGGATGGTTGGCGCTCATAGTGTGGATAGGACTACGACCGATCCCACCGCATCAAGCAAGAATCGCTTTTACAAATTTGCCAGACCGCCCCATCTGGGAACTCAGCGGACTCCGTGCGAGGCAACCATTATCTCCTTTGCGCCAAAGATGCGCAAACAAACCAGCCACGAAAGCGCGGGAGACTCCTTGTAGTGCGGTGGCAAGCGAAGCGCGACACCGCCTTGGAAGCGCTGCGTCCGAGCAAGAGGCGCGCGAGGTTTTGTCGGGAAAGGCCAGAGTGAAATTCCCTCCGTCACCCTACCTGTGAAGGCGGCGTGGCGCTGTCGCTTCCCGCCGCACTACAAGGTTCGCGCCTCGCCGATAGATTGCGAACTCGGCACGTTGGGGCCATACGCCGATGACGCTCCAATCCACCAAGATGAAAACGCAAAACCTTTCCGCTCGACAGAAAACTCCCGCTCCATTTCCATCGGCAACCGCAAACCCCACCTCCATGATGCCAACATTCATACACCAAAAAACGCCGCACTCCCAAAGAGGGCAGCCTTAACGCCGCTAAGTCTACGCAACATTCACACTTACCCGAACAACAGACAATGAACTTCTACTACACCGACGAAACCGGAAACGTCGCAGGGCCAATCACCAGAGAGCAACTTCAAGCACTGGTTGATCGCGGTTTCATTCCGCCTGACAGTCAAGCTTGCCCTGAAGGTTCTGAAGACTGGAGGTTGATTTCAACATTTGTGCGTCCCACTCCACAGCCCAAAACAAATTCACCCGTTCGCCTTTTTACAACAGTGCTCATTGCCATTGTTGTAGGTGGTGGCAGTCTAATGTTTGCTTGGCGGCATTTTTTCTCTCCTGCCACACCGACCACTTCACCAATAATAACACAGCAACCATTACCTAGCCAAAACCAATCTCCAAAACACGCTGAACTCAGCGAAAATGCTAAAAGAGACTTACAAGACATTTTCATCGCTGGCGACCGACTTCTAGCGATAGCTGGCGAAATCGTCGAGGCGCGCAAAGTTGTTGAATACGACGAAACGATACTCGACATCCGTCTCAACCATCACCAAGACACAGAATCCGCCTTTGCCACGAGAGACGCAGACAGGAAAAATTTTACTGACGCTCTGGCCCGATATATCGAGGTGCAAGTAACAGCCAAGACGAAGATCGATTTTCTGAATCTCCCCAACTCCCCAGCAATCAAAAGTAGCATGCAAGAAGCATCTACCGTTTGGGCACAATTCCGCAGCACGGCGGAAGGAATCACTGGCGACCTCAAAAAGGTAGCCGAGAAGCTAAAATCCCAAAAGGATTCTTCGGCAGCACTGTTTGAGAAGGCAAAAGCAGCAGCAAGCGAACTCCTCAAATCAAGCCAGTGAACAATTCGACCGTATGCCTAACACAATAACTACACCTACCATCAATCGCGCCCGCGAGTTTGTCCGCGAGTTGGAGACGTTTTGGAAGTTCCAGACTATTCATCCTGACGCTCCCTCCAACCGAGAGCTAGTCCTGACTTTGATTGGTCCGTCAGGATTTCGCCAGCGCGTCAGTCGCGTCACTGTCTTTGACGGCAACTCACTTCTCATCACACCCGAAGAGGGCGGAATCATTATCATGCAGGTTGAGCAGTGTGCTTTTTCCGTTCGCCGCGAGAAGCGCACTCCGAGCAAGAAGGCTGAACTTCCGCCAAACGTAATCGAGATGCCACTCAAGAAAATTGGGACATACAACGTCATTCTATGAAAGCAGCGCCTCTCAAATAACATGAAAGTGGTGTTTCTCTGTAGAAGTGATTGGTGCGGGCGGGGAAATGGGAACACAAAAGGACCGTCTCGCTCTTTTTTGATCATAACTGCGGCGCCTCACGCGAGGATGCCTTTGACTATTTTGCCTTCGTTGGTCGGGCCGATGAGACGGTTGTTGAGGCCCTGATAGCGGTAGTTCATTTGATACGGATCAAAACCGAGCTGGTGTAAGATGGTCGCCTGCAAATCGCGGACGCCGACTTTGTTCTCGGCGATGTGATAGCCGAGTTCGTCGGTCGCGCCGTAGTTGATCCCGCGTTTGATGCCGCCGCCGGTCATCCACATCGTGAAGCAATGCGGATGGTGGTCGCGCCCGAGAGCCTTGCTGCCGCCGCGCGCTTCGTTCATCGGCGTGCGGCCAAATTCCCCGCCCCACACGACCAGCGTGCTGTCGAGCAAACCGCGCTGTTTCAAATCCTGCACGAGCGCGTAGCACGCACGATCCGTCTCGATGCATTTCTTCGGGAAAGCGCTCATCAAGTCGTCGTGCGCACCGGTGCCGTGGATGTCCCAGCCCCAGTCGAAGAGCTGCACAAAACGCACGCCCTTTTCGATGAGGCGGCGCGCGAGCAGGCAGTTGTTGGCAAAGCTCCCCTCCCCCGGCTTTGCACCATACATCGCGAGCGTCTCCGGCGTTTCCTTTGCGATGTTGAACGCATCCGGCACGCTCGCCTGCATCCGGTAGGCGAGTTCGTATTGCTCGATGCGCGTGATGGTCTCCGGATCGCCGAACAACTCCGCCTCGCCTTGATTGATCTTTTTCAACGCATCCAGCGAACGCCTGCGCGTCTCGCGGCTCATCCCGGCGGGGTCGCTCACGTAAAGAACGGGATCGCCGACCGCGCGGCACTGCACGCCTTGATAAGCACCGGGCAAAAATCCATTCGCCCAGCACGCCTTGCCGCCCGTGGGATCGCTGCCACCGCTGAGCAGCACGACGAAGCCGGGCAAGTCCTGATTTTCCGTGCCGAGCCCGTAAGTCACCCACGAGCCCATCGAGGCAGAGCCGTTGCGCATATTGCCCGTGTAGATCATCAACTCCGCAGGCGCGTGGTTGAATTGATCGGTGTTCATCGAGCGAATGACGCAGAGGTCGTCCGCCATCTTCGCCATAAACGGGAGCTTCTCGCTCACCCACGTCCCGCTTTGTCCGTATTGCGCAAATTTGTAAGGCGAGCCGAGCAGCTTGGGCTTGCCCTTGATGAATGCGAACTTCTCCCCCTTGAGAAAATTCTCGGGGCAATCCATGCGGTCTTTCGCTTTCAACTCCGGCTTCCAGTCGAACATATCGAGCGAAGGTGGCGCGCCGCTCATCGAGAGATAAATCACCGCCTTCGCCTTCGAGGGCAGCGGTGGCGCTTTCATCGCGAGCGGATTTCCCGAGGACGCCGCGCTTGCGTGGCCGATGAGTGATTGCAGTGCAATCGCACCAAGACTGAACTGCCCCGTGGTGTTCAAAAATTGGCGACGTGTCTGCGAGTGGAGCTGGTGGAGATTCATGCGGTTAGTTTTTCATCAGGACGCCATCGAGACTCAGCAGCGTGTTCGCAACGACCGTCCACGCCGCAAGCTCGGCGGCATCCGCACCTTGCGGCAGAGGCAGCGCGGCGTTCGTGGCGAGTTGCGTGGCTGCGACTGTGTTGCCTTTGTAGTTCGCGAGTTCGGCGTCGTAGAGTTCGCGGAGCGCGGCGACTTGCGCATCGGTCGCCGAACGACACAGACAAAGCTCAAGCGCCCAGCGAATGCGCGATGCAGCGTCCCCTTTCGCATCGCTCATGATGTGACGCGCGAGCGACTGCGCACACTCGACGAAAACCGGATCATTCAGCGTGACGAGCGCCTGCAACGGCGTGTTCGTCGGCATCCGGCGAATCGTGCAGCTTTCGCGACTCGGCGCGTCAAAGGTGAACATCGTCGGATTCGGCGCGGTGCGCCGCCAGAACGTGTAGAGTCCGCGACGAAAACGATCCTCGCCCTTGCTGGTCGGGTAGCCGTTTTGTCCGCCGTTGAAAGCCACGCTCCACAGCCCGTCAGGCTGCGGCGGATAGACGCTCGGGCCGCCAATTTTCCGACTGAGCAATCCTGACAGTGCCAGCGCCTGATCGCGCAATGCTTCCGCTTCCAACCGCCGCCGTGGGTAATGCGAGAGCCAGCGATTGCGCACATCTTTTTGCGCAGCAACGGCGCTCACCTTCGACGACTGGCGATACGTCTGTGACGTGACGATGAGCCGCAGCAGCGCCTTCACATCCCAGCCAAGCCCGCCGTCTGCCTTCGGCGTTTGAAATTTCACGGCAAGCCAGTCGAGCAACTCCGGGTGACTTGGAAACTGCCCCTGCGTGCCGAAGTCCTCCTCCGTCTCCACGATCCCCGTGCCAAAAATCTGCGCCCAAAAACGATTCACCGCCACACGCGCAGTCAGCGGATTGTCCGCGCTGAAAATCCAGCGTGCGAGCGCGAGGCGGTTCATCTCCTCGCCCTGCACAAGTTTTGGCGGAGGCGCAAAGGCAACCGGCATAGCGGCGGCGACCTCATCGCCGGGCGCGAGGAAATTTCCCTTGTTCAGCAAAAATGATTTGCGGCGCTTGTCCGCCGTGCGCTCGCGCATGATGGGCAGTTCCACCGATTTGATTTTCGCCATCTGCGCCCGCTTGCCTTCGATTTCCTTCGCAGCGGCGGCAAAGATTTTCGACTTCAGGCGGAAGAACTCATTCAGCTCGGTGCGCTGCTGCTGCGAGCGCTCGCTCGGCTCCAGTGCGAGTGTGGCGGCGATGTTTGCGGGAAGATCGCGATCCTTCGTGGGCGGCAGCACATCTGCGAGCGGCGCAATTTTTGCCTCCCACTGATGCAACTCCGCCTCGAACGCCGCCGACGCAACGCCGCCCCTCGCCTCAATCTCCGCAATCTCCGCATTCAGCTTCGCGCGCTGCTCCTCCTCGCCTTTCGTCTTCACCGACATCCGTGGCGACTCGTCCTCGCGGTCGGCATCCTCCGTTTGATTAAACACAGCGAAGAGCTGGTAATACTCCTTCTGCGAAATGGGATCGAACTTGTGCGAGTGACACTGCGCGCAACCCGCCGTCAGCCCCATCCACACCTGCATCGTCGTCGCTACACGATCCTTCACCGCCGCTACGCGATATTCCTCATCGTCCGTGCCGCCCTCCACATTCGTCATCGTGTTGCGATGAAAACCCGTTGCAGTGATTTGCTCCGGCGTCGCGCCCGACAGTAAATCGCCAGCGAGCATTTCCGTGCTGAACTGATCATACGCCACGTTGCGATTCAGCGCGTCAATCAGCCAGTCGCGCCACGGCCAGACGTTCATGCGAAACTTGTCCGAGCCATACCCCGTCGAATCCGCATAGCGCGCGAGGTCGAGCCACATGCGCGCCCACTTTTCGCCGTAGGCGCTCGAAGTCAGCAGCCTGTCCACCGCTTGCTCGTAGGCATCCGGCGTTTTGTCGTTCGTGAATGCGGACATCTCCTCCGTCGAGGGCGGCAGTCCCGTGAGATCAAACGAAGCACGCCGCAAAAGCGTCAGCTTCTCCGCCTCGGGCGACTGTGCCATCCCCTGCGCCGCGAGTTTCACTGCAACGAAATTGTCCATCGAATTGCGGGCCACGGTGCCGGCGGGACTCGCTGGCACGGCCACTGCCTGCGGTTTCACAAACGCCCAGTGCTGCGAATAGTCCGCACCTTGCACGATCCATTTGCGCAAAATCTCCACCTCGGCGGCGGTCAGCAACTTGTCCTCCTTCGGCGGCGGCATCACCTCCTCCTCGTCCTTGCTCATGATGCGCAGGATCATCTCACTCTTCGCTGGGTCGCCCGGCACAATCGCCCGCACTCCGTCACGGTCAGTCAACGCATCCTCGCGCACATCGAGACGCATCTTCGCCTTGCGCGCCTTTTCATCCGGCCCATGGCAATGGAAGCACTTGCTCGAAATCACCGGCAGCACATCGCGCCGGAAATCCACGCCCTTCACTGCGCCCGGCTCGGAAAAAGCGGCGGCAGGAAGCAAAACGGCGAAAAGTGTGACGATGCGAAGCAACATGAGCGGCGTGAAGATAATCTACCTTCCACATTTCCGTGAGAAAAACTTTTTGCGCCAAATGCTAACGCGCTGGGCAGGATGGACGCGCTGCTTTCGTCATCCGTCATTCTTCACCCATCGCTTGCCACTTTTCAAAGTGCCTCCTACTTTCCGCCGCATGGATTACGACTCACTCCGCGCCATCTCTTTTCTCAGCGAACTCACCGATGACGAACTCGCCGAGTTCACCAAGCTCCTCACCGTGCGCGAGTGCAGGCCCGGCGAACGCATCCTCGAGGAAGGCATCGCGCCCACCGCTTTCTACATCATCGCCGATGGAGTCGTCCACGTCCGCCGCCGCGCCAACACGCGCGAAATGCTTCTCGCCCGCCTCGGTGCCGGTGCGTTTTTCGGCGAGATCAATCTTTTCGATCCCGGCCTCGCCACCGCCAGCATCTACACGATGAAAGCCACGCGCCTCGCCATCATCCCCTACGAAACTTTCCGCGACTACATGGCGACCCACACCGCCGTCGGTTACAAAATCGCCAGCGGCCTCATGGCCGAAATGTCGCGCCGTCTCCGTGCCACCAGCGCACGCCTCGTCCACTCCGTCTTCTGGTCGGACAAGGCGGGGACTTAGTGCGAACACGCAGATGCGCACGGAATGACCATTGCGTGACCGTAGTTCCACGTTCCGAATACGCCGTCCGTCATTCACAGACTATCGCCTT
Organism: uncultured Spartobacteria bacterium; assembly: GCA_903929475.1. Classification (GTDB taxonomy): domain Bacteria; phylum Verrucomicrobiota; class Verrucomicrobiia; order Chthoniobacterales; family Chthoniobacteraceae; genus SXWH01. Next base: position 7,125 of record CAIYUV010000107.1, read on the forward strand.
TCATGGACAAGCACGCCCTTGCTGTGCATCTTCCGCGCCCCATGAAATTCCATTGGCTCCTTTTTCCTTTGCTCACCGCAGTGGCGGTGGCGCAGCCCAACGAAATCCGCAAGTCGCTCGCGCGAATCAACAACACGGCGCAGGAGTTTAATTACCGCGTGCCGTGGCTGCCGGGGCAAATCGGCGGTGGGAGCGGGACGGGTTGGGTGGTGGCCAAGGACAGGCTGATGACGAACGCACACGTCGTCAGTAATGCGAAGCTGCTCACGGTGGAGAAGGAGAACGATCCGAAGAAGTATGTGGCGACGGTGGAGTTCATCGCGCACGACTGCGACCTCGCGCTACTGAAAGTGGAGGATCCGGATTTTTGGAAAAACACGAAGGTGCTGGAGGTGGGCGGCGTGCCGGAAATCGAGAGCAGCGTGTCAGTGTTTGGCTACCCCATCGGCGGCGAGCGGATGAGTGTGACGCAGGGGATCGTGTCGCGCATTGATTTCCGCCCGTATGCGCACTCGGTGATGGATTCGCATTTGTGCATTCAGATTGACGCGGCGATCAATCCCGGCAACTCGGGCGGCCCCGTGTTGCAGGCGGGCAAGGTGGTGGGCGTGGCGTTCCAGGGTCTGTCGGGCGCGGATGCGCAGAATGTCGGCTACATGATCCCGACGCCGGTGGTGAAACATTTTCTGAAGGACGTGTCGGACGGCCACTACGACCGCTACATGGATTTGAGCATCACGACTTTTCCCCTGCAAAATCCAACGCACCGCAAGGCGCTCGGTCTGCCGGATGATGACCGCGGCATCGTGGTCACGACGGTGCCCAGCGCGAGCGTGGCATCCGGTAAACTTCACGAAGGCGATGTGCTGCTGAAAATTGACGGCGTGGACATCGAGAGCGACGGGATGATCCAACTCGACGGCGAACGCGTGATGATGGCGGAGATCGCGGAGCGAAAATACAAAGGCGACAAGGTGAAGTTCGAGTTGTTGCGCGACGGCAAGCCGACCACGACTGAAGTGACGTTCACGGAGGCGTGGCCTTTCACCTACCAGGCGAACAGCTACGACCCCGCGCGCTACGTCGTTCACGCCGGGCTGCTCTTTCAGCCGCTCAATAGAAATTTGCTGATGGCCTACCAATTCGCATCCATGCGCCTGATGCACATGTATTCGCACTTCATCGAGGACGAGATGTATAAGGAACGCGACGAAATCATCGTGCTCACCGCGCTGCTTCCCGACCCGCTGAATACCTATCTCGATGAATTCCGCGAAGGCATCGTGGACAAAGTGAACGGCAAAAAGATCCGCAACCTACACGAGCTCGCCGCCGCTCTCGCCGACGAGGAAAAGGAAGAAATGCTCGTGGAGTTCGACGGCCTAGGCCGCCCGCTCGTTCTCAATCGCGCCGAAGTGAGCGCCGCCCGCGACCGCATCCGCAAACGCTACAATGTGCTGCAAGAGCAGTTCCTCGGAGAAGACAAAACCAGCAAGTAACACCAAAGCACCACTCTCATGCGCCACATTTTCTTTTTCGCATCACTCTTCGCAATCGTCAGCGCCGTCGCTGAGGAAAAACCCACGCCGGTCGTGCGCGTGAACGTCACCACGCAAGGATGGGATTTCCTCCGCCCGTGGGGCAAGCGCCAACCGGTCACCCGCCGCGCCATTGGTGCAGTCATCGCGGGCTCGCGCGTGCTCGTCGCGGGTGAACTCGTCGCCAACTCCACATATCTCGAATTTGAAGCCGCTGCCGGTGGGAAGAAAGTCCCCGCCAGCGTGGAGTTCGTGGACTACGAGGCGAACCTAGCTCTTTTGAAAACCGACGACGCCGATTTCCTGAAAGACATCGCGCCCATCGAAATCGCCGAAGCCACCACCGGCGACCAGCTCTCCGTCTGGCAGCTCGAAAACAGCGGACGCCTGCTCGTCACCAACGGCCCCATGACCACCGCCGAAGTCGCCCCCTACCCCGTGGACGGCGCATTCCTCATCTACCGCATGACCGTGCAAATGCAGAACCGCGACAGCAGCTTCACCATGCCCGTGGTGAAAGGCGGCAAGCTCTCCGGCATCCTCATGAGCTACGAAGCGCAGAGCAACAACGCCAACATCATCCCCGCACCCATCATCCAGCATTTCTTGAAAGACGCCGCCGATGCGAAATACGACGGCTTCCCGCGCGCTGGATATGGATTCAGCCAGATGCGCGATCCGGCGCTGCGTCGTTTCGCGAAAATCCCCGCCGATACCAAGGGCGGCATCTACATCACCGAAGTGCTTAAGGACAGTCCCGCTGCGAAGGGCGATTTGAAAAAAGGTGATGTGCTCCTCGGCGTTGACGACACAGCCGTGGATCAGGACGGCAACTACGAAGACGCCACCTACGGAAAAATCCCGCTCGGCCATCTCATCAACGCCAAACACTACGTCGGCGACAAACTCACCTTCCACGTCCTGCGCGCCGGGGAAAAAGCGGACCTCAAAATCACCCTCACACACCGCGACCCCGCAGCCTACGTGAGCGATCCCTACATCATAGACAAAGCCCCGCGCTTCTACATCGTCGGCGGACTCATCCTCCAGGAACTCTCCCGCGAATTTCTAAAAAGCTTCGGCCCCGAGTGGGCACGCCGCGCCCCCGAACGCGCCATCTACCAGGACCGCTACCAATTTGAACTCTTCCCCGACAGCCCGCGCAAAGTCGTCTTCCTCACGCGCGTCCTCCCCACGCCCACCACCGTCGGCTACGAAGACCTCAGCAGCCTCCGCGTCACCAAAATCAACGGCGTCGAACTCCAAAGCCTCGACGACGTGCCCAAGGCCCTCGAAAAAGCGGAGAAGGGCCTCCACAAAATCGAATTCGACGATGACCCCGGCACCATCTACCTCGACGCCGCCGAGTCCGAAAAAATCGAGCGCATGGTGCAAATGCAATACCGCATCCCGACGCTCAAGCGGCTGGAGTAGGCGTTTCACCAATGAACAAACTCCCACTTGTGAGTTATGCTTGTGAGCGCAGATATGCCCACTAAGGAAACGCTGAATAAAGCGGTGATCGTCTGAAAGTTTTCTGGACGGCTGTTTTTTGTCTAACGAGTGGGAGTGG
>CAIYUV010000108.1 GCA_903929475.1 uncultured Spartobacteria bacterium
GCGCGCGCCGCCGCCATCGCGATTTCGGCGTGACTGTTGTTCGGCGTGCAGATGTCAATCGCATCAATGTCCTTGCGGGCGATGAGCTTTTTCCAATCCGTCTCCGTGCTCTCAAATCCCCAGTTGTCCGCGTAGGCTTTCAGCTTCGCCTCGTCGCGACCGCACGCGGCCTTGAGCACGGGTTTGAGCGGGAGGTCGAAAAAGTTCGCCGCGTTGTGGTATGCGTTCGCGTGGGTGCGGCCCATGAAGCCGTAGCCGACGACGCCGATGTTCAGGTTTTTCTTTGCCATAATAGTAGGTAGTTGTTTTCGGAAAGGGCGCGGATTCCAGCAAAGCGCAGCCCTCAGCGCAACTGCGGAGCGGAAAAAATTCATCCCACTCCCCACACCCGGTGGCCAACTTGACACACGCACTTCGCGCCACCAGCCTCCGCGCGTCCATGAAACTCCGGCACCTCCTCACCCTCGCTGCGCTTCTCGCAGTCTTCATCCCCACTCTCACTGCGCCGCTCTACTCGGCGGTGCCAGTGAAGATGCGTGCCGAAATCAATGAGCAGTTCAACCACGCGAAGGAACTCTACCAGAAAGGCGACTATGCAGGGGCGGAAATGGAATGGCGTGAAGTGCTGGCAGGATGGGAGCGTTTGGGCGGCGCGGAGAACCCGAAAACTTTGGCTATTCGGATGAATCTGGCCAGTGTTATACTGTCACAAGGCAAGTATGCCGAGGCGGAGCAGGAATACAGGGCTGTGCTGGTGGTGATGGAGCGCGTGCTCGGCAAGGAGCACCCTAAGACCTTGAGTAACCGGAATAATCTGGCGAGTGCGTTACAAGCGCAGGGTAAAAATGCCGAAGCGGAGCGGGAGTTTCGGGTGTTGTTGGAACAAATAGCAGGCGACAACCAGCGCACTCAGGACTCTGCACCATTGATCCCGCCAAATCTGAAGCAGCAACGCCCCGAAGCAGAATGCAAAACCGACGTGAGCGAAAACAATCACCGTGACGAAAAAACCGAGGGTGCGACTGAAGCCGCCCCAATCGTCCGTAGATTTCGCAGTTACAGAATAGCAAAGCCCTGCGATTGGCGCGGCAAGCAGTGCGATGCACAGCAGGACCGCAGTCACTATCTGCCATCCTCTGCTCTTTGCAGACTGCCACTTGAACCATCTACGACGGGCCAGAACCAACCAAGGAATGAGAGATGCGACGATGACTCCTATACATGAATCGAACACCGCGTAGCCGCGTGGCGACGATCCGCAATTCATCATAATCCCAATACTGACGAAGAGGACGACCGCGCTCGCGAAAAGCAGAAATCGAAAATTAAAGCCCATGCGGAAGCACGTAGTAGCAGGTGTATGAAACGTCGGCCTGAGACACGACCCCGTCTTTGAATCTGACGAATAGCGATATATCTTTTTCCGTCACTGTATCGGACGCGGGACTGAGTCTGAATGTCCATAAATCCTCTCGCTCGACGCTTGGTTTGGCGCCCATCACTGTTCGCACATCCTGCGCAGTCATTCCGACTTTCACTTTCTGAAAGCGAGTGCGCAGTGCCTCATCATGGGCACGCATGTCGTCCATCGTGGAGAGTGTCTTTCCGGGCAATTGTGGCTTTTCGTTCGCGTGAGACTCGGCGAAAAGCACTGCAAGACAAAGTGCAAGATATCGGGTTCGCATATTTGTTCCTTGCGGCACCTGTCTTTACTCCAGCTACCCGCCTCCGGTTTGGAGTATCTTATGGAATGCCTCCCTTTGTTCGGCAGTCAGAATGGACTCGATGAACTGCGCATATTTAGTCGGGTTCGGTGGTGTTGTCTGGCTCTTGCGCCACGCGTTAATTTTTTCCGCCTGTGTCTTGGTGAGGCGCAAAGTTCGCAATTCGGGCGGCAGAGTTTCCGGTGCCGCAAGGTCATTTTCGCCCGGCGGATTGTTGAAGCCCGGCTTTGGCTCCGCTGACTGCAACGGAAATCCAGTCAGCGTCAGGAAAAGCAGCACAGCGATTGTAGTTTGTTTTGTCTTCACGGTAGTTGGATGATGTGTGTTGGGTTTCTCACGGCTATCGGAAATTTATCTCTCCTTGTCCCTCACTTTTCCCATCGCGTTGGTGAAATCCTCATACGTCTTCAGTTTGCACGCTCCAGAATCTCAAAAAGCCAATGCTGAATATACTTGTCGAGCAGTGAGCCTCTCTCCACTTGCAGCGCCCGCAAACACTTCGCAATGGATGCGCGCTGCGACTCGACTCTCGGGTAGATGAACCTCAGGCAATCGAAGAACAGCAGCTTCACACGCTGGTCCTTGGACGGATCCGGCGTTAGAAACTTCAGGCACTCGTTGAGCGCTTCATTTGCAAGTGGTGCCAGTCGCTCTTTCGCAGCCTTGCGGCGCGCTATCTCCTCCGGTTTCAGTGGCGATTGCA
>CAIYUV010000109.1 GCA_903929475.1 uncultured Spartobacteria bacterium
GCCCTCATCGCAAACGCTCTGGATGCGCAAATCGCAACCACGCCGCTTTTACCAAGACCCAGAGCCCCAGAACCCGATTTCGATACGATTCTACCCGGCGGCGACGGCATTTAGCCATTCAATCGCGGCGTTCGGGTTTATATTTCATGCTCGCACTTATTCCTTTAGTCTCGGCTATTGCATTGCTCGTCCTTAATAGACAGGCAACAAAGGCACTTAGGTTCCGCGGTCTTAAAGTTGGATTTATGGGTGCGTCAAGAGCTGCGCTCAATACTCTAGGAATCAACTCATAGCGTGGCCGCACCGCCTCTCAAATATCATGAAAGGTCGTGTTTCTCTGTGGAAGTAGAGCGAGGAGGAAAGTAGGGAGAGGCTCAACTTTGGAATAATTCTCCGACTTCGTTCTCCGTCATTCAGTTCAACGAGTCGCTTGACCTCCCGCTAAATAGATACAGAATATAGATATGAGCATTGCAAAAATATTCCAGCATGGCGGAAGTCAGGCCGTCCGCCTTCCAAGAGCGTTTCGCTTTTCCGGCAAAGAAGTCCTGATCGAGAAGCATGGCGACGAGGTTGTTCTCAAGCCCGTCCCTGCACCGAAATTCCGCACGTTCACTGAAATCGCCCGCTTCCTCGCCGAACAGTTTCCGAATGCCGAAGAATTTCCCGAGCCGCCGCCGCGTCCTAAAGCGCACGAACGGCCAATCTTTGAGTTATAATTCTGAGGCCCAATGAAGCCCTCATTTCTCCTCGATTCGAGTGTCTGTATTCCAGTGCTGCGCAACAAAGCCGGGCTCGGAAAACTTCCCGACCCCGCGCTTACGGGCATTCCGGTGATCGTCGCAGCGGAGCTTTGGACTGGAGTGAAGAAAAATCTAAAGACACATCCTCAACAGGCCCGGCGGCTCGAAGCCTTTCTTGAATTCTTTTGGATTGCAGACTTCACCATCGAAGCTGCCGAGCACTATGCCGACATCCGCGCCACGCTGGAAGCGAGTGGAAAAAGCATCGGCCCGCTTGATCTTCTCATCGCCGCCCAAACTCGCAGCCTAGAGGCGACACTTGTCACCGCCAATGCTGGGGAGTTCAAGCGTGTCAAAGGGCTGAAGGTTCAAGCGTGGAAATGAATACCCGGTTCGATCTGTTTTCGACGGCAATAGCGGGCAAGTAGAAGTAGGGCCGACGGTTTACTTGCCCATGTGGGGCAGAGTGCTTGGGTGCGCCAGTCGGGCAAATAGGAACGCGAGTGGCGGGTGGCACTACTGCACTTGTGATGGGTGATCGGTGAAAAGTGATCGGAGTCCTCGCCCCCCGCGTCCGGCCTGTCCATGGAGATCATCCCGTTCACTTCCACTGCTCGCAAAAATCCGTTGACGCTTTTTTCTCACCTACTAGTTTCGCCGCCCGCTGGCTAAACCGAACCTATACAAAAACACGCGACCTACGTTGTTTGCTGAGCGATTTCAGCGGGCAATGCGGGTTTTTTAGTCTTATGGCAGTCGAACTTTCCTACGTCCTATTTACACCTTACACGATTCGCAAATCGCGAACGGGCGGGATTATTTCCCGTCTCATCTCACGCACCGGTCTCGACCTTGTCGCGGCGCGGATGTTTGCCCCGAGCAAGGAGCTTGCTGAGAGATATGCAGCGGGCGTCGTGACCGATAGCGATGTGAGCCATCGCGCGGCTCAGGAGATGATTCAAAAATACGTGCTCGCCAATTTCAGCGCCAAGGCCGGTGGCACCAAGCCGCGCGTGTTGATGTTTGTTTTCAAAGGCGAAAACGCGATTGCGAAAATCAAAGAGTGCGTGGGGCACATCCTTAACGAGCGCACCGCAGGCGAAACCATCCGCGACACCTATGGCGACTACATCAACGACGCCAGCGGACACGTTTCCTATTTCGAGCCCGGCGTGCTCGCCCCGCAGGATGTCGCGAGCGCCGAACGCGACCTCAAAATTTGGGCGCAGCACTCCGACAGCGAAGGCGGTTTGCTCGACAAGGTGATTGATTTTCCGCAGGGCTCGAATGTCGAAAAGACGCTCGTGCTCATCAAGCCGGACAACTTCCGTTTCCCGAACGCGCGTCCCGGCGGTGTGATCGATCTCTTCAGCCGCACCGGTCTCTACATCATCGCGGCCAAGGTCCACCACATGAGTTGCGCGCAGGCCGAGGAATTTTACGGTCCAGTGCTCGCCGTGTTGCAGGACAAACTGCGTGGTCGCGCGGCGGGCGTTGCAAAGAAGGCGCTCGAACCGCTGTTCGAGATCGCTTTCACCCCCGAGACGGAGAAAGCACTCGGCGACATCCTCGGGCCGCTCAATGGCCGCGAAAACTGGGAGGACATCGTGGAGTTCATGTCCGGCCGCCGCCCGAGCACCTGCCCCGCCGACCTTCGTAACGAACCCGGCACAGCAAAAATCCTCGCGCTCATTTATCAGGGCGTGGATGCGGTGCGCAAAATCCGCGAAGTCCTCGGGCCGACCGACCCCGCCAAGGCCCCGCACGGAACCATCCGCCGCGAGTTTGGCGAGACCATCATGGTCAACGCCGCCCACGCCAGCGATGCGCCGGAAAATGCGCAGCGCGAGATGGGTATCGTCCAGATCAACGAAAACAATTTCCGCACACTCGTGGATGGCTGGTTCGCCAAAAAGTAACCAAAACAAAAAATCCAAAACATCCTAAATCACCATGTTACTCGCCCATCGTTCCACTATTCTCAGCCCCTCGCTCACGCTCGCCATTGACAGCAAAGCCAAGGCGATGAAAGCCGAAGGCATTGATGTTTGCAGTTTCGGCGCAGGAGAGCCGGACTTCGACACGCCCGA
>CAIYUV010000110.1 GCA_903929475.1 uncultured Spartobacteria bacterium
ACTTGGCCCGAGCCCGAAAGCGGAGCAAAATCTATGTCAACGTTTTGTGCGGCAGGCGGAGTGTGGAATGTCTTCACAAACTCCCATACCACCGTCCTCGCCGCGCAAAACGCCTCTATTCAATCGCGGCGTTCGGGTTCATTTTAATTTCCCCCGAATTGAAACAGTCGTAACTCTTCCGAAACACGCGTTACCCAAGTGTTTCAACGCCGCGCTTTACGTTGCGCAGCGCGACCGACTACCGCTCGGTCATTCATGAAAACGTTCACTTTTCTCTGCGCAGTCTGCCTCCCGGTGATGGCTTCGGCCGCTGATATTCCTCCCGCTGCAAGCGAAGCGGCAACGCAGAATTTGCGCTCCGCAAAACGCATCTCAAACGCGTTTCCCGCACCACGCGCCGGGAAAAAGACACCACTGCTGCCAGCGCGCACCCCGCTGCCCGATGGAGTGACGGACATTTCTTTTGACGAGTTTTTTAAAATGCCAGTCGGGCCGAGGGGCCTTGAGTTCACAGACAAAATCAAAGCGCTACAGGGCAAGAAAGTTCGCGTCGCTGGTTTTCAAGTCGCCGAGATGGTCGGTGTATGCAATGCCGAGCCGGATGCCGCAAGCAAGGCACGCAAGGCGCGCGCGATGTTCGAGGCGAGCGTGCCCGGCCGCATCATGCTGGCTCCTGCGCCGGAGTCGGTGAATATGAGCCACACCGGGCTGTGCGAAGATCTGCCGCCACAGGTGGTCTTTGTGAGTGTGCCCGAGTTATTCGGTGAAATCGTCCCGCACCACGATGCTCCACTTCTCCTCACGGGCACGCTGGATCTCGGCAACAAGCCCGAACCCGACGGACGTGTATCCGCCATCCGCCTGAAACTCGATCCCGCCACGGCCACAGCTTCCAACTCGAAAACAGCCCCGGCACTCACGCCAGAGCAAACCCAACAACCAACCACAACCAACCACCACAAATGAAAAACACCATGAAGCACATCAAGCGCGCAGGCATTGCAGCCGCCGCGCTCGTCGTATCCATCGGCGCGCTCAATGCCGCGCCCACCATCTCACGCCTCACTCCGCCCAGCGCGCTTTTTAGCGTCGGCGACGCGGGTGCTCCATACACAGCACGCTTCCTCACAGGACAGCGCTTTGATCTCCAGGCGACCGTTCAACCGGAAGTCGGCAAGACGATCACTCAGGTCGAGTTCAAATTCGGCGCCACGAGCGTGGCGACTGTGACATCCACATCCGGCGCCGCCACCGGCTGGAAGACCACAGGCATTGTCTCCGGGCTTGCTGCAAACACTGTTGTCGCCAGCTACCGCGCCTATTTCAACCTCACTCCCGGCGTCTATACTTTCACCGCGACTGCTACACAGAGTGACTCGACAACCACAACGGTAACGGGCAATTTCGAGATCGTCGGCACGACGCTCACGGGCACGAAGGCCAAGAATATCATCGTCCTTATCGGCGACGGCATGGGTGCATCCCACCGCACCGCCGCGCGTATCATGCTTCAGGGCTACACGCAGGGAAAAGCGAACGGCCTGCTGGCCACGGACCTCATGCCTTTCACAGCCATGGTCATGACGGCTTCGCTGAATTCCATCATCACGGACTCAGCGCCTGGTGCCGCTTGCTACTCCACGGGCAACAAGTGCAACAACAACCAGCAGGGCGTTTTCCCGGATGACACCACTGACAACGGTGACAACCCGCGAGTGGAACTCATCGGCGAATATCTCGCACGCACGCAGGGGAAGAGCCTCGGTATCGTCACCACTGCTGACGTGTTTGATGCGACGCCCGGTGCTTTCGGCAGCCACACGCAAGCGCGCGGCTCAGGCATGGGCATCTGCGACAACTATCTTGATGAGATGGTTCCTAAAGCAAATCTCACCGTGTTGCTCGGCGGTGGGCGCAAATGGTTCCTCCCAAGCACAGTGACCGGCACAGCGCGCACCGGAACCTCAAATGACTACGCCATGCCGGCTGATGTCGTGAGCGGTTGGGGCCTGCCTACAGCGGGAACAGTCGGGGATACTTCCCGTGATTTGATCGCCGATTTCCAGACGTCAGGCTTCGCTTACGCGCCGGACAAGACGACGCTCAGCACCGTCGCAGCAGGCGCGAACAAACTTCTGGGGCTTTTCGCCTTCTCAAACATGAACATCGCGCTCGACAAGATCAACGGACGCCGTGGCATCACCTCACCCACTCTCGGGGGCACGGTGGTTTCCAAATACGGCTTTCCCGATCAGCCGATGCTCGACGAAATGACCGACGCCGCGCTGACTGTGCTCAGTAAAAATACAAACGGCTTCGTCCTCGAGATCGAAGGCGCATCCATCGACAAACAGGCTCATAACATGGACACCGAGCGGTGGATTCTCGATATGATCGAGTTTGACTACGCGGTGCAGAAGGCCCGCCAGTTTCAGGCCGCAAATCCGAATACCCTTGTCGTTGTGACTGCGGACCATGAGTGCGCGGGCGTCGCCATTATCGGCGGTTCGCAGGTTACAAATTCAGAGCTCATCACCCGCTCGACAAGTAATCTCGGCACCGCAGCAGGCGGCCCGCGCAATGGCGTCGTTGGCACCTACGACGCCGCAGGCTTCCCGAACTACAGTCTGTCTACGGACGGTTATCCCACAACCACGGATGTGAACTACCGTATGCTCATCGGCTACGCGGCCAATGCAGATCGTTACGAAGACTGGCTCACCAATGAACTCCCGCTGCGCGACAGCCAGCAGCCAACCACAGGAACGTCCTATGGCAGCATTTCTGCAACACTCCCGAACCTGCCGACCAACCGCGATACTGCGGGAGGCTTCCTCGTGACAGGTCAAGTGCAGGACACAACTGCAGTTCATACCGGCGGCGACATCCCGCTCTCGGCCCAGGGCCGCGGCGCGAAGCTCTTCACCGGCTATATGGATAATACCGACGTGTTCTTCAAAATCATGCAGTCGGCCATCGGCGGTGCGACCAACTAACATCAACCAGCAAACACCAAGAAAATGAAAACGAACAATAAACTTGGTCTCGCACTTTTCGCTGCCGCCCTTCTTGGGGCGGCAGCCACGGGGCAGGCCGCAGGACCATTCAATCTTAATTTCGACGGCACCGGCAGCGTTGCCTCCGACTTCGCGCCCATCTTCCTCACCATCGGCTACGGTCAATTCGTTCCCACGCTCGATGGTAACGGTGACTCAATCCCCGGCAGCGAACATTGGGAACTCGACCTGAGCGCAGCACCAGTCCCGGTGATTAATCCGAGCACTGTCGGCTGGGGCGTGGCACCGTCGCCTAGCAAGGCCCTCGATGTGCGAGACGGCGCAGTGCTGCTCGTATTCGACCAGCCTTACGCCTTTGAGAGCTTCTCGGCGACACTCGACAACAGCACGCTCGGAGAGCTCGTGAACACCGCAGTGAAATTCTACGGTGCCAGTAACAACGAGCTTTTCTCCGCAGACGTCAATCAGAGCACTCCCGGTGCAACTGTGAACGTCGGCTACATCGGCGAAGTGAAAACAATCATGCTGCCGACCACCGCGTTCTACGACAACGTGCAGGTCGTTCCCGAGCCAGCCACCTTCGTCAGCCTCATGGCTGGTGCATGCCTGCTTGCTATGCGCCGCCGTCGCTGCATTTCCTAACATATCCACATAAACCAAAGCCCGCTCCGGGTCCTATTCCCGAGGGCGGGCTTCTTTATTTCATCATGAAATTTGCCGCCTCACTCTCCACCGTCGGTCTTGTTTTTCTGATGACCGCAAATGCAACCGCCGACACCATCACCCTGCAAGCCGTCGCGGACAACACCCTCTACGACGATCTCACCGGTTCACTCAGCAATGGTCATGGACCTACTTTCTTCGCAGGCAACACCGGTGGTAATCTCACCCGCCGCGGGCTCATAAAATTCGGCATCGCCCCTGTCCCCTCCGGCGCTGTCGTGGATTCCGTTTCACTTTCACTGTTCCTCTATCAAGCGCAGTCCGCTCCTGTCAGCATTGAGCTTCATCGAGTGCTTCAAGCGTGGGGCGAAGGAAGCTCAGCCACAGGCTTTCGCGGCGGCGGTGGTGCAAATGCGACCACTGGCGACGCCACGTGGCTTCACAATTTCTACGCAACTTCATACTGGAGCACGCCGGGCGGGGATTTTGCCGCAAGTCCCAGTGCCTCCACTTCCGTGGATTCCGAAGGCACCACCTACACTTGGAACAACACACCCTCACTTGTCGCCGACGTGCAAAGCTGGCTCGACAACTCCTCCACAAATTACGGCTGGTTGCTCAAAGGCGACGAGACTCAGGGCGGCACCGCAAAAGCATTCGCCTCCCGCGATATTTCCAACCTCGCCCTGCAGCCCGCACTTTCCGTCACCTATCATGTCACCTCTATCCCAGAGCCGGGCACCTACCTTTCGCTCATCGGAGCACTCAGCATTTTCACACAGTTGCGCCTTCGGATTAGCCGCAAAAGTTCATAAAAGGTCTTCTTCTTTAAAACGGCAAGGATAGTGAGCAATCCTTTGCGCTTCATCAAAAACTGCAGATGTAGCAAAGGCGAACGACTTGATCGAAGGGACGCGGAGTCGTGATGGGAAATTCCACGCCGGCCATGAACGTGTGTCGGCGCGCGAAAGTGGCGCGTATTCCTGGAGTCAGGGTAATGTAGGTGAAACCGCTGTCGTTTCCGTCGAGGTCGGTCTTTCCATAGGCTTCGATGAATGTGCTGGCATTCCCGAAAAAGCTGTCGGGGCTGCTCCATGTCTTTGCGAATGAGAGCGCATAGCTGAGAGCATTGCGACGTGCACCTGGCTTGTAGGGTCCCGCAAGTGTTTCCTCCTGCACATGGTAGTAGAGCCCTGTGCGTTTGAGACCAAGCGGTGCCAGATCGCACCAGCCTGCCACGGCAAAACTCAGCGTTGTGTCTTTTTCCCCTAGGTCGTGATTTGGCGCAACTACCTTCACTGTAGTGCAGATGGAACTGGCGGACGTATCCACCAGTTGCAGGCGGATGAATGCCCCGCCGGTAGCGCCTTCATTGTCCGCCGATCTACGTGAGTTCGCCCATGCGTAGTTGCCAAGAATAGCGAGCATCAAGCGTCGGTTGAGTGCGTATTCGAACGTGGTGGTCAGCGAGTCAGCGGCGCGGATGGCAGCGCTATCCAGATTGTCCTGATGGCTGAAATCAGTCCGAGAAGTCTGCACAAGAAAGTTGGTCTGCGCACGGAGAAGGGACATGTCAGGCGTTCCATCTCCCCTGGATCGTTTTGTCCATGCCTCATTCCAGCCGGAGGAAAAGAAATTTGAAATCGTGAGATCACCGAGGCTGTGGCTTTCAGTTCCGACACCGGAGGCGACGCGTTCTCCCGCAACTGCGGCAAACGTGGCAGCAAGCAGCGCGGTCATCATAGTCGCAACATGTCTCCTCCCTGTTTCTCCGTGTTGCCTTTTACGCCTGCTGAGTTTTGCTTCGTTTTTCACTGTAGTTGTTTCCATACCCTGCATGTCTTTTTAACACGTGGCCACGAGTCCAGCCGATACTCACTGATTCAACGCGCGAAAAATACGATGAGCAACTGGGCGACAAGGATACGCAGCAGCATCGTCAGCGGATACACGGTGGCATAGGCAACGGAAGGCGCGTCCGAGTTATTGACCGCGTTGGCGAAGGCCAGAGCAGGTGGGTCAGTCATGCTACCGGAAAGCATACCGCATAGAGTGACGAAATTCATTTTCATGAAAATGCGCCCGACCCACGCTGCGAGCAGCAGCGGAAGCAAAGTGATCGCTGCGCCGCAAGTCATCCATAGGAAACCCTGAGTTGTGAGGAGCACATACATAAAATGCTCCCCTGCCTTCAGCCCCGCGCAGGCGAGGAAGAGCGTGATGCCCAGCTCGCGCAGCGCCAGATTTGCATTCAGCGGCATATACCAAATCATCGTCCCGAGCCTCCTCACTCGGCTCAGCAATATCGCAACGATGAGCGGCCCTCCCGCCAATCCAAGGCGCACAGGCATCGGCATGTTTCCAAACGAAAATGGATAAAGCCCGACCAGCACGCCTAGGCCGATGCCAATGAACATGGCGATGATGTTCGTGTGATTCATGTCTTTCACCGAGTTGCCGAGCAAGGGTGCTAGCGCTGCGATGTCCGCAGCCTTCCCTACGACATTCAGCTTGTCGCCAAACTGCAGCCGCAACGACGGGATTGCAGTCATCTCCACATCCGCACGGATCACCCGGGTCACCGTCACACCGTAACGCTGTGTCAATTCCATCTCCCGGATTGTTTTTCCGAGGATGTCCTTCCGCGTCACCACGAAGCGCTCGGAGCTCACCGGCCCCGGTGTTTCCATCAAGTCCTTCGGGCTCTCGGCTCCCACGATCAAACATAGTGCGTGCAAGTTCTTTGGCGAGCCTACCGCAAGCAAGATGTCGCCTACGTGCAGAACCGTTTCAGAGTTGGCGACGCTCACATCCGTTTCGCTCAGATATTTGATCCTGGAAATGACGACACCCAGCGCTTCCTTGCTTGGAATCTCGTGAAGTTTCAGTCCATTGAGATTCGGATTTCGCACGCGGATGTTCATTCGCGCGGGCTGTTCGCTTTCTCCTTTTTGCTCCTTTTCAAACGCGGCGACCTCCTCGACTGGATTGATGCGCGCAATGGCTCTCACGATCACCATTGCGAGAATGATCCCCACAATTCCAAAAGGATATGCCACCGCATAGCCCAGCGCCGGGAGGCTCACCCTCGCCGGATCAATTCCCGGCAACTGTTTCAGCGCTTCCTGCGCAGCGCCAAGCGAGGGTGTATTCGTCGTCGCCCCTGAAAATATTCCCACAGCCGCAGCCATATCAATTTGCAGCAATCGAGAGCTGATGATTGTGAGCAGGGCTCCCAACAAAACGACGCCGATTGCGAGCGCATTCAAAGGCAGTCCCTGTTTTCGCAGCGAAGTCACAAAGCCCGGCCCCACTTGCAGACCGATGGTATAAACGAAAAGGATCAGACCGAAGTCCCGCACAAAACCGAGTGTCTCTGCGGGTAATGTCATATGGAAATGGCCGAAGAGGATTCCCGAAAAGAGCACTCCGGCCACTCCTAGTCCGACTCCCCCTATTTTCACCTTTCCGAGTGCCAGCCCGGAGACAACCACACCCGCCAAAATCAGCATGGCGTAAGCAACAGGCTGTTTGGCTAGAAATTCAGACATAGCGTGGTCGAAACAAGGTCATGGCCCAAAAAGGTGCTCCCAAGACTGGAGCGCACGGAGTCTTGATGTCTTCTTCGTGTGATGCGCCGCCATCTGCCGGAGCAATTTGTCCAAAATTCCAACGGCGTCGATCACAAACGGCCCCTTGTTCAACATCACGCACTCCGAACGCACCGACATCGCCGCATCCGTCACCTCCGCGCGGGTGGGCAATCCCTTTTTCGCCAGCGACTCCAGCACCTGAGTAGCCCAGATCACCGGAACCTGCGCAGCCTCGCAAATCCACATAATTTCCTCCTGAAGTTCCGCGATTCGAAGGAAGCCCACTTCTATCGCAAGGTCACCGCGTGCGATCATCACACCAAACGGCACACGCGAAGCCGCCCTCACGATCATCTCCGGCAGGTTGCGAACCGCCTGCGCAGTCTCAATCTTTGCAATCAACCCCATCTTTTGCTTTCGCTTGTAACGCGCACGGCGCTCATCGAGTTCATTCAGGATCAGGTTGATGTCCTCCGGCGTCTGCACAAACGAGTAGCCCACGACATCCGCGTGCTGGGCGATGAAATCGAGATCGGTGAGATCTTGATGAGTGAGTGGCGAAATCTGCAAATCCACATTTGGAAAATTCAGCGCCATTTCCGCACGAAACTTCTCCCCTGTTTCACGCGCGTCTGTCACCCGAAGCACCAATCCTTCCTTGATGCTTTTTACCACTAGCGCCCCGATCCGTCCTTCATTGATCCAAAGCTGTGCACCTGGTTTCAATGTCGTGAACACCTCCGCAATCGGGCAGTGCGCCTGCAATGGATAGCCGGGCCTTTTCCGTGGCTGGTCTTTTGTAAGCAGAATTGAATCGCCCTTCTTCACGCGCACCATTTCCTCTTCATGTAGGATGGATTCGATACGTGCACGAGGGCCGCACAAATCCATCAATACTTTACATGTTCTTCCCTCGCCCTTCGCAGCGGAACGCACATTTCGAATCATTCTTTTCCACACATCGGGAGTGTCGTGTGCGCAATTAATTCGCACACAGTTTGCGCCAGCAGCTACCAACCTGCGCACCCACGCCCGATCCGTTGCAGCCGATGTCGGCAAAGTCACCATGATCGGAATGGGGCGTCCTCTTTCGGCACCGAGCAATGCATCCGCCCTTCGCTTCAGTATCCGAGAGCCGTTGGAAAAATCGCGCACAGAGGGACGTGCAGGTAATTCGTCATGCGGCTCTCCTGCAATCGCGGCAAGCGTGGCGATGACCGCATCCAGCGTCGCCAGCACGTGAGCCTCGCTTCGTCCCAAGGAGGAAACCCCCAGTGCGCTCAATGCGGATTGAGCCGCTCTTAAATCCGCACGCCGAAATGCAAGATAGGCTGCAAGATTTTCCGCACTGCTGATGAATGGGGTGCCTGCAATTTCAGATTCCCAATGCTTTAACAACCTCCCGGCCTCGGAAACCACGTTTGAACGCAATTCCCTCAATCGCCCGAGTTCCCTCCGGGCACTTCGAATTGATTCGTTCATATACGAACAAGTCGTGACTTGTTTCTTCCTCAAAGGCGACGACGGCGTTTGCTAAGCAGCACTGACAGACCGCCAAGAAGCATTGCAGCGGTGCCGGGCTCGGGAACGGCCATGAGGGCGATGTCGTTGCCTTGAAGTGTGCCGAAATTTCCGGACGTGGTGTTCGTCAAATCGGCCTGATAGCTGATGATGAAGTCCTGACCATTCGCTGCATAGACGTGGCTGCCTTCGCCAAAGCCGTTGAAGGTGGTGCTGATCACGTCGCTGCCATCGTTGAGCAGGATGAAGAACAGATCGTTTGTGGTTACACCGTTCGTATTAAAACTTCCGCTAAGTGAGAGCGACGAGCCTCCGATGTTCACAGCCCCGTCACCGTTGGGAACTGCAACAGCAACCTGATCGTAGTTCGTGCCTGCTGCACCAGTCGCGTTGATTTCCACAGCGAAGATGCCGCCGCCGGCAATCGTCAGGTTGCCGGCCACTGTCATCAGGCCCGTGCTCGCGCCGGGGGAAAGCGTGCCGCCGCTTTCTACGGTCACGCTGCCCGTGGTGCCGCCGGTGAGATCGCTTGATGTGCCTAGCGTGCCTCCATTTTGCACGGTGACTGCGCTGCCGCTGATGCTGCCGCTGACGAGCAAGGTGCCGCCGCTGACGGTCGTGGCGCCAGCGTAGGAGTTTGTTCCGCCGAGGGTGACTGTGCCGCTCTGGACGGTGACAGTGCTGAAATTGGAAATCGCGCCGGAGTAGTTGAAGGCGTTGCCTGTGCCGGGGTTGATGGTGAGGGCGTTCGTGCCGCCGCTGCCGCCGTTGATGGAACCGGAGATAGAGCCTCCGGTGATGCTCAGCGTGTTGTTACCCGCGCCCATGTCAATCGCCTTGCCACTGCTGGATCCGTCAATGGTGCCGGCAGTGGTGATGGTATCGTTGTCTGCGCCTGTGCGAATTGCCGCGTTCGTGACACCGCCGCCGCGAATGGTCGCACCTGCGTTGTTGTTGATCGTCACAGTGAAGCCGCTCGCAGGGCCATCCACGACGATGCCGGAATCGCTGTCGCCACGGATCAGACCGCCAGACTGATTGGTGATGGTGGCGTTGCCGTAGATGGCCTCGCGCGTTCCTGCTAAGGGGCCGGTCAAAATGTCATTTCCGGCAAGGGTGATGCCGCGTCCCACTGCGTTGGTGTTGCCGCTTGCAACAAGCCCTTCAATCGTTCCCGAGTTGATGATCGTGCCGCCGCCGACGGTGACGCCTTCGCTTTGTGCCGGGGTCGTGGAACTGAATGCATTACTCGAACGGATGATGCCCGTATTCGTGATGCTCACCGAACCGTCAACGTCAATGCCGTCGCCATCGCCGGTAACACCGTAACCGGTGATGGTCCCGTTGTTGGAAATCGTCGCAGTTTGCGAGGCGCCGAAACCATCGAGATTAATACCCGAACCATCGTCGCCCTTGATGGTGCCGCCGAGATTATTTGTGACATTCGTGATGAAGGCGATGTTCGTCGCCGGGCCGCCGGTGATGCCGTGGCGCGCGCCTTCGATGTTGCCGGTGCCGGGAGTGGTGGGAGCACCTGCACTCCAATTACTGGCGTTGGTGATTGCGACGCCCGTGCTGGTCTGGACGTCTATGCCGTCATTGCTGCCCGCGCCCGATGAGGTGACTGCCCCCGCGTTGGTGAAAGTCCCGTTTGCCGCAATGCGAACTGCGTCCGAATTGGAGAAAGTGATCGCGCCAGTTGCTGCAACGCTGAATGAGGCCGCGGTGAGTGTGCCGCCGTTGCCGATAATGCTGCCGCTGGAAACGGTGACAGCGCCGACGGTTTCGTTGTGATTCTGAAGGTCTAGCGTTCCGCCAGCGACGGTGACTGCGCTTGTATCCGGGATGATATTTCCGACCCCTAGCTGGACTGTGCCTGCATTCACATTGGTTCCGCCCGCGTAGGTGTGGACGTTGTTGAGGATGAGCGTGCCCGCTCCGGTCTTTGTAAGTGCGCCATTGCCGGTGACGATGTTGGTGAGCGTGATTGTGCCCCCGGTCGTATCAAACGTGCCACCGTTCGCGCCAAGTGTGATACCGCGGTTGCTGTTGAAATCAATTGTTCCCGTGGATTTCACACCGCCGCCATTGAGGGTGATTTGGTCGGCGGTGAATGAACCGGGATTCGTGCCGAACGCGCTCTCCCCGCTCGTTGCGATGAAGCCGGCGTTGATCGTCGTCTTTCCACCGAAGGTGTTGCCGGTGCCCAAAGTCACCGTGCCGCCGGTGCCGCTGCCGTCGGTGTTTTTCGTAAGGGTGACGGTGCCTGCGCTGCCGCCGATCGGCGTGCTGATCGTGCCGCTCTTTATGATAAAGGAGGAGCTGGTGAGTGTGTGCGAGCCGTTCGTGTCCGTAATGCTGCCACTATTGAGTGTGACCGGGCCGGTGGTTTCGCTGAAGCCGTTCAGATCAAAGGTTCCTCCGGCAATCAGCATCGCGCCGGTGTCGGGGATGATGTTGCCACCTGCGCCGAGCTTGAGTGTGCCGCCGTTGATGGTGGTTCCGCCGGTGTAGGTGTTCGTGCCGCCGAGTGTCTGTGTGCCTGCGCTGAGGATGAGGGCGGTGGTCTTGCCGCTGCCGCCGTCTTGAATAACTCCGCTGTAGCTCTGGCTGCCAGTGCCGTTCAGCGTCAAAGTCGAAGTGCTCGATGCAGCTGTGTTGGTGATGATTCCATTTGTGCCGCTGCCGGAGAGAAGTCCGACTGTCGCGCTCTTGCCGTTGAGATCGAGAGTGGGCGTGTTTGACGTGCCGAAGGTGACATTGCCGGAGCCCAGCGTGCCGGAGTTGCTGTTGTTGTCCTGCACGGTGCCGTTGCCGATGGAGAGTCCGCCGCTGAACGTGTTCGCCGAGCCGCTGAGGAACAAGGTTCCCGTCGCCTGCTTGTTGAGCACACCTGCACCGGAAACCGTTCCGGAGAATGTGAGAACGCCGGTGGCACCGTTTGTTTCAATGCGAGTGTCTGCACTGAGAATGACATTGCCCTGCCAAACAACATTGATGTTGGTGGTGTTAAAATCCAGCGACGGGTTTGCAGTCTGGTTCGGATTAAATGTCAGCTTCTGCCCGACGCTGCCGTAGGTTCCACTGATATTAAAACGAAGTCTCGCTCCGCTGTTCACCGCGAGATCACCGGTAGTTGGCAAGGATGCGGTCGCATCAATCCGAAGTCGCGTGCTGCTGTTGACGGTGATGCCGCCCGTGAAGGTATTCGTCCCGCTCAGTCGGAGATCGCCCGTGCCGGCGCCGTCAATCATGAGGTGCTTCGATGTTCCCAAAATATCGCTGGAGATGATGATATTGCTGGAGGTGTCTATCGAGACGACGTTGTCCGTGGCATTGGCGAGCGCGATGCTCATACTGCCAGTGCTGCCTTGTATGGGTTTGAGCGTCAGATCCACGCTGCTATTGTTGCGCAGGATCACATTGCTCACACTGTTGACCGTGGTGCCGTTTAGAGTAAGCGTCCCCGATGTGGCGGAACTGTCCCCAATGGTCACTGCGCCACTCGTGCGTGCGGAGGAAATTTCAATCGCCCCGACAGCCTGGTTCGCAGTCCCGTTGTTCGTTGTTCCTCCCAGGCTGATTCCAAGTCCGGTTGCGCTCGTAGGATTGGCACCGAACTGAGCCACATCAGACACTCCGGGCGCAGCGCCACCAGTCCAGTTTGTGCCAGTCAACCACGCCGAACCACCGCTGTTGCTCCACACGATAGTTGCCGCGTGCGCCGAAGAAATTCCTAGACCAGCCATCGCGGCCAAGACGAATTTTTTTTGAATATTCTCCGTATATTTCCGATGAAGTTTCATAGTAGTAATTTTGAGATTCCCCACTCGACAGAACCGCACGCTGACCATGAGGGCTGCGGATTTCACCGCATTGACCAGACCGCAAAACAGTCCGACGAGACACACCATGGCTAGTCGCGCAATTTCCGGAGGACAACGTGTCAACTGCAACTTTCCTGCGCCATCTACGGCGATTCGCAGGCAACAATGTATCAGCGCTCGGACACTTCTCGATCTACCTATGCAGCGAGCCAAACCGACTCCCTGTCTGGTGGAGTTTTACTGAAAGAATTCCTTTGCGCGCTCGATGAAACTTTTTTCTGGCGGCGGGATTTCTTCGCCGACTAGCTCGGCAAATTCCTGAAGTTTTTTGCGCTGCTCGGCGGTGAGTTTTTTGGGCACGGCGATGATGAGTCGCGCCATGAGGTCGCCGCGTGCGTTGTTGTTGAGGATGGTCATCCCCTTCCCTCTCAGTTTGAAGACGGTGCCGCTTTGCGTGCCTGCCGGGACTTTCAATTCGGCGGGACCTTCGAGTGTGGGGACGTGGATTTCCCCGCCGATGGCGGCGGTGGTGAAGCTGACGGGGATTTCGCAGTAAAGGTTCTCGCCGTCGCGCTCGAAGATGTCGTGTTCCTTGACGTGGATGACGACGTAGAGGTCGCCGCGCGGGCCGCCACGGATGCCGGCTTCGCCGTTGCCGGTGATGCGGAGGCGGGAGCCGTCGTCTATGCCGCCGGGGATTTTGATTTTGATGCGGCGCGTTTGTTCGGCGCGACCTTCGCCACGGCACTTCGTGCAAGGGCGCTCGACGGTCTGGCCGGTGCCACGGCAGCGCGGGCAGGTTTGTGAGACTTGGAAAAAGCCGCGACTGCTGACGACTTGTCCACGGCCCTGGCACGTCTGACAGGCGACGACGCGCGAGCCGGGCTCGGCACCAGCGCCCTTGCAGCTTTCGCAGGTGTCGAGCTTGGAGACTTCGACTTCTTTCTCCACGCCGAAGGCTGCTTCTTCGAGCGTGATCTGCATGTCATAGCGAAGGTCACTGCCGCGCTGGCGGCTTTCCTTTTCGCCACCGCGACCACCGCCGCCGCCGAAAAATTGCTCGAAGATATTCCCCATGCCGCCGACTCCTCCACCGCTGCCGAAGACGTCGCGGAAAATATCAAACGGGTCGTGGAATCCGCCGCCACCACCACCACGTGCGCCGCCGCCTTGCGTAAATGCGGAGTGGCCGAAGCGGTCGTAGGCAGCGCGCTTTTGTTCGTCGCTCAGGACGTCGTAGGCCTCGCCGAGTTCCTTGAATTTTTCCTCGGCAGTGTGGTCGCCGGGGTTTTTGTCCGGGTGAAATTTTACCGCGAGTTTGCGGTAGGACTTTTTAATTTCCTCGCCGGTTGCGGTGCGTTCGACGGTGAGAACTTCGTAGTAGCAGCGTTTTACAGCCATGAAATTATTGAGCCTTGCCTTTGCTCACGAAGACCATCGCCGCGCGCAGCAGTCGGTCGCGGAGTTTGTATCCTTTGCGGAGCTGGCGGAGGACATGACCCTCTGGAATGTCCGCACTTTCCTCCTGCCCGACTGCCTCGTGGAGGTTTGGATCAAATTTCGAGCCGACTGCGTCAATGGCCTCGACGCCGGAGGTGGCCATGAATTCGCGAAGCTGGCGCTCAATCATTTCCATGCCGACGACGATGGGTGATTTCGGATCGCCCTTGCGCACTTCGATCATACCGAACTCGAAGTTGTCGAGCACGGGCAGGAGTTGTTCGAGCAATCCGGCGCGGACGCGCTTGCCGTCGTCCTCACGGTCGCGCGCGACGCGCTTGCGGTAGTTGTCGAGTTCGGCCTGGTTGCGCGCGGCGAGGTCCTTCCATTTCGCGGCCTCGGCCTGCGCTGCGGCAAGTGGATCCTGCGCGTCTGCCACGGGCGCTCCTTCGTTTTCTTCTGCGTTGATTTGGTCTGCAGTTTCGTTGTCCGGGTTGCTGGTGCTCATTTTTTTCTGATAGCGATAAGTGTGATGTCGTCGTGCTGCGGGTGGTCGCCGATGAATGCGCGCACATCAGCCGATACGCGGCTGACGATTGCTGCGGCACCTTCGGGTGCGCTGGCCTGTATGGCGCGCTTCGTCGCTTCCAACCCAAACTCGTCTCCCTGCTTATTGAGAGCCTCGGTGACGCCGTCCGTGTAAAGGACGAGGCAGTCGCCGGGTTCGAGCGGCAGAGAAAAGTCGGCGGTGCTTTTATTGAACGCGCTGCCGCTGTCAATGCCCACGGCCATTCCGGGCGGCTTCACAGTCTGCACACTGCCATCGTTTGCCCGGTAAACGAGCGGTGCGTCGTGGCCCGCCCGCGCGAGGTGGACGACGCTTTCACGCCGATCCAGAATGGCGTAGGCGACGGAGATGAACATGTCCTCTTTGATGTCGGGATAAAGCTGCGCGTTGAGCTTCCGCATCACGTCGGCGGGCGATTCACCGTTTGGCGCGAGGAGGCGGAGTGCGCTCCGGCACATGGCCATGAGCAATGCAGCGGGAACGCCCTTGCCGCTCACGTCGGCGATGACGACGCCGCAGCGATCCGCATCGAGCGGGATGAAATCGAAGTAGTCGCCGCTGAGATAGCGCGCCGGGACGTTGCTGCCGGCGATCTCGTAGCCGTCGAGTTGCGGCGATTCGCTCGGCAGAAGGATGCGCTGGACTTCGTTGGCGACGCTCAAGTCCTTTTCGATCTGTTTTTTTTCCGCAGCCTCTTGATGGAGGATCGCATCGAACAGCGAAAACGCGGACTGCTCGGCCAGCGCCTCGAACGTGTGCGAGTGCTCGGGGCCGAATGGCTCCGCGTCGCCGGTGCGCGCGACTGCGAGCACGCCGAGGTGCTGCCCCGCGTAGGTGAGCGGTGCGAGGAAGGCGGAGTTTGCGCCGTGAGCACGGGCTGGCGCGAGGCGGGCATCGTCAAGCGGGAGAAAGAGCGCGGCATTTTGTTTCAACACGCCGCCCACCAAACCGACGCCGGTTCCGACAGCCTGGAGCTTGAGGCGATTTTGCAGCGAAGTCGTTGCGTTGCCCTGCTGGGGCGGGAGTTCCACGAAGGGCGGACAATTTTTGGAGATGAACACAGGCCTGAGCTGCATTCCCGTTTTATCCGCGAGATAGAGCGCGCCGCCCTGTGCTTCGAGAATGCGGAGCGCGCCTTCGACGATGCTGCCGTGCAGATCGCTCGGGCGTGTTTCGTGCGTGAGTGCCTCGCCGATGTTGTGCAGGAAATCGAATACGCGCCGCTCCTCGGTTTGGATTTTTACCTTCTCCCGCTGAACGTCGCGGATGACGGCATCGTAGCGTCTCATCACTTCAAAATGCCACGCGATCATCGCGACGAGCGAAATGGCTAGGATGATGACTGCGATGAGCATGTTGGACTTGTTGCGGGACGAATTTTCCGTCCAGTGGCAACGCTGATCTGTGCGTGCGGTGGTGGGATTTTACAAGCGGCAATGCGAGGCACTTTTCCCTGCGACAAAGCGGATCAATGTTTGTGCGGCTCGTCGTGCTCCCAGCGTTTGAGCGATTCCTCGTGAAAGTGTCGCGCCCTGCGAAGGCGCACGAGGAGGCCGTAGCGCGGACTGCATATCCACGCGATGATGAACACGACACCCAGCACGAGGACGATGGCAGCCCCGCTCGGGATGCCGTCGAATTTATACGAGACCACCAGTCCGCCGAGGGAGCCGAGGCAGCCGAACACTGCGCCGCCCCATAGCATTTTTGTGAAGTTGTCGGTGAGCAGATACATCGTCGCGGCGGGCGTGACGAGGAGGCCGAGCATTAGGATGACGCCGACGGACTGCGCACTGCTGATCATCGTGAGGACGCTGGCGACGATGAGGACGAAATTCAGCGCGCCAACGCGAACGCCCTGGCTTCGCGCGACTGCCGGATCGAAAAGCGTGAGCATCATCGGGCGCTGGAAAAGAATCAGCCCCGGCACGACGACGAGCGCGACGCCGTAGGCGATCCACAGGTCGGCGTCTCCAAGACCGAGGACGTTGCCGAAGAGGTAGTGTTTCAAATCCACCTGCGTGGGCGGGAGCATCTGCAAGAGAACGACGCCGATGCTGAACGCGATGGTGTAGAGAATGGCGAGCGCCGCGTCCTCTTTCAACCGGGAGCCACGCGCGAGGAGCATCGCACCGATGGCGACAAACATCGCGGCGACAAGTCCGCCGAAGAAGAGTCCGCCGGGTTTCAGGCCGAAGAGCATCACGCCGATGGCAAGGCCCGGCAGCATCGAGTGGCTGAGTGCGTCGGCCATGAGCGACATTCGCCGCAGGATGATGAATGAGCCGAGGAATCCGTTCGTAAAGCCGATCAGCGCACCGCCGACGAGCGCGCGGCGCATGAATTCCTGGCTGACGAGATCGTGGAGGAAATTCATATCGCGACTCCGTGATCCACCGCTGCGAAGACGCGCGTCTCGTAAGTGCGGTGGATGTTTTCCTCGGTAAAAACGCCAGCAGTTTCGCCAGCGGCGATGAGTTCACCATTGAGCAGGACGACGCGGTCAAAAATCTCGCGCACGCTCGCAAGGTCGTGGTGCGAGACGATGAGCAGCTTCCCCTGTCCGCGAAGCTGGCGGAGTGTGAGCTTGAGGTTGTCCTGGCTCGGCTTGTCGAGGCCGGTGAACGGCTCGTCGAGCAGAAGCACGTGCGCCTCCTGTGCGAGCGCGCGGGCAAGGAAGGCGCGTTGCTGCTGCCCGCCGCTGAGCGCGCTGATTTGGCGCTCCTGCAACGATTCGAGGTTCATCGCGGCGATGGCGCTGTCCACGGCGAGTTTGTCCTTTTCACCGTAGGTGCGCCACCAGCCGAGGCGGAGATAGCGACCCATCTCGACAAGACCGCGCACGGTCGTCGGAAAGTCCCAGTCAATCTGCCCGCGCTGCGGCAAGTAGGCGATGTCGGGCGTCGCACCGCGCACTTCGCGACCATGAAAATGAATCGTGCCGCTCTCGCGTTCAACGAGGCCCGCGAGTGTCTTGAGCAGCGTGGTTTTGCCAGCGCCATTCGGCCCGAGCAGCGCGACGCACTGGCCGCAGCACACCTCGAAACTGATATGATGCAGCGCCGGGATGCGCGCGTAGCTCACGGTGATGTTTTGAAGTTGGAGAGCGTGGGAATGCATCGTTGCGACTACGGAAAATTGAGCACGCGCTCGACGCTTCCCCTTCCCCACAGGCTGCGTTCGATTTTGTTGTCCGCGGGGTCGGTGAGTTCGACGCGCATGACGGAAAGCGGAGCTTCATCAGTCCACTCGACTTTGAATTTCAATTCACCACCTTCGCGCGGCCACGGGAGCTTCAGCGAAAATTCCTCCTGCGACTCCGGCGCATCCTTCGACCACACAGCCTGCCCGAGATACACAATGCCCACGCGCTTTGGCGAAGTGGTGAATGTGAGCACGAACTGGATTTCCTGTGCGGCACTCGGCGGTTTTTTTTTTGCAGCTTTTGGCGCGTGTGATTCCACCTGCGTCATCCGCCAGAGCAATGGCGCGAGCAGTAACATCGCGGCAAATGTTACCGCAGCCCGGAGCAGTGGTGAACCTCGCATCTATTTCAGGGCATCCACAATGGTGCCGACGTTGTGTTTGAACATCCCCTCGATGGTTCCGCCATCCCCGCTGCCGAGCCCGTCGGAAAGCAACGCACCGCCAAATTTCGCACCGGTCTCGTGCGCAATCTCCTGAATGAGCTTCGGGTTCGCCACATCCTCGGAAAACACGGCACTCACACCGACGGCCTTGATTGTCTGAATGAGTTCGGCGGTTTTCTTCGAGCCGGGCTGGTCGTTTTTGGAAAGCCCGGCGATGGGTATCACTGTGAAACCGTATTCGCGGGCGAAGTAGCCGAACGCATCGTGATTCGTGACCAGCTTGCGTTTGTCGCGCGGCAATTCGGCGACCTTGCTCTTCACCCACGCATCCAGCTTTTCCAACCTCGCGAGATAGCCGCCGGCATTTGCGGTAAAAACGGTTTTGTCGGACGGGCTGAGTTTAATCAGTTCATCGCGGACAATCTTCGTCGCGCGGGCGATGTTGCGGATGCTGTGCCACCAGTGCGGATCCTCGCCATCCTGCGATTTGCCGCCTTGCTGCACGCTCAATTTCAGCGAGGAAAATTGATCACCCACGTGGATGATGCGCCCTTTCGTGCCCGTCGCCTCTTCGAGTTTGTCCACATACCCCTCCATGTGCTTTGCGGAAAGCAGAACGAGCTGTGCGTTGGCGACGGCTCGCAGATCGCCCGGCTTCGGCTCGAAATCATGAGGGTCCGAACCCGGTTTCACATGCCCGAACACCTCCACGCGGTCGCCACCCACTTGCTGGGCGACCTCGGTGAGGATGCTGGAAAAAGTGGAGACGCGGATTTTCTCCGCACCCGAAGCTGCCAGTATTGGCGCGGTGAGGAGAATCAGAAACAACCGGATTACCTTCATTCCGGCAGGCTATGGTGGCGCTTGCTCAATGCAAGCCGTTTGCGTAACCAGACTCCTATATTGGAGCATCCGATTGCATCTCCGTCATCGGTGCCCGTGCCGCACTTGCCAAGATAGATCGTCCGCATGGCACCCATCTGGCTAGTTTCAAAACCGCTCTTTCCAGCATCAACAAGGCTTCATGACCGCACCGGGCAAAATCACCACGCCAACCTCGCCACTGCACAGTGACGAAGCGCACGCGCGCATCATCAAGATTCTGGAGGCGACAACCGATGTGGTGGCGATGACGGATCGCGCCGGACAATTGTTGTATATGAACGTAGCAGGCCGGCGTCTTTTTGGATGGGGTGAAGATGATACTGTCGTGTTGCGCAACGTGAAGGAGATGCACCCTGCGTGGGCCTATGAGGTCGTCCAGCACGAGGGATTTCCTAGCGCGCTGCGCGAAAGTTCGTGGAGCGGGGAATCAGCGCTGCTGGCTGGAAATGGCCAGGAAGTTCCCGTCCTCCAAGTCGTGCTTGCGCACACAAGTGCGGATGGCGAGGTGGATTTTTACTCGACCATTTGCCGCGACATCAGCGAGCGAAAACAAAAGGAACTGGAGCAAATCGAATGGGCCAATCGTTACGACGCGGCTGTTCGTGCAAGCGGGCAGGTGCTCTTCGATTGGGACGTCACCACGGGGGAAATCACCTACGGAGGCGATATCGAAGGACTCTTCGGCTGCTCCGACGAGAAAATGCAAGGCGGCCTGACGCGTATGCGCCAGATTATCCATCCAGACGACCTCCCCGCTTTCGACGCCGAGGTGGAGCGCGTTATCGCCACACGTGATCCGTTTCATCACGAATTCCGACTTCACCGCAAAAACGGCACTGAAATCGTCACGCAAGCTCAGGGGTTTTTCTTTTTGGATCGGCAGGGACGGATAGGGCGCATGGTGGGTTTTTTGAAGGATGTGTCCGTCCAGCGCGTGGCGGAAAACGCCATTCAGACAACCAATGAAGCGCTCGAAAAACGAGTGGTTGAACGCACTGCTGCGCTGGAAAGGGCGAACGCGGAACTCCAGTCACGTGCGCATCAACAGGAAGCCGTGGCCCTTCTCGGACAATGCGCACTCACAGGACTCCCGCTTGACGAACTCATGCGTGAAGCAGCGGAGGTCGCCCGTGTGGGCCTGCCCGCAGACTGCACGGCGGTGCACGAGTTCAGTCTGGCGGACGAGAACTTCCACCTGCGGGCCCATGCGGGCTGGCCCGAAGACAAAAAGCCCGCGCTGCTGCACGCAGATGGCGATTCAATGAGTGACTATGCACTGCGAACCGGAGAAGTCGTGATGTCGCCGGATTTCTCGCGCGAGCAGCGTTTCGCCGTGCCGCAGAACGTCAAACGGATCGGCGCGCGGAGTGGCGTTTGCGTCCTCATCCAAGCTGGGGCGCGCCCGCTCGGTGCACTCAGTGCATACTCGCACAACCTTCGCTCGTATGCGCCCGACGACCTCAGTTTTTTGCAGGCTGTGGCAAATGTCCTCTCCGCCGCGGTCGAACGACATCAGGCCGAGGAACACATCCGGCGGGCACAGGCCGATGCGGAGGCGGCAAACCGCGGCAAGAGCGAATTTCTCTCGCGCATGAGTCACGAATTGCGCACACCACTTAATTCGATTCTGGGCTTCACCCAACTCCTCGAAATGGAGGAACACGACGCAAGGCAGGAAGAAAGCATCCGCCACATCTCGCGTGCGGGGCAAAACCTCCTCGCACTTATCAATGAAGTCCTCGATATCGCGAGGCTCGACGCCGGCAGGATGCAATTCCACATGGAGGCGGTGGAACTCAGCGAATTTTTACGCGAGGCAACGACGCTCACACTACCACTAGCCACACGTAGCAAAGTCACCCTGCGCCTCGCCGAGATGCCGAAGGAAACTCCTTTCGTCTCAACCGACCGTGAGCGCATCAAGCAAGTGCTGCTCAACCTTCTCTCCAACGCCGTCAAATTTAACCGCGACGGCGGCAGCGTGACCATCGCCGCAGCGCGGGTCGAGCAGGGCTTCTGGCGCGTCAGCGTCACAGATACCGGCATGGGCATCCCGTCTGAAAAATTGGACCGCTTGTTCGTTCCATTCGAGCGCCTCGGAACGAAGGAGGGCGGCACCGAGGGCGGCACAGGACTCGGCCTCGCACTTTGCCAGAGACTCGTCAAAGCACTTGATGGCAGACTCGGCGCGGCCAGCACTGTCGGGCTTGGCAGCACGTTCTGGATTGATCTTCCCGCCATCGAAATGCCGAAGGAAGACGCATCGACTCCTGCAACAAGTGAACCCATCCAACCGAGCACAGAAGAAGCGAAATATACCCTGCTCTACATTGAGGACGATCTGGCAAACTACTACCTGCTCGAACGCATTCTCGCACCGCGAAAGGATATTAAACTTCTCTCTGCGCTCCAGGGCCGGCTCGGCCTCGATCTCGCGCGCGAACACCAGCCCGACTTGCTGCTCCTCGATCTCAACCTCCCTGACATGCTCGGCGAACAACTGCTGCGCATTTTGAAAGAAGACACGAATACCGCTGGCATCCCAGTAATCGCTGTCACCGGCGAAGTGGCCAGCGACCGCTCCAGCAAACTCCGCGAACTCGGCGCGCTGGACATCCTCGTGAAACCCTACCGCGTGCAGGAACTTCTCACGCTCCTCGACAGCGTGCTGGGCAAGGGCACTACTCCTCCTCGGTGACGTTGAAGCTCAAGCTATTGATGCCAACCTCGGAACACGCATCGGCCACATCCATCACTCGCCCGTGCTTTGTCTTCGGCTCGCTCGCGATGGTGATCTGACACGGGGTCTTCGCCGCATCGCAATTTGCTTTGATCCGCATCAGTGCGGCACGAAGATTTTGCAGCAGTTTGTCGTCGGACTTCCCATACGGCTCCTCATTCAGCGACACATCGCCAGTTGCCGTGATCTGAATCACCTGCTCCTCCACGAACGCCGCCTCATGCGCCGTGTCCACCTGACCGGGAAGCTGGCAGTTCAACTCTTTTTCCACCTTCACCTCGCCAGCCATGACCATGAAAAAAAGCATGATCACAAAGACGACATCAATCATCGGCGCGATTTGAAAACCGAGCCCGCCTTCGTTGGGATCAAGTTGAAAACGGCGCATCGCTAGGGCTCCTCCTTGTTATAGACGGCAAAGGTCACATCTTCGACCCCGGCATCGCCCGCAAGCATCATCACCCGGTTGATGATAAGGGCATGCACGTCGCTGTCCGCGCGAATGACAATGCGATACTTGGGGTTCGGCCCGTTCGACGGCGCGCGATCGTTGGCAGCCTTCATTTTTTTGAGCTGCTCACCAAGCACCTTCAAATCCTTGTATTGCACGCTATCGAGGACGTAGGTGGGCTTTTCCGTTTTTGCATCCCATCGCACATTCACGATGGCCTCGTTGCGCATCATGTCCCGCTTGAGCGCGTGAGGAGCCACGGGCAAAGGCATTTTTTCCACCTTCGAAACCTGCGCCGAAGTGATGCTCATGAAAAAAACGAGCAGCACGAGCAGCACGTCAATCATCGGAGCGATTTGAAACTCCGGCTCGCCGTCTCCACCGCCACCGCCGGCCATGTTATGAAGTCCTCCTGCTCATCTTAGCGCGGGGAAAAATTAGGCGGCTGGAGTCTGCTCGGTCTGCTGCACCCAGTTCGGCAAAGCTGCGTAAAGCTCCTCATCACCGAGGTGCGCCCCAGCGAGGTGCTCGTAGGGCATCTTGCGATAGAGCGAACCGATGGTCTCTTGAAGGCTGTGGATGATTTTCGCAGCACGATTGCGCAGCCAGTAAAAACTGAAAAAAGCAGGGATCGCGATAAGCAGACCGCTTGCTGTGGCGATGAGCACCTCACCGATTGCAGTAGAGAGCTTGCTCGGGTCGCCGATGCCGCTGGTGCCCAGCGTGGAAAAGGCACGAATCATTCCGAACACCGTGCCGAGCAACCCAATCATCGGGGTGCAGACGCCGATCACGGAAAGATAACTGATGAAATACTGCATCCGTGCATTCTGTTTGGAAACTTCGGCTACGACCGCTTCCTCAACAGCGTTCTTGCCCTCGCCGGCCATGGAAAGACCGGCACGGCAGACATCCGTCAACGGCGAGACGTTATTTTTGCAAAACTTGTAGGCGGATACATAATCGCCCGAGCGGAAAAGATTCCTCAATCCTGTAACATGCATTGTAGGAATGGTCTTCTTGTAGTTCGTCACTCGTAGCAAACCGTCAACAATAAGATACAGCGTGGCCACCGAGCAGATGCCGATGAAAATCATAATCGGCCCGCCGTCCTTGATGTGCTCCCAGATGCTCTTTCCGCCGCCGCCCTTGTCCCCAGTCTTGTCTGCATCTTTTGCTGCATCAGCAGCCGGTGCGGCAGAAGATGCAGCAGCAGGCGCTGGAGCATCGGCGGGCTTGGCATCCTGCGCGAACGCGGTGGCGAGCGGCGCGAAAGCGATGAATGCTGCTGTGAAAAGTGCGGCGAGTGAGCGGAGTTTCATGTGGAATATTCGGGAAAAGTGGGCGGAATCTGCGAAGTCGCCATGCATTTGGCGAGGGGAAATTGTAAGATTAACAAGGAATTTTCCACGCCTCTGATTTACGACCCTCGTCAACTAACATCCGACCTTTGTCATTGAATCTCATCCCCCCACGCCCGCAATTGCTTCTTCGCCTGCTCGTATTCGGGCAACTTTCCGAACTTCTGCTGCTTGCGAATCATCTCGCGCAGATGCGCCTTTGCAAAATCATGCTTACCCAGTTTCTCCATGCACTCCGCTGCGCGCAAATAAGCCTGTGCGCACCAATGCGGGTATTTCATCCAACTCACAAACGTCCGCTGGTAATAAGCCAGCGCCTCCGGCAAATGCCCCTGCGCCCGCTCTACTTCGCCGATGGAAAAAACCGCGCGCGCTGTGGGTTCGCCACGCCAGTCCTTCCCAAGCGCAGCCTTCTCACTGCCCTTCGCCACTTTTTCAAAAAGCACACGCGCCGATGCATAATAACCCACATCCCCGGCTGCGAGCGCCAGCAATGCATCCCCGGCTGCGAGGTAACGCTCCGCCGCCTTCGCATATTCCTTCGCAGTCTCAAATTTTTCACCATCCAGTTCCGCAATCCGAGCGAGCGCATACTTCGCATTCACCGAATCCGGCGCGGCCTCCGTCGCCTCGATGTATGCACGCCGCGCAGACTCCGCGTCAGCCGTCGCCCGCAACGCATCACCGAGGGATGCCAGCACACCTGCCGCCTGAGGTGTGCCCGAGAAAGCCGCCGATGCCTTTTCCAAAAACGGCACCGCCGCCTCTGCCTTACCAATGCGCAAATAAGCAACCCCCAGCGCCAATTGCGCAGGTGCAAGTTCCCCTCCCTTCGCATCACGGAGCGCAGGCTCCAGCAGTTCGACCGCCTTCGCCGCATCCCCAGCTTCAAGTGCGCTCTTCGCCTCCCGATAGATTCCGGGCAGCGAGTCCGCACAGAAAGACGTAGAGCAAAACAGCGTGAATACGAAAAGCAGTGTGTGCTTTAAAAAAGTGCCACTATGCAGTCGGCGCGTTTTGTGAGAATCTAGCATGAATAGGCAGACGAGACGTTGGTATTACTCCGGCAATTTTACGGGTAGCACTCACGCAGCATAGCGCACGCGCTGATTTTGGAAATAAGAACCGACATGGTCGGGCGACTTGCTGAGCCGATGCATGTGAGATTTGAGGTTGGTTTCGAGTTGCTGGCGGTCTCTCGGCGACCTTTTGTTTCCGAGGGAGGCTTTCAAGTCGCCGTTGAGGTATTCGTCCGGATTGCGTTCCGGGCTGTAGGAGGGCAGGTAAAAGACTTCGATCTGATCCTTGTGTTCACGGAGCCATTGCTTGACGGGCCGGCTGTGGTGGACTTTGAGGTTGTCCACGACGAGCAGGACTTTCCGTGCGGCATCCTTGATCAGGCGCTCCAGGAACCGGATGAACACCTGGCTGCTCAGCGTGTCGCGGTAGATCATCCATCGCACTTTTCCCTGATTGGTCACCGTGGAGATCATGTTCACTGAGAAGCGTCTAGCCGTGAGCCGGATCACCGGCGTCTGGCCCTTGGGCGCGTAACAACGCCCGTGCTGGCAATCACTGCGCACTCCTGTCTCATCGCCCCAGTGGATCTCGGCCTCCTGCGCCTTGGCCTGCGCCGCAATCCCCGGATAGGTCTCCTCCATCCAGCGGCGCACCTCCTTGGGATTCTGCTCGTAAGCGCGCCGCGCCGGTTTCTGCGGAGTAAATCCCCATCGACGCAGATATTCCCCGCAGGTGCGCAACGGCATCCGGAGCGCAAACTCGTTCTCCATGAGTTCGCAGACGGCCCGCCGCCTCCACAGGGCAAAGGCCAGCTTCAACTGGTCGGGCGTCTTCTCAGTGATCATCTTCTGAAGCGTCTTTTCCTGCTCTGGACTCAGGTCACGCTGCTCTCCAGTTCGTCGCCCGCGCTTTCGCGGAGCAAAGACTGCTGCGCCATGCTTTTTATGCTCCAGTCCGGCGGGTGACCGTCTTGACATGGACTCCAAGAGCCAAGGCGACCTCCCCTCTGGACTTCCCGCTCTTACGCATCCTGACCGCCCTGCGTCTTAGCTCTGCTTGGGTGGTCTGAGTCAAACTGCGCGCATCTCTTTCTTTCATCCGCACCACTTATCACAAAAATCAAGAGTCTGCCATCTGTTTGTTTGCCGAGTTAATATGGTGTCTATCGCAGCCATCAGTTCCACTGCAACTGCCGTTGTCTTTGTGGACTTCACAGCCTTTAACATCAACACCGATACCGCCAGCGGCTCCCTCAACGGCGTGAGCCTTTCGCTGACATGCACGCGAGCAGCAGTCCGTCCGCTCTCGGGTGACAACGGTGGCATCACGTCCGCTGTGACAAATGGGACCTCAACGCGTTCAGTTCGGCCAGCGTCTTTACGCCACCTCAAGCTTTGGGCGATCTCATGGGCCTCGGTGGTGCATCAGATTTCCGCATCACGTTAGCCCAGCCGGTTTCCGACATCACACTCCACTTCAACGAGCTTGATGCAAATCTCCTTTCCTTTACCAGCGGCGGTTCCTCTGTGGCGTTCACGCTCTCAAATAACATGAAAGTGGTGTTTCTCTGTAGAAGTGGTTGGTGAGGGTGGGGAAATGGGAACACAAAAAGACCGTTCCGCTCTTTTTTCTTAAAAAGTGCGGCGGTCTTTTCGCGGAGGGCGGGTGGACACAAGTGCCCGCAGCGGCAAGAATGGATAGGTCAGTCTCTCAAACAGGGTCAGCTCGACTTTCCTTGCGGAAAGGTGCCGCCACTAAAAGCATCG
>CAIYUV010000111.1 GCA_903929475.1 uncultured Spartobacteria bacterium
AATCTTTCTTCGGCGTTGAGCTGATTCGTAAACGCGGGCGCGGACTGGAACTGACCGACGCGGGACGGGAGCTCGCCGCGGTGGGGCGTGAGAATTTCAAAGGCCTCGCCGACTATGCCGCCCGTTGCAACGGCGCAGCGTGGACGGTGCGAATGGTCGCCTCCAACAGCGTGGCTGCATGGCTGGTTCTGCCGAAGTTGAAGCCGCTCGAAAAACAGAGCCGCAGCGTCCGGTTTGAAATCCACCATGAGCAGACCAGCGAAATGGTCACCGCAATCCGCGAGGGCATCTATGACATTGGTTTTGTCCGCAAGGACGCGCTCGGGCCCGGGCTCAAAGATAAAGTCCTCGGTGAAATCGGCCACATACTGCTGGTTCCAAAGTCGCTTGCAAAATCGGAGCCCAAAAACATTGCAGCGGTCCTGGGCACCATCCCGATGGCGCTGCCCGTAGGCGGTCATCTGCGGGGCCTGGTGGATACCATGGCTGCAAAAGCCCGCGTCCAAATGAACGTCGCCGTAGGCTGCTCATCCTACTTGCAGTCCGCCCAGGTGCTGCAATCGGGCATGTGCGCAGCGGTGCTCCCCGACATTGCGCTGCCGTTCTTGAAGCACACGGACTTCCACCGATTTCCGCTGCCCAACCGCTACACACTCTGCCTCGCTTGGAGCGCGCGCAACCCGCCCCGCCCTGAAGGAATTGATCCAGCACCTCATCAAAACGACGGCCATTGAAACGAAATAGAATGCGGTTTTACCGACGGGCATCACGCTAAACGTCCGGACGTTTTTCTCCCTCATCGAGGAGCCAGTCGTAACAATATTTTTCCGCATACCACTGGTGGGCACCCGCGAGGTCTTCCCTGCGCTCCGGAGTCGTCGCCGGGTCACGCAGCTCGGCGATGATTGCATCAAGAATTTTTCTATCTTCAGGTGTTACATCCATACCTTCTGCCTTACGTTCGGCGCCCGTTTCCGTCAGCGGCTTTTTTGGCCGAATTTTACCGAGCCGCTCATCGCTTTGTGAATTGTCTAGCACGCTTCAAAACAGTGGGCGTTGAAGGCGTGGTCGCAGGTGTCGAATACGAAGGTCTTTTCGTTGCGCAGGTAGATATATTTTCCGAAGTTCATGCCCGAATTTATTGCATCAGGGCGGACATTTGCGGTCATACAGGACGGTGATTTTGAGCCGCCGGGTGACTTTTCCTCACTTCCCAAACCGCCACGGAGGAATACTGCCAGCATTGCTCGCCGGCAGACCGATCAAACGCAAATGCGATGCGGCTTTTTAAACCATCTATTTCGGAACCCGGAAATTTCCGCAGCACATCTGGTGAATCTTCCCAGCCGCAACGAGAATAGCTTCCAGGCTAAACGCAGCACCTTTGACGTAAGCAGACAGATAGCGCACTGAATGAGCGACTATTCCGCATCTTTGCGCCACAAGAAAGGCTGTTGCCTCAGCCTCGATTTCCGCGGATGAGCGGGAAGCAGCGCTTCGGTCGTGGCAGATGCCATTAAAGTCCCCGAGATGACCGCAAAATAGATGTGCGAGTTCGTGGAACAGCGTCACAAATTGAACTACCTTGGAATGGTTTGGGTTCACTTGAATTACGCAGATGGTTTTGCGCTTCTCAATACGGCCAGCCTTGTTGAGGTTGCCCGAGCCATCGACTACACTGACGCCGATTCTTGTGCAGTTTCGTAGTAGGCGCTTCCAGACGGTATATGATGCGGAACCCTGCGCATGAAAAGGATCTGCAAAAAGGTTGCCCTGTTCCAACATGGATGGAAGCTCAGCGCCCTCGGTGTCCTCTTTATCAAAAACAAAAGCAACAGGCCCCATCGTCGCCAGAATCACCAGGGGACGCGCACCTGGCTTAATGGTCCGCCCGAGTTCAGTCCATTTCTTGGCACTAAATACCACACTCGCGTTGGGCCTTTGGATGTGAAGCAGCATCGCATTGAATGGTGAGAAGTATGGAATCTTTCCAATGAACTCGAACAACTCGCGCACTTGTTGGCCTGTATTGTAAGCAAGGCTCTTTTGAATCAATTCGTCGATAGCGCGAATATCCTGTTCGCGATTTCCCCCGCTGGTTGCGTTCTCGTTGGTGTCGGTCCCGGCTTTCGCTGCCCCGGTGTTTGATGAGGTGGTAGGACGAAAAACTAATGGCAATGCGGGATAATCCCATTCGCCGAGATTCGGGATCTCAAAGGACAAAGAATACTCCCTAAACCGTTGCGGGGCGCAGGGAACTTCCATGTCTGGTCTCTGCGTCTCCAGCCACATAGCCGCCTTGATGACCATCTCATGACAGACCACCAGGATGTTTTCCTCCACACGCTCGCGCACATTTTTTAAGGTCGTCTGCACTCGCATGATGAAGTCCCGGAAGGACTCGGCGCCCGGGCCGTCGTTGGTGTCGGCGGTGGCGGTTTTCCAGTAGGCTTTCACTTTGGGCAGTCGTTCCTGAGCGTTGCTGTTTTGAAAACGAGAGGGGCTCAGATAAGTGAACTCCTGCACCGGCCAGTCTTCGGAGCGTGCGTCTGCGAATCGTCGTTTGAACGGCGCCGCTGTCTCCTGCGCACGTCGAAATGGTGAAACTACAATCAGGTCCGGCGGGCGACCCTCGAAATTTCTGGCGGCCTCCTCTGCTGCGCGCAGGCCCTCTTGGGTTAGAGGAATTTCGCCCGGGCTTGATGAGGGAAGACCAATGTTACCGGCGCTCTGCGCGTGGCGCAGGAATTTGATGTTCTTCATTTGGGTTGGAGTAGTGTTTCTGGCGAATGAAAGTTGCCGAGAACGGGCTGGAGTTTTAGTTCAGATTTCACTCGATGGTCCCATGGTATTCAAACAAAACGTCAAACGCATATTCCTCTGATTCGCGGGCAACGTCTAACGCATAGTGCCCTGATTCGCGGGTTCTAAACGGGCCTCCACGAATATTTATCGATGTTCCAGTATCAAGCGCCGCCGCGAGTTCTTCGGTTGAGAGCACGCCCTGACTAGAGCTTGTGTTAAATGATTGATCAGGTTGAACCTTAAAAGCACTGTGCCTGAAATCCGAAGGGGCCCCCTCAACCCACCAAAAGCAATCTGGGAAAGAGTGGAGAGTGTAGATGCCTACAAAAGGAGCGCTCGGGCTACCCACTGGCAAGATGCCTGGAAAAAGGCGATTACCTGCACCGTTAATATATGCGCCCCCTTTCAGCGCGGATTCAGGAATGTGCCGTGCCTCCGAAGTAATGATGTAGTGTTGGGGTTTTAAGAATAACCCAGTGAGTT
Organism: uncultured Spartobacteria bacterium; assembly: GCA_903929475.1. Lineage (GTDB taxonomy): Bacteria > Verrucomicrobiota > Verrucomicrobiia > Chthoniobacterales > Chthoniobacteraceae > SXWH01. The sequence goes on from CAIYUV010000111.1 coordinate 3,289, forward strand.
CCCTAAGAGCATCACGTTCAGCGATTGAAGCAGCTAAGGCAATTTCCTGAGCCAGCATCGAGCAATCCTTCGGCGCGAAGCTCCGCCTGCAAAAAGGGCAGTCGGTGCGCATCGTGGGCCGCACCTTTTCCACATCAAAGCGGCGTGAACAGAAGGTGCATTCGACTTTTTCCAGATCGCCCGGCGTATTCATGGCGCTGCCTCCCCGATTCCGCGTGGCTTTGATTCTGCCCATACGAATTTGTTGAGATTCACTTCGTTCTCACCGTCCCAGCGGTAGGCGGCAAGCAAACCGCCGGTCTTGCTCGCGACGCTGTAATCCACACAAACTGCATTCTTCGCGAGAATGCTCGGCGCAGCGGGTGGCAGCCAGTAGTGCCCAAAAATGACCATTGGTTCTTCTTCCCCGTAATGTGAATGCCCCCCGAGCAGTTCAGCCGGCACCTCCACCGCAGGCGGCTCCTCGCTCGCTGGGAACACCAGTTCGCGATAGGTGACACGCTCCCCGTGGCGGGGACCAAACCACCTGGCTCGGATGTCTTCGTGTGTGTGCCCCTCCTTGTCGGTGAACTCGATGCCTGCCGGCAATAGGGTTTCCGGGCCGTTGAGCAGCGTTTTTACGGCGGCATTCTCGGGCGTCCCTTCGGTGCTGGCCGCAAGCAGGAATGCGTCGTCCGCAAAGCGCCGGTCGCCTACCATTGCCGTTGCATTTTTGCACCAGGCTGCATGGACGATCCGCACACCACCGAGGTCGAGATAAAGTGGCACCTTCTTGAACCATGCGAGCCATTCGTTCCACTCTTCGGGATCTGGTGTGGCAATTTGTTCAAGGGTTGCCCGGTGTTGTTTTTCGTTTTTCGTAGTGTGCGGACGAAGAGGGGCTCCATCAGGGCCACATGTGTGGTAGCGCAGAGCATTCCATTCGTGATTGCCAATGACAGCTACTGCGTTTCCCGCATCTACCATCGCGCGGACGGTTTTCAGGGTTTCACGAATCTTCGGTCCGCGGTCGATAAAGTCCCCGACAAAAATGACCTTTCGATCCTCGGGATGGCGCCAGATCCCGTTGATTTTCTCGTAGTCAAGCTTGCGGAGCAGCGCGTCAAGCGCATCCGCGTGTCCGTGGATGTCGCCGATGATGTCGTAGGGTTTAATCACATTCATGTTTGGTTTTTTCATATTTTCTTTCACGACCGGACTTTATGCCGAACCAGAAAACTTGCATAGTGCATTTTCTGCATATAGCCTGACTCCACAGTCATGTATAAAAACATCATCTCCCAATCCGGCTTTTCGATGGATCGCCTCGCGAATTTCTGCGCAGTCGCGGACGTCGGCTCCTTCGTGGGCGCAGCCAAAGGCGTGATACTCCGGGCGGTTCAACCTTGCTTGAGCGGAGACTCTCCCGACCAAGAGCAGTAGGGATGATCCACCAGGTTCGAGTTAAAATAGCGCGGGTCATGGGTGACTTCCGCCCCGATCCAGGAAGGCAGCTTCAAAGTGTCGGCCTCGTTTTCCAGTTCCACCTCGGCAACTACCAAGCCGGCGTTGGCTCCGTGAAATTCGTCGATCTCCCAAAGGTGGCCCGCGTGCCTGATTCGGCGGCGTGATTTCTCCACCAGCGGCCCTTCGCACGATTGAAGGAGTGCGTCGGCATCTTCACGCGGGATGCGGTATTCGAACTCCGCGCGGGTTGCCCCGATCGTGATCCCTTTCACGGTAATCCACGCTTTATAGCCATCCACACGAATGCGAACTGTGCGCCTTGGATCACGATTGAGATATCCTTGGCAGATCCGCGAAGCCTTCGCGCTTTTCCAAGCGACGCCCACGACGAGAAACTTGCGTTCGATCTCAGTTCCCATTGCCAGGCCCTCCTTCATCTTGTCGCCCGTTCCCACAAATCTCATCGCAACGTTGCTCGGCATATTCCCAAGCTGAGAAATGTCGAACTCCGTCGCCGGTGGAAATCCAGGGGTCGTCTCCGAAGGAAGTGTAGTCGTCGTAGAGTTCCTCGGCAGTCATGCCGGGTTTGTGGCGATTGAGAAGGAAGTCATCGACGACTTTCTTGCAGGCGGCGCGTGCAGCTTCGAGCGTGGGGAACGCACCCAACGTGGAGCGCGCGTCTTCGTCCATGAAGTCAAAATTGTCGTCCACCAAAACCTTGAACGGTTTTTCGACCAAAGACGCGCGAGACACCGAAACAAACTTTTGTGGATCGAGTCGCCGCTCGCCGTCCCAGCGATAGGCCGTTAGCATCCCGCCATCTTTGGCGATGCTGTAATCCACACATGCAAGATTGGATGCAAGCGGTTCGGGCGTGGCAGCCATCAGCCAGTAGTGTCCCACGAATGTCGGCGGTTCGGTATCGGCATACCCGAGATTCAACCCTGCGGTCGCAGTCGCCGGCAACGGCACCTTCGGCACGGTGTCGCATTCGGGAAAGCACAGGGAGTGATACGTGTGTCCATCGCTATTGAGCCACCATTTCACACGAACCGCACTCGCGACATCTCCCGCCGGTGTCGTGAAAGTATGCCCGTCAGGCAGCGCGACGTCCTTGCCTTTAATCATCGCACGTATCGCACGGTGTTCCGGAGATCCCTTTATCACGGACTTGTGCAGCAGTTCATCGCTGAGGCGGTTCTCACCTTTCAATACCGCGATTCCCTCTGCATCCCAGCACGCGTGGACGACGCGCAGGTCTCCAAGATCAAGGAACAGCGGCAATGTCTTGAACCAGCTCAACCATTCAGCCCACTCCTCAGGTTCGGGGATGGCAATTTGATCCAGTGTCGCCCGTAGATCCTTCACATTCTTCCCATCTCCCACGGTGTGGGAAAGCAAATGCCCTCCGCGCCCGTCCGGCGTGTGAAAGCATATCGCGTTATGTTCGTGGTTACCCATGACAGCCAGTGCGTTTCCCGCATCTACCATCGCGCGGACGGTTTTCAGTGTTTCACGAATCTTCGGCCCGCGGTCGATGAAGTCCCCGACAAAAATTACCTTTCGATCCGCGGGATGCCGCCAGATCCCGTTGATTTTCTCGTAGTCGAGCTTGTGGAGCAGCGCGTCAAGCGCATCCGCGTGGCCGTGGATGTCGCCGATGATGTCGTAGGGTTTAATCACATTCATGTTTGGTTTTTCATATTTTCTTTTTTCACGACCGGACTTTATGCGGAACCAGAAAACTTGCATAGTGCTTCTATTGCATATAGCCTGCCTCCACAGTCATGTATCAAAAAATCATCGCCCAATCCGGTTTCTCCATGGAACGCCTCGCGAATTTCTGCGCCGTCGCGGACGCCGGCTCCATTGTCGGCGCCACCAAAGGCAACCCGGTCCGCCAAACGCTCATCAGCCGGCAGATCCGAGAACTGGAATCCTTCTTCGGCGTGGAACTCATCCGCCGGCGCGGTCGCGGGCTGGAACTGACCGACGCGGGACGGGAACTCGCCGCGGTGGGTCGCGAAAATTTCAAAGGCCTCGCCGACTATGCCGCCCGTTGCAGCGGCGCAGCGTGGACGGTGCGAATGGTCGCCTCCAACAGCGTGGCTGCATGGCTGGTTCTGCCGAAGTTGAAGCCGCTCGAAAAACAGAGCCGCAGCGTCCGGTTTGAAATCCACCATGAACAGACCAGCGAAATGGTCACCGCATTGCGCGAGGGCATCTATGACATTGGTTTTGTTCGCAAGGATGCGCTCGGGCCCGGGCTCAAAGATAAAGTCCTCGGTGAAATCGGCCACATACTGCTGGTTCCAAAGTCGCTTGCAAAAACGGAGCCCAAAAACATCGAGGCGGTCCTGGGCACCATCCCGATGGCACTGCCCGTGGGTGGTCATCTACGGGGCCTGGTGGATGCCATGGCCGCAAAAGCCCGTGTCCAAATGAACGTCGCCGTAGGCTGCTCATCCTACTTGCAGTCCGCACAGGTGCTGCAATCGGGAATGTGCGCAGCGGTGCTCCCCGACATTGCGCTGCCGTTCTTGAAGCACACGGACTTTCACCGATTTCCGCTGCCCAAGCGCTACACACTCTGCCTCGCTTGGAGCGCACGCAACGCCGCCACCCGCCCCGCCCTGGATGAATTGATCCAGCACCTCATCAAAACGACGGCCATTGGCACGAAATAGAATCATCCTGGATTACTCGTTGGGGTCCGGTTCATCCGGGATTTCTGCGATGAGACGTGTTACCTCTGTTTTCAGGCAAACCATGTCCCAATAGTCCAACTTCCACTGGGCG
>CAIYUV010000112.1 GCA_903929475.1 uncultured Spartobacteria bacterium
TTCGACGTGCCCTTTGAGCACGCCATCTTCGGCGGCCCCGCCCGCAGCGAAAGCCGCAACTACTGGCTCCGCCGCGAACAAGCCGAGCCCGTCCTCATCCCCGACATCTCCAGCTTTGGGGAAAAGGACAAAACCACCGGACAGCAAAACTGGGAGCAAGTCCCCGCTGGCACCGCCCTCGAAGGCCTCCTCCTTCCCATCCCGCCCGGAAAAGACTACCGCCTGCTCAAAGTCCTCACCCAACCCGCCACCCCCGACCAACTCGCCCGCCTCGGCAACGACCGCGCTCCGGTCTTTGTAGTGTTATGAAGAGACAACAGGGACAGCCTTGCTCTCCCAATTTACACTCGCCAAGAGGGGAGCAAAGACGGAGGATTATAAACTAATTCTATGAGTATTTTACACCCACGAACAGGGCGCGTGCAAACGAGCGAATCCCCACTCCTCTGGCCTCCACGCAGGTGATGCCAAGATACATTTCGCGACCTCAGAAAGGACACCATTACCCATGCAAAATGCAAAAAATCTGACTGACCCTTCTTCATCCGAGGAAACGTTCAGGCGCTGTATTGGTGCCGCGCTTGTCTTTCTGAAAACAAATCCATCGATCCGAAACTCAAAACTGCGCGAAATCACCGGCATCGAATACGATCAGGCAATCATCTTCTTTAACCGCGCCATTCAGGAGAAGATTTTGGTGCGCAAGGGCCACGCCAGCGGCACTCACTATATCCTCCCCAACCGGAGCAATGAATAACATCTTTAACCAACTTAAAATATGGCGAACAGAAATCTAACAAGTGCCAAAAGGGCAAAAAACGATGAGTTTTACACGCAATACGCCGATATTCAGAAAGAGATTGAGGCATATCTTGAATTCGACGCCGATGCATTTCGCGGCAAGGTGGTTTATTGTAATTGCGACGATCCTTATGAGAGCAATTTTTTTCGATATTTTGTGCTCAACTTCAACAAGCTTGGATTGAAACAGCTCATCACGACCAGTTACAAACCCTCACCGGTAGCCAACACACAACTGGAGTTGTATGGCGATGACCAAACTCTCCCAAATTCAAAAGGCCGCCCTAAAATAAGTGCCAATAAATTCCTCATCAATGAAGTGCATAAAATTGGCAGCGAAAGCGAGTTCAACTTGATGGCTGTGGCCAAGAAGTTAAAGGCAAACAAAAACAACGAATGGACGCCACTTGATGGCGACGGCGACTTCCGCAGTGATGAATGTATAAGTCTGCTCAAGCAAACTGACATCGTGGTAACAAATCCGCCATTCTCCTTGTTCCGCGAATACGTTAAGCAGCTTTTTGATTACAACAAAAAGTTTGTGATTATCGGCAACAAGAATGCCATCACTTACAAGGAAACCTTTCCGTTAATTAAATCGAACAGGATGTGGGTTGGCACAACAAGCTTCAATAAGGACTTGTTATTTATATCGCCGGAAAAAGTCGAACCTACGAAAATGCCAAAGACCGCAACACGAATCGTCGATGGTGTTGCATACTTACGATCACCATCAATTTGGCTCACCAATCTCGACCACGGACGCCGTCATCAGCCATTACCACTAATGACGATGAAGGAGAATTTGAAATACAGTAAGCACAAAGAAATTAAAGGTAAAACAAAGTATTCCAAATACGACAATTACGATGCCATAGAAGTGCCATTTACAGATGCGATCCCGAGCGACTATAGCGGAGCCATGGGCGTGCCAGTCAGTTTTTTGGATAAATATAATCCTGATCAGTTCGAAATTTTGGGAACCAGCGATAATGGTCTAGTTGATGATAAATTCAAAACGACTCCGGGGTTAACAAAGAAATTCGTCGTTGATTATTACGCAGCGGGCGGCACGGGGGCATATAAGGAAGGTAATCCAACGGCCGGTATTTATGAGAATAACGTAGCCAAGATGGCGTATAAGCGCATTTTTATTAAACACAAAAAACCCACCAAATGACACCAACTTTAAAAATCGACATCACAGTCAAAGCAATTTGCGACGGGTTTGTTTACAACGAACTGGAAGGCAAAGGGCTTTTCGGTTTGTCTGGAAAGCTGACTATACAGCCGGAGTATCAGCGCAACTATATCTATGCTTCCGACGGCGGCAAAAGAGAGACTGCGGTCATTGAATCAGCCCTCAAAGGCTATCCGCTTGGGTTGATATATTTTAACAAGTTGAACGATGGCAGCCTCGAAGTATTAGACGGGCAACAGCGCATCACCAGCCTTGGTCGTTTTGTGACTGGAAAATTTGCCATCAAAGATGACGACGGGAATGAGCAATATTTCGGCGGCATGGCAAAAGATAAGATAGCCAAGATATTGGAAACAAAGCTGACTATTTATGAATGCGAAGGCGAGGAAACCGAAATCAAGCAATGGTTCAAAACCATCAACATTGCCGGGGTTCCGCTCAATGAGCAGGAATTGCTAAACGCAATCTATTCTGGTCCGTTTGTGACGCTGGGCAAGGCAGAGTTCAGCAACAGTCAAAATGCCAACATCCAGAAATGGAGCGCCTTTATTCGTGGCAGCGCTAATCGACAGGATTTTTTGGAACGGGCTTTGGATTGGGTGAGCCAAGGCAATATCAGCGATTACATGAGCAAGCATCGCAAAGATAAAAACATCAAAGAGCTTAAAACCTATTTCAACACCGTCATTGACTGGATTGAGAGCGTGTTTCCCGATGCTGAAAGCGAGATGTGCGGTCTGGAGTGGGGTCGGCTTTACGAAGAATACCACACGAAAGCCTACAATCCCGCAAAGGTATTAGCGGACGTGCAAAAGCTCTACTGCGATTCCTACGTCAAAAACCGCAGGGGCATTTACGAATATATTCTCGGGGGATCTAAGGATACAAAATTGCTGGATGTCCGAGTCTTTGATGAGGCTACGAAAAAATCCGTTTTTGCAACCCAGTCTAAAAAGGCTGAATCAAAAGATGAATCAAACTGTCCGCTTTGTGCCCTCGGGCATGACGCCAATAAAACAAAGATATGGAAGCTTGCCGAAATGGATGCCGACCATGTAGCTGCGTGGAGCAAGGGCGGTGCGACAAATGTCAAAAACTGCGAAATGTTGTGCAAAACACACAATAGGGCAAAAGGAAATAGATAGAGTATTCTTAACTTAATGGTGTGGAAATAGGGGCATCTAGGAATGGCACTCAATAGAAAAGAGTGCCATTCTTGTCAGTCCCTACTTCCTAACGACATCAAAAGAGGAAATCTTTCGGCAGGAGGAAGAGTATAAAAAACAGAGGGCGACGAGGAAAAGGGCTAGATATATTCGTCCCCAACAACGCGCGTCACATATCCGGCGAATTTGTTGGTATCTAAAAAATAGTTTGGATACGCGGCCCTAAGAGCGGCGACTGATTCTACCGAAACAAGCACAGCGTCTTTATTGTCACCACGAATCTTCTCCTCGATTTCCAAGTAGTCTTGAGATGCCCGATCTAGAAGTTTTGAAGGATAGCCAGTAATTTTGATGGTTTTATTTGCAGCATCCAAAACCATCAAAAAGTAATGAGCATTTGGGGGCGCTGTATCAAGTTGCTGCAATGCCGATCCGTATGTTTGTAATCTGGACCGAACGTCTAGCGATTGTGCATACTGTCTTACCTCTTTTCTGATGTCATCTATGTTATCAGGAATGCCGGGGACTTTGGGTGTGTTTTCAATATGAGCCAGCACTCCCGACATTAGCGCAAAAAACCTCAGCCAATCTCTTTCACCTTGGCTCGATTTCAACGCCTGCCGAATGAATGTTCCCACCGTTTCTACTGCGGTTGCCCAAACGTGCTGCATTTGCGATCTGAGCTGCACTTCGATTTATAGGCCATTGTAGGTAGTTTTTCGCTCACTGATGTAGCGATAAACTAAATGGACGCCACGGTAGCCAGAAGACTTGGGCGATTTTATGTAATCATCGCAATTTGAAAGCTTGTGACGAATTCGACTCGAAAGAAACTTTTTCGCAAGGATTTCGACCTCTGAAACTCCTCTCATTACAGCGCGGCATCCTCCTATGTCCTGCATCATGGAAAGTCGCATAGAGGGGAATCTCTCAAGTTTTGCCGTGATAGAAGATAGCCTCTTTATCCGTTGAGCAATAATGCACTCGGGATCAATAATTCGCGCCCGCTTTCGCAAACTATCTTGAAATATGTTCAGAGGGTAATTGTGGGCAGATCGCCAGTTCCCGATGATTTCAAGAGATTGGAGCATGGAGCCCATGTCCTCGGACACGAGATCGCTGCCTGCCCTATCTACTTGGGTTTTTGAATACCGAGGGACTGCCCATGCCATACAGCGACAAAATACAGGGCGGGCAGCAGCCTTGGAAATCAAAATTTATGGAATCATTCCACATTTTTAACCACTCCGCCCCGTCACGGGTTTCTATCTCTGTTGTTTCCATGTGTGTTTTAAGTATATAATTACCCTGATTTCGGGCAGTTCCGTTGGGGCTCATTGGGCGAATGGTGCGTGTCATTGCGCATCCTCAGGGACTCATTTTCGGCGTTCGGGTTGAGGCGTTCTTGCTTATAACAGGCTTTTCATTTGCTTATGGGGTGAGTGGGCGGATGTTGGAGCCATGAATACGAAACCCTGTTCATCACGGCCCCGTCGGGGCAGGCTTTGGCGCTGAGGATGTGGGAGCGTTGCCGGGGGCGGTAGGTTTGGCAGGTCGGGCGAAGGGTTTTTTCGGGGAAAAGGCGGGTTCTTCTCTGTTGGGCGGGGTTTCCGTAGCGTCGGAGGAACATTCCTCTTTGAAGAAGGAACATTCCTTTTTGCGTTTGGAACATTCCTCTTTGAAGAAGGAACATTCCTTTCTGCATTTGGAACATTCCTCTTTGAGGAAGGAACATTCCTTTTCGCGTTTGGAACATTCCTCTTTGCACAAGGAATGTTCCTCCAAGGCTGCGGAAGGTTCCAAGATGGCTCGGGAGGCTTTCACGATGGCGATGGAGGGCGCGTCCCAGCGGGAGGAAAGGGCGACTTTTTGTGAGGTGAACGCTTTGCGCCGGTGGGGGTCGGGTTTCCCGGCTCCCTGCGGACAGTTCGAGAAAAACACAACATAGAAACCCAAAAACATGAAACCAAATGCAGCACAGTTAAGGGTCTCGCTCGGCTTTGCCGAAGCATCAGACCACATCGTCGAGGGCGTCGCAGGTGATGTCCTCGATAATCTATGGGGGAATCCGAATTTCAGTTCGGTGCCCTTCCCATCCACCACGCTGGCAGCCGCCCGCAATGAATTCCTGCAAGCCATGGCTGACATGGCACAGGGAGGCACGGCGGCGACAGCGGAAAAGAACAACAAGCGGGAGGCGCTCCTCGTAGTGCTTCGCCAGCTCGCCAGCTACGTGCAGGACAACTGCGCCAACGACCTCGCCAAGCTGCTTTCCAGTGGCTTCGAGGCGGTGAGCACGAGCCGCACACGCGAGCCGCTGGTCACTCCGCTCATCAAGGAAATCGTGAACGGAAACTCCGGCCAGCTCATCGTGAAAGTGACGCCGGTGAAAAACGCGAAGAGTTACGAAGTGCGCATCGCCATAGTCGCCCCCGGCGGTGCGACAGGCCCGTTCCAAATCGCAGGTGTTTTCACCGACTCGCGCCAGATGATCGTGGAGGACTTGACGCCCGGCACGACCTACATGGTGCAAGTCAGCGCCATCGGCGGAAGCACCGGCCAGAGCGGCTGGAGTGACCCCGTCATCCACATGTGCATGTGAACGGCGGAGGAAGCTCCGTCTGCGATCCCACCGCCCGCAATTCACCAAGCCGCACGGCTCGCGCTGTGCGGCTTTGTTTTTTCCAGCGATGACGAGGGCGGCGAAAGAGATTGCGTGTCACATTTTCAAAATCTGCGCTATGGGTGGACGGATGCCTTCTTCAAGAATTGTCAGCTTTGTGCATGGAATACTCCGCCGCGTTCGGAATCATGCGCTTTCCCTTCTGTGAGACGCGCCTTTCTGTGGCTATTTCAATTCGCAGCCACCGCGGCATTGCTGTGGTGGGTGTTTCACGATCCGTCGAAACAGCAGGCACTCCGAAATGCGGTCGAACACGCCGACTATCTGTGGCTCGCGGGCGGCGTGGCGGCGTATGGGGTTTTTGAAATTCTCGCGGGCATCCGCTGGCAAATCCTGCTGCGCGTGCAGGGTATCCGCATCTCGTGGTGGCGGCTTTACGGGCTGCTGATGGTGGGGCTTTTCTTCTCGCTCTTCATCCCCGGCGGCACCGGCGGCGATTTGGTGAAAGGCTACTATCTTTTAAAGGAAGCGCCCATAGGTCGGCGCACCTCCGCCGCGCTCAGTGTGGTGATGGATCGGTTGCTCGGCCTGCTTGGTGTCGCGGTGCTCACGGGCACCGTCACCGCGCTGCGCTGGGACTGGCTCACGTCCGATCCGCTCAGCAAAAATTTCGTCCTCACCGGACTCGGCATCCTCGGCGTGTGTGTCTCGGGAATGCTGCTCGCGGGCATCGTCTCCGCCGCACGTCTCGTGCATCGCCTGCCGGAAAAAATGCCGGGGCGCAATTTCCTCGCCAGTGTCTCCGGCGCGTATTCGCTCTACGGTCGTGCATGGCTGGCCACGCTGGCAGCCATCATCATTTCCATCTGCGCACACTGCGCGCACTACACGACGTTCTGGTGCGCCGCGCGCTCGATAGATTCATCCGGCCCGCGCAAGCCCACGGCCATAGAACTCTACTCGGCGCTCCCCATCATCGAAACCGTCGCCGCACTTCCCATCACCCCCGGCGGACTCGGCACACGCGAAAAAGCATTCGACGACATCCTCACGCGCCTCGCCGATCTCTCCGACGGAATCGCGCCGTCCATTTCCATGCTCGGCTATTTCTGCATCGCATTCTGGGGTGTCATCGGCGGCTTCTTTTATTTGTTTTACCGCCCGAGCCGTCAGCAGCGCATTGCAGAACTCGCTGTTTCAAAAAACACACTCTCACGCTGATGCCCGCGAAATCTTCCCAATCCGCAACCGCAGTGCTCCCCCGCCCTTTCGTCACCGCAAACTTCGCCATCACCGCCGACGGACGCATCTCCACGCGCAACCTCACGCCCGCGACTTTCTCCAGCCCGCGCGACAAACGCCGCCTCCTCGAAATCCGTTCCGGATGCGACGCCATCCTCGTCGGCGCACGCACACTCTCCGCCGATTCGATGAAACTCGGCATCCCCGCCGACCTTCGTGCCGCACGCGAAAAACGACGCAAGGCCGCATGGCCGCTGCGAGTCATCGTCAGCAACACCGGCCGCCTCGACGCACGCGCACCATTTTTCACATCCGGCCTGCCAATGCCCGTCGTCTTCACCACGCGGAAAATCACCACGCGCAACTGCACCGCGCTCACCGGCCTCTGCGACCTCTACCTCCACCTCGCCGAGAAAGTGAACCTTTCTGCCGCACTCGCCACGCTCCGCGAAGACTACGGCATCAAACGCCTCGTCTGCGAAGGCGGCGGCACGCTCCTGCGCGCATTGCTCGTCGCCGATCTCGTGGACGAACTCCACGTCACACTCTGCCCGCGCATTTTCGGCGGAACCAAAGCACCCACACTCACCGGAATCGCCGGCGAATTCCTCCCGCGCAGCACACAACTCCGCCTCACAGAAATGCTCCCCGTCGGCGACGAATGTTTCACCCGCTGGCGAGTCGTCCGCGCTTGAGCATCCCGCTCACTCCTCCGACTTTTTCGTCCGGCGGAAGAATGGTTTCTCCACGTATTCGTAGTGGTCGGGGGCGATCTCGTGCGCGGTTTTGAAATGCACCTTGGCTACGCGCATGAGCACCTCCGGGCCATGCTTGGCGACGAGTTCGCGAGCTGTCGTCTTCACCGCTGGCGACACACCGCGCTGAAGCTCCGCTCCGATGTCATTCCCCGCAGCACGCAGCCAGTCAATGAACCGCTCCCGCGCAAGGATGGACGCCGCAGCCACCGCCACATCGCTCTCCGCCTTCGTGCGCGCATCGAGCTGGATGGCCTTTCCTTTTTCAGAAAATGCGCGGCGAATCAACGATGCGTCCGCAAATTTATCGCTCAGCGCGCGCGGGCAATCGGGACGCTGATCCAGCAAATGCTCGATCACTTTCGCGTGTCCCCATCCGAGCATCCGGTTGAGGTTGCCGAACTTTTTGTAGAGCGCGTTGTATTTCTCCGGCGCGAGCGTGATGCTCGAAAACGCAGCGCCGCGCGTCGAGCGAATCACCCGGCTCAACTCGCGGATGCGCGCGTCGCTCGTGATGCGCTTGCTGTCCATGATGCCCGCCTCCATCAGCGCCCGCGTGCTTTCCGGCTCCGTGTAGCAACCCGCAATCACCAGCGGCCCGAAAAAATCCCCCTTCCCGCTTTCATCCACACCGATGTGTGGCTCGAACATTTCCGGGTTGTTCACCTCCTCGTAGCCCAGCCGCGCCTCCCCTAGCACCTCCGGCTCCAGCGTGAACTGCACAAACTCCTGCGTCCCCCGCCCCTGCACGACCACCTTCGGCCCCTTCTCATACACCGCGACCGTCAGTTTATCCTTCTGCGCAAAGAAAATCATGTAAGGCCGCACATCGAACTTCCATCCCGTCTCGCTCAACACCGCGCGAAGTTTCTGAGCCTGCGGCAAAGTCAGCGCGCACGTGTGAATCGTGATCGGTTTCGGCCCGGCGTCTTCGTCTTTTTTCTTCGGCATGAAAGTGCCGCACTCTGCGCGAGCCGACGCCTTTGAGGAAATGGAAAAGCGCTGCTATGCGACTTTGAATCGTCCGTCGGTTGTCACGTTCGGGAATGCTGCGCCGATTTTTGGTTTCGCTGTGAACTTGCCCGTGGCGAAGTAGCTGGCCCCGTCGGCGCTGCCTTTCACAATCAGCGAGGCAATTTTGCTAGTAATCGTAGGCGTGATTCCGAGCAGCGTGTCGTCGTTGTCTTTGAGTATCGCATTCGTCGTGGAGAGGCCCGCCGCGATGGTGCTGGCGATGACATCGCGACCAATGCTCACGGGGCCGATGCTGCCTGCGGCGAATGTGTCGGTGTTCGCACCGGTTCCGCCAAGTGCAGCGTCCGCACCGAGGCTGGCACCGGCGAGGATGAGCGAATTGCTCACGTCCCTAGCCACGGCTAGCACGGCGATTTTCGATGCGGTGATTAGTGCGTTCTGGATCGATCCGCCATTTCCAGCCTTGTCGGCTTTCACCCCTACTGCGCCGAGCGCGCCGAGCAATGTCACATCGCCGATGAGGCTGCCGCCCGTGACTGCAAGTGCATTGAGCGCGGCGACTTTACCGAGCGCAGCGGCTGCACCCGTGGCGGTGATGCTGCCGGAGAAATCTCCACCAACGAGCGTGACCGCACCGAAGCTGCGCCCAGTGATTGCGCCACTGATTGCGCCGCCTGTGCCGAGTTTATTTTCCTTCACCGTGATGTCGCCGACGTTGCCAGTAACGACCACGCTACCAGCAAGGCTGCCGCCGGTAATGGCGAGTGAGGCAAGGCCTTTCATTTTACCGACTGCCGCGCTGCTCCCGATGAATCCGCCGAATCCGCCACCCGTAATTTTGATCGCGCCGATGGTGGTGCCTGTGAGCTGGCCGTTGAGCGCGCCGTTCTTGACGGTGACGCTGGTGATTTTTCCAGTGGCATCAATGTCACCCTCCAGCCCGCCGCCGATGATTACCGCGCCGATGCTGCCGACGCTCCACTGGCTGGGATTCACGCCGCCTTTTACCGTCACGGGGCCGACGGCTCCTGCGATGGTCAAATCCGCGTCCATCGCACCAGCCGTCGTCTTGAGCATGCCGAGCACTGGGGCTGTGATGCTCGCGTCACCGATGCTCGCGGCGAGCACCGATACGATGGGTGCGCCGAGTGTGAAAACAGCATCATCCGCGATGTTGCGTGCGGTGAGATTGAGTTTGGTTTTTCCAAGGGCAGTGCCGCCCGCTGTGATTCCGGGCACAGCGACAATCGCATCGGCGGGCACAATATCGCGCACGCTCACAGTGCCCACCATGCCGCTGGCGACGATCCCATTCACGGTGAGGTCGCTCGCCTTCGCGGTGAATGAGCCGAGATCACCGGTCACATGAATGTCGCCGATGCTCACGATGCCGTCGCCATCCGGAAGCTTGTCTGCATCGGGGCCGTCCTTCGCGCGTTTCACTGCAACGGTGACTTTTGAAGCCTTCGTCGAGCCGGTGAGGAAAATCTGATCAATCGTTCCTTTGCCATCGTTGTCGGGATCGAGCAACGAGACGTTGAGCGTGCCGGGGCCGGTGAGCGCGATGGTGTAGGTGTCGCCGTCTTCGTCGGTGAAGACGCGCAACTTCGCACCATCCTTGTTCGAGATGAGCGTGGGCGCAACGACGGTGATGGTGGCGTCGGGCAGCGCGCCGAGGGTTTCAGTGTTACCCGCGTTGTCGTTCGCAGCACTGAAGAATTTGTAGGTGTGTCCGACTTCGCCGGTGAAACGCGCGCCACTCAGCGTGGAGTTCGCGAGGAACATGAGCAGCGGGCCATCGTTGTCGCGGTAGAGGATGTTCGTATCGGAAAGCCCGGAGCCATTCATCTCGTCGGCGCTCGTCCAGTGCACTGCGAAACTTGTGCGACTGGTGGTGCTGGCTGTGCCGCCCGCAAAGGCGGTAATGGCGCTCGTGGGAGCGAGTGAATCAATCGTGTTATGGACGGCCGGCGTGTTGATCGCGGCCTCGGTGTCGAAGACGATGGTCGCCTGTGCATCTATGCGCGCGCCGCTGATGAGAGTGGATTTTGGCAGCACGGAATAAGTGAGGTAACCGTCTCCCTGCGGGCTTGTGATATTCGCAGGAAGGAAGCCGCTGAACGGGTCGAGTGGAATGTCACCAGTCGCCGGATCAATCGAAGTATAGGTCACGCTCAGCGCGCCGGTGATCGTGTTGAAGGTCGCGTCCACGTCCACGTAGATGCCGAGACTGGCGCGCTGATCCACACGCTGGTGGAATGTCTGCCCGCCGTCGGCGTCTGTCACTTTTGTATCGCCCCAGCCGAATGTGCCGAAGTTGAACGATGTGAAATCGAGATCGCTGTCGAGCGTCTGCGTGATCGTCACCACTTGCGCTGGCGCGCTGGCGTCCGGCTTGTTTTCAAAGAGGATCGTGAAGCCGTAGGCACCTGCATTTGCGCCGAGGAAACCATCGAAACGCACGGGCTGCGTGGTCACGTCCGAAAGCACATCCGCACCGAATCCATGCGGCGCGAGAATATTGTTGGGATCGCCCGGTGTGACGGTTTCCATGATCTTCTGGAGCCAAATCGGCATGGGTGGTTCTGTCTGCGGGCGGCCATCGTGCAGCGCCCATTCCTCGTGGTCTTTCAACCACTGGTCGAGGCGCGCCTTGTCACCGAGGTGCTTGGCGAGTTGCTGGAGTTCCTGAGGCGTGGGCGGCTCGTGAGAGTTGGTATTTTTGAGAAAATCCTTCGCCTCGGGTTTGTTGGCGTTGATGCGTGTCTGGCGTCCAAAGCTCGGATCGTTCGGCCCGCCGACTTCGCTGTTCGGGTCGCGCGGTGTGTCGAGGATGCCCGCTTTTTGTAGTGCAAATTCGCCGAGCTTCCCGACGTTTCGCAGGCTGAGCTTGAAGGTGTAGGATTCCGTTTTTGAAGCATTACCGGGAGGAGTGGGGATTTTTAACTTCGGCCCGAAGGAACCGCTCGCGCCAGTGAAGTCACCGGTGTTTGGATCAATAGTTGCGGAGGCTGAAACTGGACCAAGGCCAGCAGTGACATTCGTCGAGTGCCCCTCAAATGAAGTGCTGCCGCCAGCTTGGAATCCAGCGCCAAGGGAGGCACCGTTGCCATAGGCCGGGCTGACGTAGAGGCCGGAATCGAGGATCGTATTGCCAAGCGTAGTGAGCCAGCTGTCGCCAGGGTTGCTTTGATTGCCGATGTAGAGGCCGCCGGAAAGCGAGACGCCGCCGATGGGAGTGAATGCCTCGGCTCCTGCACCGACATAGACGCCGAATTCATCCAGTCCGCTCGGGTCGCTCGTCATCACGGGCGAGTTTGCTGCGTAGCGGTAGAAGTTCTGACCGCCGGAGAGGAAGCGCGCGGGATCGTTTTGCTGGAAGCGGCCCAGCGAAGCGTCGTAGCTGCGGCTGCCCATCACGTAGAGGCCGCTGCCCGCATCGAGGACGCCGAATTTTCCACCGTAGGTAAAACGATTGGCGACCGTCTCACTGCTCACGGTTTTGTCGCCAAATGGCGTGTAACTGTATTCGTTCAGCACCGCGCCGCCATTGCCGGTGAGTTCCACGGCGTTGCCGGTAAAGTCGAAGTTGTAATACGCCGAATCGCCAGCCGCTGCGATGCGAGATTCGAGGCCGAGACCGTTCGTATAGTGGGCGACGAGTGCGCCGCCCGCGTTGTATTCGGCGAAGACGCCGCCAAGCGTGTCTTGCAGCAACTCGGTGCGCACGCCGTCGCGCGTCTCGGCGATGCGCGTGCCGTTCGCGTCGTATTCGTAGCCGAGCGTGCCAGTGGGCGAGATCACACTCACAAGGCGACCCTCCGTATCGTAGGTGTAGTGCGTGGTTCCGCCGGGCGTGGTTTTTGAAATCATGCTCCCACGCGCATCGTAGGCGTAGGTCGTGGTGCCAGCGGTGAGGACTTCGTTGACGTTGTTACTCGTGTAATTTGTAGGCGTGCCATTCACGCTGGAAGTCGTGCGATTTCCCGCCGCATCGTAGGCGTAGGTGAGTGTGGTGCCATTCGGCAGCGAGACATTCGTGAGCTGACCGGTGGCGTCATAGCCGTAAGTCGTGAGGCCGGCTTGCGATTGAGCGCTCACGATGCGCCCGGCTTTGTCGTAGCTGTAGGTGAAGCTCTCGGTGACACCTCCGCCCGGCGCGGCGTGGACGATAGACGTGGACTGCCCGGCGGCGTTGTAGGCGTAGGTGGTGGTGGTGCCGTTGCCCTGTGTTTCCGTGCTGAGGCGGCCCAGCGCGTCGTAGGCGTAGGTGACGATGGTCGTGTCGCTCGTATCGCTCACGCGGGCGAGTCGGCCCAGTGCATCGTAGCTGTAGCGTTGCTTGAAGCCGTCCTGATCGGTCGTCTCGGTGCGACGGCCTGCTGAGTCGTAGGCGTAGGTGATGAATTTTCCCGATGGGTAAGTGACCTTCGTAACGTGATCATTCGCGTCGTAAGTGTAGCTCGTGGTGGTCGTGGATGCGCCGACGACGTGTGCAGCGGAGAGGATGTTGTGATGCGCGTCGTAGGTGTAGTCCACGTGCGAGCCATCCGGCAGCGTCTTGCTCGTGAGCAGGTCATGCGTGTCGTAGGTGAAAGACGTGAGCCCGCCGAGTTCGTCGCGCAGTGTGGCGAGGCGACCTTGCGAGTCATAGGTCTTGGCGAGGGTCGTGTTGTCCGGGCGCGTTTGCAGAGTCTCGTTGCCATGAACGTCGTAGGCAAAATGTGTGGAGTATCCGCGTGCATCCGCGATGCCGAGGAGCCGCTGTGGACCACCGCCTATGTCGAACGCGACGCGGTGGCCGAGCGCGTCCACGGTTCCTGTGATGTCGTCACCATTGTAAAGAGCGCGAGTCACCGCACCGTCCGCACCGGTGCTGGAGAGCAGACGGTCACCGATACTGTAGAACTGACTGAACGTGCGCCCGAGCGGATCCACAATGCGGGCGACGTTGCCATTGAGATCGTAAGAATAGCGCGTGCTCTGCGACAGCGCGTTCGTCTCCGTGGCTGTGCCAGTGCTGTCGTAGGTGTAATTCACCGCCTGTGCGCCGCCGTCGCGTTCCGTGTGGCTCAGGCGACCGCGCGCGTCGTAGGTCAGGAAATCGTGGGTGCCGTCGGGATAGGTCACCGAGGCGATGGCGTGGTTCCGCTGCGCAGTGCTGCCGGTCACGTAGGTGTAGCTCGTTGTGCCGTTCAAATCCGAAATGCTCAGTAAATGTTCGCCCGCCGCATCGTAGGTGTAGTTCGTCACACGTCCGACAACATCGGTCTCCTGCGTGATGCGGCCCTGCGCGTTGTAGGCAAAAGCCACACTGTCGCCGTTCGTCTGCGTGAGGGAAGTCACACGTCCGCTCACGTCATAGCCCGCCGTGGTGCGTTCGCCATTCGCAGCCTCCACATAGTCCAACCGCAAGTCGCCAGAACGGAATTTCGTCACTGTCCCATCGCGTTCCGTCAGCGTGAAAGAACCGTCGTTCCCGCGCACAAGCACTCCGCTTTCACCAGCCACGCCGGAGAAACTGCCATTGGCATTGTGGATGAAGGGCCGGTAGTCGTTGCCAATTTGCACGGCGGCATTGCCTGCCGTGTCGAGTGTCACGAGCATTTCCATCTAGCCCGCGCTGCCGCGACCGTAAATGCCGAGTGCATTGCGGTCGGTGATGTTGCCATAGTCGGAAGCCTTGAGCAGTTCGTAGTGAATGAGCGTGTCCACTTTCGCCACGCGCTGCCCGAGCAGGCTGAGGTGCGTCGCATCCGCCGCGAGCACGTCGCGCAGCGAGGCGGTGTTCGTGCCGACTTGCGTTTTAAAATTGGCAAACGTCCCCGCCCACGCATCTGCGCCCATCCGCACCGGGCGCAATGTCTGGCTCTGGGCGTCCCAGTCCAACAAGTCATTCGTCGAACCCACGGGGAAGAGATCGAAGTGCGAGTAAAAATGCGGGCCCACGCGGATGGGCTCGTAGAGCACTTCGATGCGCCCGTGCGCACCCGGAGCGAGAATGCCCGCCGGGCCATCGGAGCTGATCGCCATCACCTCGAAGATGTCGTTTTCAAAACCCTCGTCCGTCGTCAGGCGGAACTTGGCATTGTCGCTCATCAGCGTGAGAAACTGCGCCGGGATGTCCGTCTCTCCCGTGTTCGAGTATTCAATCACCGCACTCACACCACGGAATGGCGGGCGACCCACGTTGGGCACAACGAGATTGTAGCTGAATGTGCCCGCCTTACCGTGATTCACCGTGATTCACCGTGAAAGCGCCGGGCAGCGTGGCCTGTGTCGCGCCGTCGCTGGCGCGAACGTCGTAGCTGCCGAGGCCGAGACTGTGCAAATCGAACGTCACCCATGCCGTGGCACCATCCACAAAAGTGACGCTGCTCGCGGGCTGCACGGTGCCTCCGGAGACGAGACTGAAAGTCGTTGACGGAGTGAAAAGCGAGCCCCGGATAATCGTGGTGACGCTCCCGAGATCGGAGCCGTGATTCAGCGAAAGAGCCGCCGCGCCAAATGGCAGCCCCTTCGCAGTGAGTGTGAAATTTTGCCCGCCCGCCGCCGCTTCGCGCCCGTGTAGCAGGACGTAAAATGTGCCAAAGCCGCCGTCGTAGCGCGTAATGTCCGCCGAAGTCTGGCTGAGTGAAAAATCCTTCGCGTCAAAAGTCGCCAACGTAGGCACATCATTCCGCTGGATATAAAGCTCAGCCTCGCCTGCTAGCGCGTAGAGTGCGTGAAAATTTGGCGTCTGTCCCGTCGGCAAGTCCACACGGAAATACAAGTCCTGCCCGGCGGCGATGGTGCCATTGAGAGCCACGTCCGGCGTGAGCGCGGGCACGCTCAACGAAAAGGTCGCGGCACTCGCCCCGGTGTTATTCGTGCGGTCACGGTCAGGCACATTACCGCGACTGTCGGCGATGACGATGACGTGATAATACCCGTCCACTGCTCCCGGCAGCGGAGCAGTGAGTGAGCCGTTGTAACTCGTGTGCCCGGCGAGCGCTCCGGTGTGCGTCACGCGCCCGATGAGCTTGTCGCTCGCATCGAAAGTGCCGTCCAACGAGAGATAGACCGAGTCCGTCCACGAGCTTGCCAGCGTGATGGCGTCGCTCGTGTTTTCGATCGTATAGTTCACGGTAAAATTCTGCCCCGCCGTGCCGCTCGCACCGCTGGTGACTGCCGTCGTCGTGAGATCGCTTGCATCGATGAGCGCGGTGAGAACGAGGTTCGTATCGCCGAGCACGGGATCGAAGGCCGTCACACGCCCGATACGCGGTTGGTCGTATTCGGCAAAAAATCCAGTGCGCGAGGTGAACGTCATCAGCGTGAATTGCTGCCCCGTGAGCGGCCCGTAGCCATTTGCCAGCTCCACGCCCGCCGTGCCCGCGAGCGTCGCAACGCCGGAGATGTTTAATTTTCCAAACGCCCCGGTCGCAGGCGTGCCGCCAATGACGAAGAGCACCTCACCGCTGGCCGTATTCGTAAAACCAGCGCCCGCCGTGACTGTCGTGCTCGCGCCGATGCGGAGCAAACCGGAGTTCGTAAAATTCGCAGTGAAGCCGCGCGATGCGCCGTCGAGGAATTCCAACGTGCCGCTGTTTTGCGAGAGCGTGGTGCCGAGACCCACGAAGTTCGCATTGCCATGCAGGCGGATCGTTCCCGCGTTCGTCGTGAGCGTGGGTGAGCTGAGGTCCAGCGTCGCGCCCGCCGCCACATCCCACGTCCCGCCGGCGAGCGTGCTGCCGGAGATTTGCGCCACGGCGGAGAGCACGAGCGAGCCGCTCTCGACTTCCACGGTGCCGAGATTTGAAAACGGAACGCCGCCCGTGAAGAACTGCCCGGAGCCGCTGTGGCGGAAAATTCCGCCCGTCTCCACCACCAGCCCCACACCCGCGTAATTGCGAAATTGGTAGCCATTGGCGCTATTCACGGTGTGGAAAAGACCGCCGTCCTGCACCCGCAACTCCGCATTCGCCGAG
Source organism: uncultured Spartobacteria bacterium (assembly GCA_903929475.1). Classification (GTDB taxonomy): domain Bacteria; phylum Verrucomicrobiota; class Verrucomicrobiia; order Chthoniobacterales; family Chthoniobacteraceae; genus SXWH01. Next base: position 16,734 of record CAIYUV010000112.1, read on the forward strand.
GTGAAATCGAGATACGCAGTGCCATTCACGATCACGCCCTTGTTGAGCAGCAGCGTGTTGAGATTTGGCTGACTGTCGTCAATCTGGATCGTGCCGAGATTCGTCCACGTCCCGCCCGATAGATTCGCATCCCCGCCCCACGAAAAAATGCCGGGATCAAAATTCAGCGCCGCATCCGCGCCCGCCGAGAGCGTGCCTGCGCCAAAGCGCACCGTGCCTGGGCCCGCGCTGCTGAGCTTGCCATTCACCGCGAGGCTCGTGCCATCGAGGTAGAGCGTCTTACCCGCCGCGACCGTGAAAATCGCGTTCGTGAGCGAACCGCCACTGTTGAGTTGGATGTAGCTCTCTGTGACGTCCACCGTGCCGCCGGTGACGTTGATGGGCACGCCGCCCGTGAAGAAATAGCCGGTTCCGCTATGCCGAAAAATGCCACCGTCCTCCACGAAAACACCCGGCCCGCCGTAGTTGCGGAATTGGTAGCCAGCACCCGTATTTGCTGTGTCGAAAACACCGCCATTGAGCATCCGCAATTTACCACCTGCGGTGAAATCCAAATAAGCATCACCCTCGGTAATCGTGCCCAGATTAACCAGCTCGGTGTTGAGGTTCGGCTGCCCATCCGGGATCTGGATCGTGCCCGTATTCGTCCACGTCCCGCCCGAGAGATTCGCATCCCCACCCCACGAAAAAATGCCCGTCGAAAAACTCAGTGTCGCATTCACACCCGCCGTCAGCGTGCCCGCGCCAAATCGCACCGTGCCTGCACCCGTGCCCGTCAGCGTGCCGTTCACCGTCTGGCTCGTGCCATCCAGATAGAACGTTTTACCCGCCGCCACCGAAAAAATCGCGTTATCCAAAGTCCCGCTGGTATTGAACTGAATGTAGCTATCCGTGATCGCCACCGTCCCGCCGTGAATGTTAATCGGCACGCTGCCCGCGAGAAAATAGCCGCTCCCGCTGTGGCGCAAAACGCCACCACTTTCCACCGTCAAACCCGGCCCGCCATAGTTCCGAAATTGGTAGCCAGCACCCGTATTGGTGATGTCGAAAAGCCCGCCATTCAGCACATGCACTTCACCGCCCCCGTTAAAATCTAAATACGCCTCGCCCTCGGTGATCGTCCCCGCATTGATCAGCAGCGTATTGAGGTTCGGCTGCCCATCCGGGATCTGGATCGCGCCCGTATTCGTCCACGTCCCGCCCGAGAGATTCGCATCGTTGCCCCACGAAAACTGTCCCGCCGGAAAATTCAGCGTCACATTCGTCCCCGCCGTCAACGTGCCGGTGGCAAAGCGCACCGTGCCAGCACCAGTGCCGCTCAGCGTGCCATTCACCGTGAGATCCGCGCCATCCAAATAGAGGGTCTTACCCGCCGAAACCACAAAACTCGTATTCGTCAAAGTCCCGCTGCTATTGAGCTGGAGCGATCTCCCAGTCACCTCCACCGTCCCACCGAGAATGTTAATCGGCACGCCGCCCGTGAGGAAATAGCCGGTTCCGCTATGCCGAAAAGTGCCGCCGTTTTCCACCGTCAAACCCGGCCCGCCGTAGTTCCGAAATTGGTAGCCGTCGCTCGTATTGGCGATGTCGAAAAGCCCGCCATTCAGCACATGCACCTCACCGCCACTGTAGAAATCCAAATACGCATTCCCCTGTGTGATCGTCCCCGCATTATTCAGCCGCGTATACAAATTCGGCTCGTTATCCGCGATCTGGATCGTCCCGGTATTCGTGAACACAGCACCCGCGAGCGTCGCATCCCCTCCCCACGAAAAAAGTCCCGCCGGAAAATTTAGCGTCACATTCGTCCCCGCCGTCAACGTGCCGGTGGCAAAGCGCACCGTGCCAGCACCAGTGCCGCTCAGCGTGCCATTCAGCGTATGCGTCGTCCCATCCAGCAAGAGCGTCGCGCCCGCCGAAACCGCAAAACTCGCATCCGTCAAAATGCCGCCGCTATTCATCTGGAACACGCTCGCCGTAACATCCACGAGCCCCCCCGTCACATTCACCGGCACGCCGCCCGTAAAAAAACTACTCGCTCCGCTGTGCCGCAAAACGCCCCCACTTTCCACCGTCACTCCCGGCCCACCGTAATTCCGAAACTGGTAGCCAGCACTCGGATTCGCCACATCGAAAAGCCCGCCGCCCAGCACATGCACTTCCCCGCCCCCGTAGAAATCCAAATACGCATCCCCCTGCGTGATCGTCCCCGCATCCAGCAACGTGCCTGTGAGATTCGGCTGCCCCCCAGCAATCAAGAGCACGCCCTCATTCCGCACCGTCCCCCCCCCAGCGTCGCATCGCCGGAGATCGAACTCGTCCCCGTCAACGTCACCAGCGTCGTTGCCGTCAGCGTGGCATTGCTCACATCCAAATGCGAAATCGTCGAGCTCAGTGCCACACTCAGGGAGCCACCCGTCATTTGCAGCACATCATCGCCGATCACATTTAGCGAGTTCACCGCAAAGGCTCCACTATCAATCAGCACCAACGTCGCGCCTGCGTGATTAATCGTCACATCATCCCCCATACCCGGCACCGCACCGCCACTCCAATTTCCAGCGACATTCCAGTTTCCTCCCGAAGCTCCAGTCCACGAAACGGCGGCAGGTGCGATGCGGGATTCCAGTGGTTCGCAGACTGAGTAGCGGCGAGTGCGTGCGATGCCACGGCGGGCGCGGCGTGGGTGTGTAGCGATTTCTAGTTTCATAAAAAACAACCTCCCGAGATTAAAGTCCAGCTATGAGAGAACCATCCCACCAGCACTGCAACCTATATTTACACCTGCAACGGCGCGATTCTATTCTACCTCCGCTCTTTATAAATGATGTCCACTGCCAGCCCGGCGGCGAGCAGCAGCGGGGCGGCTTCGGAGGGCGCATCGGGAGCGAGTGAAATCATATAATTGTCGGCGCTCGTGAACAGCTCCTTGCCGATGCCTGCCCACTTCTTGGTCACGACGCCCAATTCGACGCCGCCCTTTGTTGTGAATTTAAAATTCCAGCCTTTCCAATCCCCCTTCAACAACGCCACTTCATTGTCCGCTGCGTCATGCACAATAAAAGCGCCGCCGATGCTGAATATCTTGCTCTTGAAATAGCCGATGAGTTGCCCGTCCGTGCCGAGCACATCCACGCGCGCACGGAAAAAATGCACACCTCGCCGAATCGTGAGCAACGGCGGCAGTCCGTCGCCTTCGCGGATCACAATTTTCGTCGGCATGAGCGCCTTGTTGATCAGCAGACGCATGAACTTCACCAATCCGCTCACCTCCTCGCGGGCGATACCAATCGGCTGTTTCGTCTCCGGGTCGAGGATGTCGTAGGTGTCTGTGAGCTTCAATATGCCAGCGTGTTCCTTTATGAAAAATGAGCGGCGGTCGGTGAGCATAATAGGATTTGGATTTGGAATGTCGTGCAATGCGCGGCAATGAGCGTCTGCCATGTCGCGCAAACCACCGCAACTCTCATTCTCCCCTGCGGCACTCCGTCGCGCACTCACTGCATGGTTTGCGAAAAATGCGCGCGACCTGCCGTGGCGGCGCACTCGCGATCCCTACGCTATTTTTGTTTCCGAGTTGATGCTCCAGCAGACGCAGGTCGTCACGGTGCTGCCTTACTACGCGCGCTGGCTCGCGCGGTTTCCGGATTTTTTTGCACTCGCGGAAGCCGACGAGAGCGAGGTGCTCGCGGTGTGGCAGGGACTCGGCTACTACTCCCGCGCCCGCAATCTCCATCGCGCCGCACGTCATGTCGTCGCGCATCACGATGGCGAAATGCCAAGCGACCCGACGCTCATCCGCGCATTGCCGGGCGTCGGGAGATATACGGCGGGCGCTGTTGCGAGCTTCGCCTTCGAGCTGCCGGAGCCGCTCGTAGATGCAAACGTCGCCCGCGTTCTCGCACGGCTGATGGCTCTCGTTACGCCGATTGATACCACCGCAGGCCAGCACGCGCTGTGGACCGCCGCCGAATCACTCGTCCCGAAAAAGGGCGCGCGCATTTTCAACTCCGCGCTGATGGAACTCGGTGCGCTCGTCTGCACACCACGCGCACCGCGCTGCGATAAATGTCCCATCCGCACGCACTGCCGCGCTTACAAAAATGGAAACGCCGAGACTTTCCCCCACAAAAAGCAACGGCGGAAAACCGTCGCGCTCGCCGAGCACAGCGCATGGATCGTCTCGAAAGGCCGCATCCTTCTCGAACAACAATCCGGCCCTCGTTGGCGTGGACTTTGGAAACTCCCGCAACTCCCCGCCGCACCTCCAGCCGAGCCGTTGCTCACGCTTGATTATCCATTCACCCACCACCGCGTGACGCTCGCGATCTACAAACAGCCAGCGCCAAGTCCGCTCAGCGAAAACCACGCGTGGCACCCGCTTTCGAAGCTCGCCGAAATCCCCCTCGCCGCTCCACACCGCCGGGCTATTCAACGACTCACTGCAAAGTAACACAGCGCCCTTGCCCTCTCGCGCCTACTGCGGCAAAAACCTGCGTCCAATGTCTGTCCGATTTTTCGACACCTACACGCGTCAGCTCGAAACTTTCACGCCGCAAGACCCTGCGGCGGTGAAGCTCTACACGTGCGGGCCGACGGTTTATAATTTCGCCCACATCGGAAATTTCCGCGCTTACATCTTCGAGGATTTGCTCCAGCGGCATCTGGAAGCTCGCGGCTACGGCGTCCTTCGCGTGATGAATCTCACGGACGTGGACGACAAAACCATCCGCGGCTGCCGCCAGCTCGGTGTGCGACTCGCGGAGTTCACGAAAAAATTTAAGGACGCGTTCTTCGACGACCTCGCGACGCTGCGCATCAAGCGCGCGCAGCATTTCCCGGCGGCGACGGATTATGTGGAGCAGATGATCGAGATGATCCGCGTGCTCATGGACAAGGGCGTGGCGTATCAGGCCGAGGACAAGTCACTCTATTTCCGCATCGGAAAATTCGCCGACTACGGAAAGCTGGCGCACCTCAATCTCGAAGAATTGCGCCCGAGCGGACGCATCCAGAGCGACGAATACGAAAAGGAAAGTATCGGCGATTTTGCGCTGTGGAAGGCGTGGGATGAAAACGACGGCGACGTGCGCTGGGATTCGCCGTGGGGGCCGGGGCGTCCGGGCTGGCACATCGAGTGCAGCGCGATGGCGACCGCGCTACTCGGGCCGGAGTTGGACATTCACTGCGGCGGTGTGGACAATATTTTCCCGCATCACGAAGCGGAAATCGCGCAGAGCGAATGCGTGACCGGACGGAAGTTCGTGCGGACGTGGCTGCACTGCGCACATCTCATGGTGGAAGGTGAGAAGATGTCGAAGAGCGCAGGCAACTTTTACACGCTGCGCGACCTCATCGAGAAGGGCTGGTCTGGACGCGAAATCCGCTACGCTCTGCTGACGGTGAATTACCGCCTGCCGCTAAATTTCACCTTCGACGGACTCGCGGGCGCACGCAGTGCGCTCGGACGGATTGACGAATGGGTGGTCCGACTCACGGAGCGGAGCAAGGATGCTTCAACGCCGGTCGCAGACGCGGTGGATTTTTCCGCCCACACCGAGCGTTTCTTCACCGCGCTGGATGATGATCTGAACATCAGCGGAGCAATGGGGCAGCTCTTTGATCTCATCCGCGAAAGCAACCGCGCGATGGATGCTGGAAAATTCAACGCCACTAGTGCGGCCATGCTGCTCGTGCAGTGGGAGCGCATCAATAGCGTGCTCGGTTTTGAGCGCGATGCGGTGGCGATTCCGGCGGAAGTGCTGATGCTCGTCGAGCAGCGACAGGCTGCGCGTGCTGCGAAGAATTGGGCCGAGAGCGACCGCCTGCGCGATGCCATCGCGGAACTCGGCTGGATCGTGAAGGACACCAAGGACGGCGCGAAACTCACCGCGCGCTAGCCCCGTCCCGTTCCCCTAAGTGTGTGAATAGGTCGTTGGAATCCGGCGGCGCTTGCGCAAGGAGCGGCGACATTCTTGTCGCCGACCTCGCTACGTGAAGCGTCACTTTTCCCATACGCGACTACAAAAAGTGAGGCGCTGCGCGCGATTGTGGACGGCGACAGGAATGTCGCCGCTCCTTGAAACCCGCGCTCCGTTTTACCAATCTCTATTGCGAGATAGTTTTATTGCTTCGGTGCGGCGGGCGTTTTCTTCGCGGCGTTTTCTTCTTTCACCGGCGGCTTTGCTTTGTCGTCTGGCTTGGCTGGCTCTGCTGGTTTTTCCGGCGCTGGCTTTTCGTCTTCTTTCAACTCTTCATCAAACACCACTTCCTCCTTCGGCGGTGCCTCGCCGGATATCCCTGCGTCGTCGAAAAAGATCACGCCGTTTGTCTCGCCCTCCTGCGGCGGCGTATCCCAAAACCATGTCACTTTGATGAACGCCGCATCGTCCGGTGACTTCACGTTGGCGAAATACTCGTTCCATTGCGCCGCTGTGAAAACCGGCTTGCGGAGTTTTGATCCGGGTATCGGCTGCACTTTCCAGACGACCTCGCCCGTCTGCTCCTCCTTGTCGGCCATGAACCAATCAATGCGCAACTTGAGATACGGCAGCCGCTGATCGAGCGCCACCGGTTCCTTTTTTGCGATGCGCCCCCAGATCGAAACGCGATATGGTTTTCCCGGAAACACGGGGATGAAGTCGCTCGAAAGCTGCGTGCTCACCAGCGGCTTCGTGAGTTTGTTGAACTCGACATACATGCACTGGCGTCCGGTGCGCGAAATCTCATTAGTCAGACCAAGGATGAGCTTGCCGCCCTCCGCATCGGCCTTGTCGGTAAAAGTGATCCACTCCGCGTTCATCGCGCTTTTTGACACGTCCGCGCCTTCGCTGCGCGGCTTGCGGCGCGTCACCGGCGGCCACTCGAAACTGCCGCTTTCGAGCAACTGACCGGCAAAACTGGATGCACACAATGCAATGAGCATTGCGAAGACGGGACGGGTTTTCATTGCTGCCAATGTGGTGCGTGTGCGCAAAAAGTGCGAGAGCAGTTTCACGTTTAAAAAATTTCCACTCGTCACTAGTCACCCCTCGCCACTAACTTCCCGCCATGCTTCGTCGCTCCCTGCTCATCGCACTACTCGCCGGTGGAACCGCCCTTCGCGCGGACGACGCGCCCGCGCCGCTCACCAAGGAAGAGATCGCCTCGGTTGCGAGCGGCGAGGTCATTTCCATGCCCATGCCAGGCGAGTTGTTCGCCGCGCTCGGCAAGGCGGGAAGGCCGGACTGGAGCGCGATGCTGCGCAAATCGCCGGCGGGCGCATTCACGAGCCGCCAGCAAATCGCGCTCAATCTCGGCGCGCTCATCGCCGATGGATACCTCGCCGTCGAGGCGCAGGATGCACAGCAGGTGAAGAACGTCTCAAAAGACATCAAGTCACTGGCGAAGGGACTCGGCGTCGAACAGGATCTGATCAATCGCGGCAACAGCATCATTGATTTTGCCGAGAAGGGAAAATGGGACACCCTCAAAGAGGAACTCGAAGCCACGCAAAACGAAGTCGTCGCCGCGATGCGGGCGCATCAGGATCAGGAACTGGTCATTTTCGTGATGCTCGGCGGGTGGCTTCGCGGCACGGAAGTCGTGAGCGGCTATTTTGCGGCGCACTATAGCGAAGCGGGGGCTCGGGTGCTGCGGCAGCCGGCGGTCGTCGAGCACTTCATCCAGCAACTCGGCGCCATGCCTCCGAAACTCACCAATACGCCGGTCGTTTCGGGCGTCCGCACAGCGCTCATGGAGATTAAAAATGCGCTCGCTTTCAGCACCACAGGCACGCCGCGCGAGGAGGACGTGAAAAAGCTCACCGAACTCGCAGCCGGTGCCATGAAAATCATCTCCACCAAATGAAACGCACCGCACTCGCGCTCATCGTTCTAGCCTCCACGCTCACCGCCGCACCGGACGATGACCGCGTGGCTGCACGCCGCATCGCGCTCGATCTCGCAGGCGCGTGGAGCAACGACGGCTTCAAGCTGCGCGACGGCCACTGGAGCGGCACGTTCAAGCCCGGCGAGGCGAAACTCGTGCAGGTGAACCTCTACGCCGGCAACCAGTATTGGTTCACGCTCGGCGCTACGGACAAGGCGAAGAAAGTCGCCGTGAGTATTTTTGACGAAAATGGAAAAGCCGTCGCTTTCCAACGGCATGAAGATGGTGCTCGTGCCGCGGCGGGTTTTGCTCCGACGAGCAGCGGGCCTTACATCGTAAAAGTCGAGGAGCTTGACGGCCTGCCCGCCGCGTTCGCGCTCGTCTATTCCTACAAATAAATGCCCGCCAAAATGCCACCGACAAAGCGCAGCGAGACGGCGGAAAAGCCGGGCCGCAGACCCGTCGTGCAGTTCAGCATTTTCCTCCGCAACAAAGTCGGCGCGTTGCTCGACGTGGTGCGGATCCTCGGTGAACACCATGTCTCCGTGCTCGCAACGAGCATCGAGTCGAGCGCAGACACCGCCATCGTCCGCATCATCGTGAGCGACCCTGAGAGCGTCGAGGGTGTCTTTCATCTCAACAACATCGCATATTCCTCCTGCCATCTCGTCGTAGCCGAATTGAGGGAGGCCGCGCAATTCGGCGAACTCCTCTCCGCGCTGCTCGCCGCCGAGGTGAATATCTTCGGCTCCTACGTCCTCCTCAACCGCCCGAACGACAACCCCGTCCTCGCACTCCACGTCGAGGACAACGACTGCGCCGAGTCCGTTCTCCGCTCCAGCGGATTCCGACTGCTGGATCAAGGTGACATTTCGCGCTGAGCGCGAAAATCAGCGTCCCGCCTGCGCCACTTCCACCGCCGGTTGCTGTGGCTGCGGCAAATCCAGCGGGCGATCCACGATGTCCACCACCGCACCTTCGCCGACGATGTCGAAAAGCTCGATGACATCCCTCGACCGCATCCGGATGCAGCCGAAGCTCGCCGGATGGCCGATGCGCCATTCCTCCGGCGTGCCGTGAATGTAGATCATCCGCGAATATGAACTGCGATTTTCCCGTTCCATTCCTTCGAGCCAGAGGATGCGCGAAACGATGGGGTCGCGCCCCGGCGAATTCACCGGGACGATCTCGCCCGTCGGCCTGCGGCTCTTGATCTTCATCCCTGCGGGCAGACCGCCGCCGATCTTCTTCGCGATCTCGTGCCGGCCGAGCGGCGTGCCATTCGTCCCCGGACGGCAGCTTACGCAAAAGCGCGAGGTGGAAACGTCATACACACGAGTCAGTTCGCCCTTCGTGTAGAGCGCCATCCTCTGCTCCGGCACGCTGACGACCATCGTGTGGATGCGATCCTTCGCGCACGACGCGAAAAAGAAAACCACGACCACGCTGAACAAACGGAAAATTTGGTGAAACACAGCGCGCGAAAGTATCCACGACAACCCGTCGCGCAACTCCGCGTTTTCCCTTGAGCCAGCGACCAAGAGCGACGATCCTCCCCGTATGAAAATACGGCTCTGGCTCATCTCCCTCCTTCTCGTCGTCAGCCCACTCATGGCGGTAAATAAAATGCCGCCCGCCTCCGTCACCCCGGTCGGCACGCCTGCCACAACGCCTGCCACAACGCCTGCCACAACGCCTGCCACAACGCCTGCCACAACGCCTGCCACAACGCCAGTCGCAGCACCGGCAATCGCACCAACTGCAACACCAGCCACTCCGCCCATCGTCACCACCATCAGCACAGCCGGCGGCCCTGTGTTCGTCATCCCGATTCATGGGAAAGTCGGCGAAGCGCAATTCTGTTTTCTGCGTCGTGCATTAAAGGAAGCGCAGAGTGCAAGCGCCAGTGCGGTCATTCTCGACGTGGACACCTTCGGCGGAGACGTGGATTCAGCGATGGATGAAATGGACGCCCTTCTCGCCACGCGCATCCCAACCATCGCCTACGTCAATACAAAGGCCATCTCCGCCGGCTCGCTCATTTCTCTCGCAGCAAAACGCATCTATATGCACCCGAACGCCGTCATCGGCGCGTCCGCAGTCGTCGGCGGCGAGGGCGAAGATTTAAGAGAAACGATGAAGGAGAAAAGCACCTCGATGGTCGTTGCGAAGGCGCGAGGCACGGCGAAAACAAACGGACACCCCGAGGATGTCGCCGAGGCATTTGTCCGAAAAGAAAGCGAACTGAAGCGCGGCGAAGTGAGCCTGGATACGAAGGACACGCTCCTCACCCTCAATGCCGCCGACGCAACAAAGCTCTACGACGGTCAGCCGCTTCTCGCAGCAGGCACCGCCGAGGATCTCGACAGCCTGATGAAAGTCGCCGGCCTCACCGGCTTAGTGCGTCACGTCGAGCCAAGCGGATTTGAATCCATAGCATCATGGCTCATCACCTTTGCGCCACTGCTCCTCGGCATCGCAATCACCTGTGCCTACATCGAAATGAAGGCACCCGGATTTGGCCTTCCCGGCATCACATCACTGATCTGCTTCGGGCTGTTTTTCAGCGCGCACTTCATCGCCGGACTTGCCGGATGGGAATCCGCTGTCGTCTTCGTCATCGGATTCACGCTGGTCATCTGCGAAGTTTTCCTTCATCCGGGAACCATCATCCCGGGCCTCATCGGCGTCCTCCTCATGCTCGGCTCGCTCGTCTGGGCGATGGTGGATCACTGGCCGGGAACACCCGCATTTCCTTCGAGCAAGGAACTCGAACGCCCCATGCTAAACATCATCTCCGCGATGATCGGCAGCGGCATCGCCATGGCGCTTGTTGCAAAATATCTTCCGAAGATACCCCTCTTCAACCGCCTCATCTTGAGCGCCGCATCCGCAGGAGGGCCCGCAATTACGATCCCGGTCGTCAATCTTACCGTTCAAGTCGGCGAAACCGGCACCGCGACCACCACGCTTCGGCCGTCGGGAAAAGCCACCTTCGGCTCCGCAGTCCATGATGTTGTCACAAACGGCGACTTCATTTCGGTCGGCACCAAAGTGCGCGTCGTGAGCACCGACGGAATGCGCGTGGTCGTCGAGGCGGCGTAACGCGCAACGCTACTGAATCCCGGCTCAGATTTTGATTTTGAGATTCAGCGGCCCGCTGGCTGTTGAGGCCTGTTGTGCAGCGGCAGCTTCGGCGGCCTTTTTCGCACGTTCCTCCTCCTCGTGCGCCGCGATCTTGAAGGAGTGCTCGCCGGAGTCATCCTTACCCATCGTCTTTTTCTGTCGGTCGAGCATCTGCTTCATCTTCGTTTTGTTCACGGCGAGCAGCATCGTCGTCTCCTCCGTAATCGTATGCTGTTCATACAACTCGCAGAGACTTTGCTCAAATGTGCACCAACCGTCCTGCCGCGCGAGACTGATGATCTCGTGTAAATTGCGCACATCATTTTCGCCGAGTTGCACCGCCTCGCGGGAGCGCATGTTGTTACCCATGATTTCCGCCACCATCACGCGGCCTCCGCCGACTTTCGGCGCAAGGCGCTGACTCACCACCCATCGCAACGTCTCCGCCAGTCGCTCGCGCACCTGGCTTTCCTCCTCCTTGCTGAACATACCGAGCACGCGGTTGATGGACTGCGCCGCGCTGATCGTGCGCAGCGTGGACAAAACCAGATGGCCCGTCTCAGCCGCCGTCAGCGCGATCTCCATTGTCTCACGGTCGCGGATTTCGCCGACGAGAATCACTTTGGGTGCCTGACGAAGCGCCGCGCGAAGTCCCATCGCAAACGTCGAGAAATCCTTTCCCATCTCGCGCTGGCAGAAAGTTCCCATCTTGTGCGGATGCAAAAATTCCACTGGGTCCTCGAGAGTCACGATGTGAATGGCTGACTTCTCGTTCAGCTCGTTCATCATCGCCGCAAGTGTCGTCGTCTTGCCGCTGCCAGTCGCGCCCGTGACGAAAATGAGGCCCGTCTTTTCCTGCATCATCCGCTGGAAAACCGGCGGCAATTTCAGGTCTGCCATCGTCGGGATTTTTGTGTTCAGTTTCCGCAGCACCATCGCAAACGTGCCCTTTTGCTTGAAGATGTTGACGCGGAAACGTGCGAGGCCTTCAACGGAATAGCTGCAGTCGCACGAGCCGGTGTTGCGCAAATCGTCGAGCAACCGCTGTTGCTCCCCCACTATGGAATGCGCCAGCCCCTCCGTCTGCTGCGGCGTGAATGCCGGCGAATAATGCGTTCCGTCCACGGGCATGAGTTTTCCATGGTTTTCCACCTGCGGCGGACGTCCCGCCATGAAAAACAAATCGCTCACGCCATCGCCTATCACGAGCATCGCGCGCAGCAAATCATCAATCGCGAGACAGGGTGCTGAAAACACCGGCATCCGTGAATCGCCGATAGCCGGGGTGGCTGGGGCATTTGTCGAAACACGCATTGCAGTATTCATCTGTGATGCCGCCGGGGCGTTCGCGACCGGTCTTATCGAGGAGGGCGCAGGAGAGTGGGGCAAAGTTTGAGGGCGTTGCACAGCGGTTCGCTGTGCGGTTGCAACAGTTGCGCCTGCACCATTGGCTGCACCCGCGTTCGGAGACGTAATGATCCGTCCTTTTTCGTCGTAGAGTGGCATATTCAGGCCCGCACCTATGGCAGGTTCCGTGCCTTCGTTTGTCCCGCAGGGAATTTGTTACCAATAAATCTCGCAGGGCCTACGCGATTCTTCCGTCGTGAATCTCCAGCATCCGGTCGCCGCGCTTGGCGAGTTGTGTGTCGTGGGTGACGACGATGAGCGTTTTGCCTTCGGATTTCACAAGCTCCAGCAGCAGTTCCACGATGGTGCCGCCGGTTTTTGAATCGAGGTTGCCAGTCGGTTCGTCGGCGAAAATCACACGCGGATTGTTGATGAGCGCCCTCGCGATGGCCGCGCGCTGCTGTTCGCCGCCGCTGAGTTCGCCGGGCAATTGCTGGAGACGGTCGCCGAGTCCCACGCGCACGAGCGCAGCCTCGGCGGCGGCGCGGTCGGGCTTACCGCCGATCATCGCGGGGAGCATCACGTTTTCGAGCGCGGTGAGTTCCGGGAGCAGATGGTAGGCTTGGAAGACGAAGCCGAAAGCGGTGTTGCGCAGCTTTGCCAGTGCGTCCTCGCCCTGCGCGTAGAGGCTCTGCTTTTCGTAAAAGACCTCGCCCTTCTCAGGACGCTCCAGCCCAGCGAGTGTGTAGAGCAGCGTGCTTTTTCCCGCACCGCTCGCACCGCAGAGGAAGACGGATTCGCCCGCAGCGATTTCCAGCGTGATGCCGCGCAGCACTTCGATGGTGCGTTTGCCCATGAGAAAGGAACGGCGAAGGTCGCGAGCGGAAATGTGGGCTGTCATACGAAGGGCGCGGACGCTAACGGCGAGAACCACGCGGGGCAACCACGGCGTGATGCCCCGCACTTTCCCAAGCAATAGCACCTCTAAGCTTCCGCTCACTTCTCGTATATCCCGCCTGTATGAATCGCATCCTCGCCATCCTCTCCACATCCATCGTCCTCGTCGCTTTCGCCGAAGACAAACCCGAGCCTCTCGGTTTTCAAAACACGCCGCTCATCCCCGGCACGAAATGGCATGTGAATGACGGCGAGCGTCCGCAGCCGAAAATCGTCACGCCCGGCGAGCCCAGCACGCAGGCGAAAGCGGGCACTGCTCCCAGCGATGCGGTCGTTCTTTTCGACGGCACGGATGTCAGCAAGTGGCGCAAGGCAAACGGCAAGCCCGCTGAGTGGAAGGTCGAGAACGGCTACATGGAGGTAACGCACACAGGCGACATCTGGACGCGTGAAGAGTTCGGGCCGGACGTGCAGTTGCACCTCGAGTTCGCCACACCGCCGCCACCGACAAAAGGCCACGGGCAGTTCCGCGGAAACAGCGGCTGCTTTCTCTACGGTCGCTACGAAATCCAAATCCTCGACAGCTACGAAAACAAGACCTACCCCGACGGACAGGCCTCCGCCATCTACGCCCAGATGCCCCCGCTCGTGAACGCCTCACGCAAACCCGGCGAGTGGCAGACCTACGACATCGTTTTTGAAGGCCCGCGCTTCAACGCCGATGGCACCGTCGCCAAGCCCGCCGTAGCCACCGTGCATCACAACGGCGTGCTCACGCAAAACCACACCGTCCTCATCGGCCACACGCCTCCGCGTGAAGTGGGCAAATACACCAAGCACGGCGAAAAAGGCCCCATCAAACTCCAGGACCACGGCGACCCAATGCACTTCCGCAACATCTGGATCCGCGAAGTGAAGCCCGTGGACTCGCAGTAATAACCAGCCTCACCTTTTTGAACCGCAGGTGTGACTGGTGACTGGTGATTAGTGACTGGTAGGACGCCCACCAGTCACCAGTCACCTCCTATTTTCCCAAATAAGACTTCCCTAAGTTTTCCCCATCTACTCGTATATCCCGCCTCTATGAATCGCATCCTCACCATCCTCTCCGCATCCATCGCCACCGTCGCTTTTGCCGACGACAAACCCGCGCACCCGCTCGGTTATCAGGACACGCCCATCATCCCCGGCACCAAGTGGCACGTGCATGACGGCGAGCGCCCGCAGCCCAAAGTCGTCACGCCCGGCGAACCCAGCACACAGGCCAAAGTCGGCACCGCACCCAGCGACGCAGTCGTCCTATTCGACGGCAAGGACGTGAGCAAATGGCAGAAGGGAAAAGGCCAGGACGCCACGTGGAAAGTCGAGAACGGTTACATGGAAGTCCACGGCGGCGACATCATGACCCGCGAAGAATTCGGCCCCGACGTCCAGTTGCACGTCGAATTCGCCACCCCGCCCGCCTCCGGCAACGGCCAGGGCCGCGGCAACAGCGGCGTCTTCCTTTACGGCCGCTACGAAATCCAAGTCCTCGACAGCTACCAAAACCCCACCTACCCCGACGGCCAAGCCACCGCCATCTACGGCCAGACGCCCCCGCTCGTGAACGCCTCCCTCAAGCCCGGCGAATGGCAGACCTACGACATCATCTTTGAAGGCCCGCGCTTCAACGAAGACGGCACCGTCGCCAAGCAAGCCATCGCCACCGTCCTCCACAACGGCGTCGTCACGCAAAACCACACCATCATCACCGGCGAAACCCCGCACCGCGCCATCGGCACCTACCACAAACACGGCGAAAAAGGCCCCATCAAACTTCAGGATCACGGCAATCCCATGCACTACCGCAACCTCTGGATCCGCGAACTCAAACCCGTGGACTCGCAGTAACCACCCACTTCAAACCCGAGAAAGGAGCGGCGGCTAAAAACCACCGCTCCTTTTTCTTTGGTCAGCTTCTTTCGATGGATGCTACTCCACGGAGAAATACTCCGGCGTGATTTCACGCGCGCCGTGGAGAACACGGATGAGTTGAATGCCGTCGCTCACTGGCCGGTAGAATATCAGATAGTTCCCGACTGGAAAGATGCGAAGGTTCGGAGCCAGTTCGTCAGCACTGCGGCCTAGCAGCGGATGGATGGCAAGAGTTTCAAGTTTCGCGTCGAATTGATGCAAAAGCTGCTCGGCGGCGTCTGCATTTTTCGGGGCGATGAAGTGCCAGATTTCTTCATAGTCGAGACGCGACTCCTGCGTGCGGTAGATGCCCGGCATTGGCGCTAATTGGCAGCCTGCATCGCGGCGAGTTTCTTTCGTCCCTCGGCAACAATGTCCTGCGCGGAAAATTGGACAAACTCCCCGCGATCCGCCTGCTCGATACCGACCTGCACCTTGGCACGGAGTGCGGCAATGCGCTGCTCGCGGACGTTCTCGCGCACCTTCAATTCCGAGAGCGCCTCGGCCACCGCTTCGCTTTTGGTGAGAAACCGCCCGGACTTCACGATCTCATCTAGGAAGTGCTCGTCCTCGTCCCGGAGTGTGATTGCGACTGTTGTCATGCGGGCAATATACCACGCAGCATTCTCGAATTGCAAGGGCACCGACCAGACACACCGGCAGGTGAATGCCTCGCTCAAGCACGGCGAAAAAGGCCCCATCAAACTCCAGGATCACGGCAACCCCATGCACTACCGCAACCTCTGGATCCGCGAACTGAAACCCGTGGACTCGCAATAAAAAACCACTTCAAAACGAGAAAGGAGCGGCGGCTAAAA
>CAIYUV010000113.1 GCA_903929475.1 uncultured Spartobacteria bacterium
GGAGCACGCACTTTTTACCGGCGGAGCGAAGCGCATCATCGCAAATTCGCGGATGGTGAAGGATGAAATCATCACACGCTTCGGCACGCCTGCCGAACGCATTGAGGTGATCTATAATGGCGTGCCTGCCAGTGCGCCGTCCGCAGACCGTGTTGAGGCCCGTGCCGCGCTGGGGCTTGGCGATGCGGATTACGCAGTGCTTTTCGCCGGCTCCGGATGGGAGCGGAAGGGCCTGCGCCACGCCATCGCTGCTGTGAATGCGCTGCCCGGAGCCACATTGCTCGTTGCGGGCCGTGGAAAGACGAGCGGACTGCCGCGCTCCGAGCGGGTGCGTTTTCTCGGGCCGCAGTCGCGTGCGGAGATGACGCGTCTGCTCGCGGTGGCGGATGTTTTTGCGCTGCCGACGTTCTACGAGCCTTTCTCCAATGCGTGCCTCGAAGCACTGGTGGTCGGGCTGCCCGTGATCACCACGACGGCGAATGGTTTTTCGGAAATCATCGAAAATGGAGTCGAGGGCGAAGTCGTCGCACCGGGCGATGTGTCCGCGCTCAGCGCCGCACTTTCCCGATGGGCCGACGCCGGACGCCGCGCAGAAATTCGGGGGCGTTTGCTGGCAAAAGGCGCGCAATTTTCCATCGAAGCCAACGTCGCCCGAACGCTGGAGTTCATCGCGCGAGAAGTCGCCTGACGCCCCGCCGCCAGCGGCAAGCGGAGATGCCGGGGATTTTTAAACCACGGATGACACGGATTAACACGGATGGGTTATTGTAATGGAGTGACCACAATCCGTGTCCATCCGTGTTATCCGTGGTCAATTATCCATTAAATCCCGGTCGTGAAGTTAGTGGGCAGGCACCTATCTCACTTGCGGTAGTGGCTGTGCTGGCTAAGAAGGTTGACTCGCGGCGGATTGAACAAGCCACGCGACACACTGCGCATGACATTTTCCAAACTCAAAAATATCCGCCTCCTGCTGCCGCTCGTGCTTTGCGCCACGCTCGCAGGCTGCGAGCGCAAAGGACCGCGTGTTTATTTTGCGCCAAAAGATACGCCGCCCGGAGAGTCTGTGACAAAGCAGGACTCCACGCCTGAGCCACCGCTGCAACACGACGCTCCATGGCGTCCGACGCTGGAGGTAACAGTTCCTCCGGCATGGGTGGATATTGGACCGGATACGGCGAACATCGGGCGGTATCGTGCGAGCAAAGCGATGGTGAGTGTCACGGTGCTCGCGTCCATGGCGGGACAGGAAGCCATCCTCGTAAATATGTGGCGGCAGATGCGTGGAGAGGCAGCACTGAAGGAAGAGGAAGCAGCAAAGAAATTAAGCGACGTGCCCATCGCAGGAGGGGCGGGCAAGATGTTTGAATTCGCAGATGGCGACGGCGGTGATCAACGGCGCTTTATCGTCGCTTTCACGCACCGGCCGGAGGGAAGCGTGTTTTTCAAAATTCAGGGTGACGATGCGGAGGTCGTGCAGCATAGAGCAGCATTTTTGGAATTCATGAAAACGGTGCGTTTTGGCGCGGGTGCGCCGAACACATCGGAGAAAACGGGCGATACCAAGACAACATCACATCCCGTGGGGTGGGAGCCGCTGGTGCCCGGCCCGATGCAGGTGGCGAAATATTCTGTGCCCGCACAGAATGGGGCGAAGGCGGAGGTTGCGGTGAGTATTTTTCCGACGGACACCGGCGGCGTAGTTGCAAATGTGAAACGCTGGCGCGCTCAAATGAATATGCCCGAGGTGGACGATGATGCCGCCAGAGTCGCTGCGCAACCGCTAGAAGGCGCCCCTGAAGGCGCGATGCTCATCGCGTTGCAAAACGAAGCCCGAGCGCTCGTCGGTGCGATTGTTCCGCGCGATGGCCGCTGGTTTTTCTACAAGATGAGCGGAGACACAGCCGCAGTTTCAGCAGCGCGCGCAGCGTTCGTGGAATTCGCTAAACAAAAGCCCTGATGAAAACGCTCCTGAATTTTTTCTGCTCGCTCCGGCTTACGATCTGGCTGCTCGGCCTGGCCGTTGCGCTTGTATTTCTGGGATCCATCGCACAAGTGCCGGAGGGCCTTTGGAACGCACAGGTGCGCTGGTTCAAAAGTTTCGTAGTGATTCGCCATGCGGGTGACGACTGGTGGGTGCCGCCTGTTTTTCCAGGCGGACATTTGCTGGGCGGCTTGCTGCTGGTGAATTTGCTCGCGGCACACTTCAGGCGTTTCAAGTGGAGTTTTCAAAAATTTGGCATCCAGATCACGCACTTCGGCATCATCGTGATGCTCATCGGGCAGTTCATCTCAGACAAGACGGCGGTCGAGAGCTTCATCAGCTTCGAGGAGGGCGAGGCAAAAAATTACACCGAGCATCATCGCGACGCGGAACTCGTGTTTCTGTGCGACAAGGACGGTGATGCCGGCATGGATGTGGCCGTCTCGTTTCATCAGGAACTTTTCAGACCGACGGGGTTGTTCGTGAAATCGAAGCTGCCTGTCGATCTGACACAAGAGAAGCTGCCGTTCACCGTGCGTGTCCGCGAGTTCGGCATGAATGGCGATGTGCTCAATCCACAGACGGTGAAGACAATGGCGGAACGATTAAAAACCGCGCTTGCGACTCTCGACGGAAAATTCTCATCAGCCGAATCAATCGCGTCCATCGCAGAGGCGGATATTACGAATATCGAGCGCACGATGGTCTGGCGTCGTGCGATGAACAGGCTTCGCGGCACGACGGACGAACTACTCACCGAGGTGAAACGAATTGCAGCGGATCCAAAGCAGGCCACGGAACTGACGGCGAAGGTGAAGAAACAATTCCGCGACGACATGATCAACGCTTTCAAGCAGGCGGGAGAGCGAGGACGGCGATTTGGCGTGCCGCGCACGGGGCCGGAGATGGAATACGTCGCCGAATTGGAGGAAACCGGACACCTTGCCGATGCAGACAAGCAGAAATCCTCTTCGGAAAATGGCATGGGGAAAGAAGCGCGTATCGTGGATCGTCCCGAGATTAAGGATGACGGCATGGGGCAAAATTACCAATGGGCAGTCATCGAGATTCTCGATGGAGGCAAGCCGCTCGGCACATGGCTGGTGTCCTCACGTTTGAATCCGCAGGAATTTGAGGCGGGAGGGAGGAAATGGCGCGTAACCATGCGCAATGAGCGCTACTATCTTCCCTACAGTATGCAGCTCATCCGCGCGAAGCAGGAGGTGTATCAGGGCACGTCACACGCGAAGGAATTCGCCAGCCGCGTGCAGATCGCAAACCCTGTGACAAACGAAAACCGCGGTGCGGACATTACTATGAACAATCCACTGCGCTACGAGGGACTCACCTATTACCAGAGCAAGATGAACCAGGGTGAGCGCGGCCCCGGCACTGCGGCGCTGCTCTCCGCTCTCACTGGAAAGCCGCCCGGTGAATTCGCGGGCATCGAGGAAAAAGACGGAGGACGCACAAGCGGCCTGCAAGTCGTTCAAAACCCCAGTATGCTTGCTCCCTACACGGGTTGTCTGCTCGTGGGCTTCGGGCTGCTGTGGCAGTTTCTTTTTCACCTCACCGGCTTTCTCGCTAAACGAGGTGGGCTTCCGCCGCCGGGCTTCGGTGTGCCGCATCCGTTGCTGCCGCTGTGTGCCGTGGCCATCATGGTGCCGGACATTTTCCTCGGCTGGGTCGCGGTGAAGAACGGGACATTGTTCGCGCTTGCCGTCGTTGCAGTCACGCCGTTCATCCGTGGCGTGCTTGCGTGGCAGGTATGGCGCGGGAAGCATCTTGTTTTTGCGATGGTGCTGCTGCTCGTGCCCACGGTGCTCGCGATTCCCTTTGCGCTGAAATATCAGGAGACACACGGCGCGATGCTGTGGCCGGTTTCCATCGCTCAGTTTATGGCGTTCCTTGGCATCGCTTACGTTGTTTTCAGCAATCGTCCACGCACCAACTCTACGCTCACATGAAAAAGTGGCTCCCTCTCATCATCACGTTGATATTTGTCGGCTGGTATGCCGGGAAGGTTCGTGTGCCCAAGGACAGCGACTGGGCCATCGGCGAATTCGGACGCATCCCCATCGTAATGGATGGACGCCACATGCCGATTGATACGATGGCGCGCACGGTTCTCACGCTGCTTCGCAACAAACAGGATGCAAACTACGAACCGTGGAAGGGTGCCTTTGAAAAACCAAGGATCGTCAGCGCGACCGAGTGGGCGCTGGAGGTGATGGTGCAGCCCGAGGTTGGCGACACGCGTCCTGTGATCCGAATTGACAATCCCGATCTGAAGGGCCTCTTCGATCTGTCGCAGGAAGCCGACCCGGAAAAACACTCGGATGGCAAACATTTCTCATGGGTGCAGCTTCAACCGAAGTGGGACGAATTCATTTCCGAAGTGCGCCGCGCATCGGCGAAGGAGGGAGACAAGCGGACGCCTTACGAGCAGGCGCTTGTCAGGCTCGCGAGCGGTGCGGAGTCTTATCGCAAGATGAAACTCACCTTCGGGCCCGCGGCCAGTGGTGACCTTGCGAAGAGTCTTGTGGAATACAAGGCGCGTGTCGTCGCATGGCGCGAGGCTTTCAAGTCGAGTATGCAGAATCAGGATTACGACGAGGCAGCATACATGTGGGGAGAGGAGCAGCGTGCATCCGCAGCGCTCATCGCGCCGCGCAAGGGTGCGGAAAAAGCGAGCGGCAGCGTTTGGGCGAGCCCCTTCGAAGAAGTGCTCGCTCTCGAACGCGGCGAGCCCGCGCCGACGCTCGCAGGCTACGCTGACATGGCGAAAACTTTCCGTGCCGGTGATCGCGTGGGTTTCGCAGCGGCAGTGCGCAGTCATCTCGATGGGATCGCGGCAAAGGATGGATTCGTTGCTGATTTAACAAAAGCGGCGCGCGAACAACTGCTCAGCTACTCCGCCCCCTTCTATCACGGCATGGTCATCGCCATCATCGCTGCGCTCATGGCGATAGCGTCGTGGTTCAGCACCGGCGGGCTCGAATGGATGCGACGCTCCGCCGTGCAATTGATGCTGCTCGTGCTTGTGATTCACACGGCGGGACTCATTGCGCGCTTTATGATCGAAGGCCGTCCGCCAGTAACCACGCTCTATACATCTGCAATTTTCATTGGCTGGGCCGCAGCGATTTTCGGTTTATTGCTGGAACGCATCTATCCCTTCGCCATCGGCGTGGTTGTGGCAGCTGCGATGGAGTTTTGCTCGCTGTTCATTGCGCAATATCTGCAAATTCAGGATGGCACGACGTTCAAGGTGCTCGAGCCTGTCCTGAACACGAACTTCTGGCTCGCGACACACGTCGTCATGGTGACGCTTGGCTATGCGTCCACTTTTGTTGGCGGCTTCATCGCTGTCATCTACATCGTCCGCGGCACGTTCGGTGGAAACCTCACGCCGGAACTCGCGAAAGCACTCCCCCGGATGGTCTATGCGATCATTTGCTTCGCCACGCTGTTCAGCTTCGTTGGCACGGTGCTCGGCGGGTTGTGGGCGGATCAAAGCTGGGGTCGTTTCTGGGGGTGGGATGTGAAGGAAAATGGCGCACTGATGATCGTGCTCTGGAACGCCATCCTCCTGCATGCGCGCTGGGGTGGCGTCTTGCGCGAGCGCGGGTTGATGTGCTGCGCGATTTTCGGAAACGTCGTCACCGCATGGTCGTGGTTCGGTGTGAACAATCTCGGCATCGGTCTTCACAGTTACGGTTTCACATCGGGTGTGATGTATGCGCTTGTCGGATTCGGTGTCTCGCAAATCGCTCTCATTGTGTCAGCCTTGATCATCAACAAAAATCCCCTGAAACCCGCATAGCCAAAAACGCCTGCTTCCCGCCAATTCCCAAGTGGCGTGCGGACGGGCGGCACATTATCAACCGCGCAAATGTCATCCATCATCGAGCACACAGACCCCGTCAATTCGCAGATCCTCGCCGTGTCCGAGGACAAGATATCCGGCTTCGTTCGCGAGCCTTTTGCCGCCATTGCGGAAAAGTGCGGACTGCCTTTGGAAACCGTTCTGGATCGCATCAAGACGATGCTCGCCGCTGGCACCATCCGCCGTGTGCGCCAGACGCTCGTCGCCAGCAATCTCGCGGAGGGTGCGCTCGTCGCGTGGCAGGTGCCGGAGGAAAAGCTCAACGATGCGTTCGACTGGATGTTTAAAAACGACCCGTTCAGCGGCCACGTCGTTGTCCGCAGCACAGACAACCAAACCACCGGCAGCGCCTACCGCCTTTGGACCACGCTCAAAACGCCGACCGGCACAAACATGGAGGAGCACGCCCGCGTCCTCATGCGCCACACCGGCTGCACGAAATTCAAACTCATGCCCGCAAAAGGCATATTCGCCCTCGGGGTCGGCCACGTGCGGCGGAAAATAATCGAACCCGGCGACAAGACCGACGAGCGCGCAAAAATGATCCCCGTCGGCATCGTCCAGTTGACCGACCTCGAATGGGAAGTCCTCCTCGCTTTGAAACGCGAACTCACGATTGATGAAGTGCGCCTCGGCCTATGGGCCACACGCGCCGCCGAGGCTGGTGTGGATTTCGAGACGTTCTGCCGCGTGGCGGAGGACCTCAACAAACGTCAGGTCATCGGACGGTTCTCGACTTTCCTCGAACACGTCAAACCGAGTGCAAGCGGCCAGCGCGTGACGAAATTCAATGCGCTCTTCCACTGGCGCGTGCCCGTCGGTCGCGAAGTCGAGGCGGGTGGCGAAGTTGGGCGTCATCCCATCCTCACGCACTGCTACTGGCGCGAAGGCGGCCCGGATTTCAACAACGTGAATATCATGGCCGTCTGTCACGGCACCGAAAAGGAGCGCGTCTTCGCGCACAAGGCGGCGATTGACGCACACCTCGCGAGCATCGGTATCCCGGTGGACTACACGAACGTCTTTTGGGGTGGCCGCAGCGAAATCAAGCCCAGCGAAATCTCGCCCAAAGTGCATCGCGAATGGCTCGCCAAATACGCCGAGCCAGCGCTGGCGAGCTAGGACTTCGCCGTTTCTTTCCAGCCGAAGACTTTCCTCGCACCTTCGAGCACGCGTTCGACGACGGCTTCGCGCTGGAGGCCCGTGCTATCCACACTGAAGTCAGCAGCCTCTTCGTAAAGTGGCTGGCGTTCGGCGAGCATGGTTTCCACGCGCTCACGCGGATTTTCCACTTGGAGCAGCGGGCGTTGTTTATTGTGCGCAACGCGGCGGAAAATTTCGTCGGGGTCGGCTTTCAAAAGCACCACCCAGCCTAGTTTGTGGAGCAGCGGCAGATTGCGCGCTTGTGTGACGATTCCGCCGCCGGTCGCGATGATGTGACCTCGTCCTCCAGCCAGTGATGCAAGCGCCGCCGTTTCGCGTTCACGAAAATACGCCTCACCGTGCTTGGCGAAAATGTCCTTAATCGGCATCCGGGCGCGTTCTTCGATGATGGTGTCAGTGTCCATAAAGCGAAACTTCAGCCGTTTCGCGAGCATCCGGCCAATGGCCGATTTTCCACTGCCCATGAAACCAATGAGGACAATGTTTTCGCGGGGCGGCGATGGAAGTTCGGACGACATGGCGGGTGAGGAAAACTGAATGCGGGACGAATGTCGAACGCACTTCACAGCGCGCTCGACACTCGCTGTGCGGCATATTTCACTCACGCCGATGAAAACAGCCGCGCAAGTCGCAGTCATCATGGGCAGCAAGTCCGATTGGGAGACGATGAAGCACGCCGTCGAGATGCTGGAGAAATTCGGCATCCCGCACGAGTCGCGGGTCGTCTCCGCGCATCGCACGCCGGATTTGCTGACGGAGTTTGCGAAGGCCGCGGCGGGGCGGGGGATTCAGGTGATCATCGCCGGCGCGGGCGGCGCGGCGCATCTGCCGGGGATGGTCGCGGCGCACACGCATCTGCCGGTGCTCGGCGTGCCGGTGAAAAGTCGCGCGCTCAGCGGGCTGGATTCGTTGCTCAGCATCGCGCAAATGCCCGGCGGGATTCCGGTGGGGACGCTGGCCATCGGCGAGGCCGGTGCAAAAAACGCGGGCCTGCTCGCCGCAGGAATCCTCGCGCTGCACGACGCGCGCGTGCGCAAGGCGCTGATTGCCTTTCGTAAAAAGCAGACGAACGAAGTGCTGGGGCAGAAGCTGCCATGAGCGGGCCGATTCTTCCGGGTGCAACTCTTGGCGTGATGGGCAGCGGTCAACTCGGCCGGATGTTTGCCATCGCAGCGCGTCGCATGGGCTATCGCGTGATCACATTTTCGCCGGATTGCGACACGCCGACCGGGCAGGTCGCCGATGACGAAGTGACGGCGCGCTACGACGATGAAGCTGCTGTGCGTGCGTTTGCGAAGCGCGTCGCGGTGCTCACGTTTGAGTTTGAAAACGTGCCGTCGCAAACGGTCGAGTGGGCGGCGGCGCATTGTCCTGTGCGGCCTGCGGGCCGTGTGCTGCACATCTGCCAGCATCGTTTGCGGGAAAAGGAATTTCTCTCCGGCGCCGGATTGCCGGTCGCGCCGTTCCGTCGTGTCGAGAGCGCGTTGCAGCTCGCTGACGCTGCGCGTGAAATCGGTCTGCCGGGCGTGCTAAAGACCGCAGCCTTTGGCTACGACGGCAAAGGCCAGCGCAAGCTCGCGCCGGGTGACGATCTCGCGGCGGCGTGGGTGCCGTTCGATGGGCAACCAGCGGTGCTGGAGAAATTCATCACTTTCGAGCGCGAGATTTCCGTGCTCGTCGCGCGCGGCTTGGATGGCGAAATCGCGACGTGGCCCGTGTGCGAAAACGAACACGCGAACCACATTCTCGACATCACCTACTGCCCGGCGCGCATCCCGACCGCAGTCGCGGAGCAGGCGCGCTCACTCGCTTGCAAAGTGGCGGCGGCCCTCGATCTCGTCGGCGTGCTGGCGGTGGAGATGTTCCTTTTGGCCGACGGCCAGATCGTGATCAACGAACTCGCCCCGCGTCCGCACAACAGCGGACACTTCAGTTTTGACGCGAGCGTCACTTCGCAATTCGAGCAGCAGGTGCGCTCCGTGTGTGGTCTGCCGCTCGGCGGCACGGAATCGCTGAGCCCCGCAGCGATGGCGAATTTGCTCGGTGATGAATGGGCGAACGGCGAGCCGAACTGGGCCGCCGCGCTCGCCGTGCCGGGCGTGAAGTTGCACCTCTACGGCAAGGCCGCGCCCAAATCCGGACGGAAAATGGGACACCTCACCGCATTTGGATCGACTGTGGACGAAGCTGCCGCTGCCGTTCGCACCGCCCGCACTGCTTTACAGGCCAGATGAAAACGCAAGTCGCACCAGTCCGAACATCCGCACAGCGCGCCGATGCCATCGAAGCGGCTGTGTATTTGCTCACAGGCGGATACCCCGTCGCACTGCCAACGGAGACCGTCTATGGCCTAGCCGCGTGGGCGCTGAATCGCGATTCGGTGATGCGCATCTTTCAGGCGAAGGAGCGCCCGAAGTTTGATCCGCTAATTGTTCATCTACCGAGGCTCGACTGGCTGACAAATCTTTGCGTCATCCAGGATGAGGAGTGGGAGCTGGTGGAAAAACTCGTCGAAAAATTCTGGCCCGGTCCGCTTACGCTCGTGCTTCCCCGCAATAAAATCGTCCCCGACCTCGTAACCGCCGGACTTCCCACAGTGGCTGTCCGCATGAGTGCGCAGCCCGTCTTTAAAGAAATCATCGAGAACTTTGGACAGCCGCTCGCAGCACCGAGCGCGAACCGCTTTGGCCGTATCAGCCCCACGACAGCCGCACACGTCCAGGAGGAACTCGACGGGCGCATCCATCTCATTGTGGATGACGGCCCGTGTCCCTTCGGCATGGAGAGCACGATCGTGAAACCGAGCAATGGAACCCTGTGGGTGTTGCGAGATGGGCCGGTGACGCGCGCGCAGCTTGCGGAATTTGGAGACGTGCAAACGCAGCCGCGCAGCAATGTGCCAAACAGCCCGGGCCAGCTCAAAAGCCACTATGCCCCGCGCACGCCAGTCACTCTGCTCCCGCTGGATACCATGCCACCGGCCAGTTCGCAGGGGCGTGTGGGATTGCTTGCCTGGAGCAGTGAGCCGCCGCAGCACAACTTTGTGCATATCGAAATGCTCAGCCCGTCGGGTAATTATCAAGAGGCCGCATCCACGCTCTTTGCCAAGCTCCGCATCCTCGATTCGTTCGGTCTGGATCGCATCATCGTGGAGTCCGTAGTCGAGGAAGGTCTCGGCATCGCCATCATGGATCGCCTCCGCAAAGCATCGGGAAATGGCTGATTCCAAACTCCCTCGCACAGGAAAAGCCACAGCCATCGTCGGCCTCGCCGTGATGTGTTCGCGCGTGCTCGGGCTCGTGCGCGAGGTGCTGTTCAACACGCTCTTCGGCACGAAGACGCTGCAATATTTCCTGACCGCATTCCGCGTTCCGAATTTGCTCCGCGATCTTTTTGCCGAAGGAGCGCTTTCGACCGCATTCATCACGGTCTTTTCAAAAAAAATCACCACCGAGGGAGAGCCCGCCGCGTGGAAACTGGCGAATCGCATCGGCACGCTCACGCTCGTCGTGATGGGCTTCATCACGGTGCTTGGGATGATTTTTTCCAAGCAACTCGTCGGTCTCGTCGCCGGCGGATTCACCGGCGATGATGCGATCCTCACCGCGCAACTCACCTCGGTGATGTTTCCATTCATCCTCATGGTGTCGCTCGCCGCGCAGGTGATGGGGATGTTGAATTCCAAAAACGTCTTCGGCTGGCCCGCGATGGCTTCTTCGTTTTTCAATATCGGCAGCATCATCGGCGGTCTTGCGCTCGCGTGGTGGATGGACAGCGGCTTTGGCCGTCACGCGCTCTTCGGCCTCGCGTATGGAACGCTCATCGGTGGCTTTCTTCAACTCGCAATCCAGTTCCCGTCACTGCGGCGCATCGGCTACCATCCGCGACTCGATTTCAACTGGCGCGACTCCGGCGTCGCCGACGTGCTGCGCAACATGGCCCCCGCCGTCATCGCCGCGAGCGCCGTGCAGGTGAATGTGATGGTGAACACCAGCTTTGCCACGCACTGTGAGGCCGGCTCCGTCACGTGGCTGAACAACGCCTTCCGCCTCATGCAGCTTCCGCTCGGAATGTTCGGCGTCGCCATCGGCACGGTCATCCTGCCCTTCCTTTCGCGCAGCGCAGCGCTCGGCAATCGTGTTGATTTTCGCGGCGCGCTCGCACGCGGAATCCGCCTCGTCTTTTTCCTCACCCTGCCCGCAAGCGTCGGCCTGTGGATGCTCGCCGACCCGATCCTCAGCGTGATTTACGAACACGGCAAAGTCGGCGCTCACGACATCGAGCAAAGCGCCGCCGCACTCCGTTTCTACGCCACCGGCCTCGCCGCCTACGCCGGGATGAAAGTGCTCGCGCCTGCCTTCTACGCCATCGGTCGCCGCAAGACGCCGATGGTGATCAGCTTTTTCTCCATCGCACTGAACTACGGGCTGAACTCGCTCTTCATCCGCTGGGGCTACGGTCACACCGGCCTCGCACTGAGCACCGGCTTCGTCGCGCTCACAAATTTCAGCCTGCTCTACTGGTGCATGAGGAAGGAAATCGCACGCCTCGAAACCAAGCGACTCCTCGTCGTGCTGGTAAAAATCTTCCTCGCCAGCGACGTGCTCGCACTCGTGTGCTGGGGCTCCAAGTGGCTGCTCCTCTCGCAATGGCCCGACATGAACTTCGCCTTCCGCACCACCGCCCTATTGCTGACAATCGCGTTGAGCCTCGGCGCATTCTGCCTCGCCGCCTCCCTGCTAAAACTGCGCGAAATGAACGACATGATTGACGCCGTGAAACGGAAACTTGGCCGCAGGGTTTGAGCATGGTTATTGGCAACCCCGGCGGTTTTTGACGCGGTGCCTATTCCTTTTTTGCTGACCCCGGCTCCTGCCACTTTCCGCTCACAATAATCGGTGTTCCCGGTTCCGCCCAATTGAAGAACCACTTTGCCGGATTGTCCCCATCAAGTGGCAGGCGGATGCAGCCATGCGAAGCGGGGTGCGCCGGCACCGAGGTAAACCCATGGATGAAAATGTTTCCGTTCACCTGCACGCTGAATGGCATCGGCGCATTGTGGTAGCGCTTCGAGTAGTGAATGAGGTGCTTTTCACCGACGCTAAATTGTCCGTTCGGCGTCGAGCGATCCCATTTGCCGGTGCTGATGCGGGTTTGAAAAACGAGCCGCTCGCCTTCGTAGGCGCGCAGGACTTGCTGCGTCTTATCCACCTCGGCGCGCTTTGCGGCGGGCACCTCCATGAGCGTCACCTGTGCAGCGAGGAAAATGGCAGGAATGATGTTCATGCAAAGGAACGCCTGCCAACAAAGCGTGCGGGGCGGGCGTGTCAATTCACCCGCCCCGCAGGTGCGCTATGCCACTTTCACCTCGATGGCTTTGGCCTTGGCCTTCTCGGTTTTTGGCAGATGCACCCAGAGCACGCCGTCCTTGAAGTCCGCAGAGATATGTCCCGAGTCGGCGCCTTCAGGCAGCGTAAAAGCACGCAGGAACGAGCCGTAGCTGCGTTCGATGCGGTGGAACTTTTTACCTTTCTCCTCTTTCTCAAACTTCCGTTCGCCGCTGATGCGCAGCACGCCGTCCTCGACGGTCACTTTTACATCCTCCTTTTTCACCTCGGGTAACTCGGCTTTGACAAGGTATTCCTTGTCGTCCTCGGTGATGTCCGCGAGCGGCTCCCATGCCGCTGTGGAGATCGGCTCATCGCCATTGCTGTTGGATTCCGTTTGTCCAAAGAGGCGTTGGATGCTGCGCTCCAAGTCTCCGTATTGTTGCATTGGGTTCCATTGTCTGGTGCGGAATGGATTCCATTTGGTTAGTGTGTTCATGTTGTGTGTGTTTGTTGTTGTTGTGTGTTTGCTGTGGTTCGTGAGAAGGCGAAGTGCGTTCGTTATTTACGCGACGCGCTTTTGACGGCGGGTTTTGTTTTCATACGCGCAGCACGGAATTTTCACCGCCAAACGGATTGGGACAGCCATCATCGCAGGCGGGGTCTGGCAGCCATTCCCCGTCCACGACAAAAAGGTATTCATACACCCCGGGCAGCAGGCTGAGTTCGATGTGCCAGTGCCCGTTGTCCTGCCGCCGGAGCGGGCTCGGTTGCCAGCCATTGAAGCAGCCTGCGATGGAGACATTGCAGGCCTGCGGGCTGTGCAGCGTCACAGGAACCTCGATTTTTCCCGACGGACATGGGAGCGCGAGGCAGGGCTTTGGCAGATGCAGGAAAAAGTCGCCGGCCTTGGTTTTCAAATGCGCGGATTTGGCGGTTTTGCTGGATGCGCTCCTTTTGCCCTGCGCTTTTCGTGCCGAGGGTTTTGCGGGGATCTTGGATTTTCGGGTTTGTGTCGCTGTGGTGCTCATGGTCGTTTGTGTTGTTGTTTGAAATCAGGCGGGCAGCGCCATCTCCGCGCGCGCCGGGCGCGATGCGAGTGCGCGGCACACCGTGCGACGGAGTTCGTCTGCGGTGAAAGGTTTTGGGAGAAACTCGACTGGCATCGCCGTCTCGAACTCATCCAACCGGTCAGCGGTGAGGATGACCGATGCCGACTGGTGGAGCGTGGAGATATATGCGGCCAGATGATCGCTCCGCATTTCCGAAATCTCGCTGTCAACCAGCAGCAGATCGACGCTGGGAATATCATGCGCGATTTGTATCGCTTCGTCAGCAGTAGTGGCGGTGAGCACGTGAAAACCAACAGTCACCAAGGCAAATTGGAGCAGTTCGCAAAGTGCCTCGCACGGATCGGCAATCAGAACTGTTTTGACAGGCACAGGTGTCGTCATGCTTGTTTTCATGCACGGAAGATGGAGCGGGGGGTGCATACGCGGTCTGCACGGAGCTTGGTGCATATCGCACAAAAATTGTCCTTTGAATCGCTGTCACAATTACGCGGGTGCGATTGCAAACGAGCAGGCTGCGGAGAGCGGATCGGCTGCCAATCCGCTCTGCCGCGCACGACAAAACAGGGGAAAAATCCGACAAATGCCGTGGAGCATCACCGCTGTGATGCGTGGCAATGAGTGTTTCATGGAAAGCACCGACAACCCAAAGCCGGATACGGCAGCGTGGAAGGCGCTCGTGCTCAAATATCAGGAGCCATCGCTCTGGCGTGCGCTTTGGCAGCTTGTGAACACACTCGTGCCGTATGCACTGCTTTGGGTTCTGATGCGCTACAGCCTCGCATGGTCCTACTGGCTTACGCTTGGCCTTGCGATGATTGCGGGGCTGTTTCTCATCCGAATTTTCATCATCTTCCACGATTGCGGACACCGCTCATTTTTCAAATCGCGGCTCGCAAATGACATCGTCGGTTTCATCACCGGCGTGCTCACGCTCACGCCGTTTTACCACTGGCGCTGGGAGCACTCCATCCACCACGCCAGCGCAGGCCATTTGGATCGGCGGGGCACGGGCGATGTTTGGACGATGACCGTCGAGGAATACTTGAAGTCTTCCCGCTGGAAACGATTCGCCTACCGCCTCGCGCGCAATCCCGTGGTGCTTTTCGGCATCGCGCCGATTTACCTGTTCGTGATTGGGCAACGTTTTTCGGCATCGAAGGCAAGCCCGCGTGAGCGATGGTCGGTGCGCTGGATGAATCTGGCCGTTCTCGGTGTTGCCGCCGCGCTAAGCTGGGCTTTTGGCATCGTGCCCTATATTTTGATCCACCTGACCATCGTCATGGTGGGCGGCGGGCTGGGGATATGGATGTTCTATGTGCAGCATCAGTTTGAGGACGTGTATTGGGAACGCGGTGAAAACTGGGATTTCACGGCGGCAGCGTTGCAGGGTAGTTCCTTCTACAAGCTTCCGAAAATTCTCCAGTGGTTCTCCGGCAACATCGGTTTCCACCACATTCACCATCTCAGCCCGCGGATTCCCAACTACAACCTTGAGCGATGCCACAAGTCCGATCCGCTTTTTCGGGACATCAAGCCGATCACCTTTTTTTCCAGTCTGAAATCACTCACTTTCCGGCTTTGGGACGAAAAGCTGGGCAAGCTGGTCGGCTTCCGCCATCTGCGGAAAAAGAACGGGCCTTAGGCAACTGGCGGGCGCAATTGAGCAAGATTCAACAAGCGAAATTCCCGAACCTCGCTAATTTCATCGCATGAACACGACCATATCCGCATCCGACTTTGGTAAACTACTCGCCGCCGGCAAAGCCGCGCACATCGTGGACGTGCGGATGCCGGTGGAATACGCGACCGTTCACGTTCAAGGCGCGAGCCACGCTCCGCTGGATGAACTCGACCCCCGCCGCATCACTGATGCGTTGAAGCCCGGAGACACCGACACGATTTACCTGCTCTGTAAAGGTGGCACCCGCGCAGGCAAGGCCGCGGAGAAATTTCGCGCTGCCGGAATTGAGCGCGTCTGCGTCGTCGAAGGCGGCACCGATGCGTGTGTTGCGGCGGGTCTGCCGGTTCATCGGGGAAAAGTCCGCATTCCGCTCGATGGCCAGGTGCGCATCGCCATTGGCACGCTCATCTTGCTCGGCTGGGTGGGTGCGTGGTGGATTCCGGTGCTTGCATACATCATCCCGCTCATGGGCCTCGGTCTGATTTTTGCGGGTGCCTCGGGTTTTTGCGGGCTGGCGATTCTGATGGCCAAGGCACCATGGAACAAAGACCACGGCGTGGTATGCTGTCGCGTTTGCTGATTGATTATGTCCTTCCGTCTCCGGAGAAAAGAGAGCGTCGCAGACGGCATTCACCGTGTCTTGCGTGAGCAGATTGCCCTCGGTGTTGGAGCGTTGGTGGAAAGGAAGGGCGATCTGCCCGGACGCATCCACGAGGTTCGCCGCTGTCTCAAGCGCATCCGCGCCACGCTTCGCCTTGTCCGACCACACACGGACGCGGACACGAACGACATGGAAAACATGGCCATGCGAAACGCCGGACGGAAACTCTCCGGCGCACGCGATGCGGATGTGGCACTCGCCACATTCGAAAGACTCGCGCCGCAAATAAGCAGGTCGGCTGCGATCCTCACCCGCGCCAGGCTCAAAGCCGCCGTCCGCAATAGCCGGCGGCATGAGATCCCGTCCTGCCAGTTCACAGCCATCGCACTTGAGGTGAGGACGAGCGGTCACACCATTGCGTTGATGAACTTCGCCGAAAACGGCTGGCTGCTCATCGCTCCCGGCATCAAGAAAAGTTACGCATCCGCCAGGCACATCACACGCGCACTGCGCGAGGGTGCGGACATCGAAGGCATCCACGATTGGCGCAAAGCCACCAAACGCCTCCTCCATCAACTCGAACTTCTCCAAAGCGCCCTCAACAAGCCACAACGCAAACTCCTCCGGCTGCTGGAAAAATTGTCCGAGACCCTTGGCGGACACCACGACCTCATCACCCTCGCGGCCCATCCCGCAGTTTCAAAATCCCCCGTGCTCAGAAGTATCATCACTTTGAAAATCGCCCGGGGGCTAAAAAAAGCCCGCCGCCTCGCGAAGGAAATATTTTCCAGCACCCCGCGCACATTCCTCGGATCCATTCGGGCGGGCTGGAAGGACTGGCGCGGGTAGGTGAAAAATGACGGTGGAATTGTCGGCAGAAGTCCGAAGGAAAATATGCACTATGCCTTCAGCCATTCGACGCACTGGCGAGCCCAGTAGGTGATGATGAGGTCGGCACCGGCGCGTTTGAAGGCGGTCATCATTTCCATCACACAGGCGCGTTCATCGAGCCAGCCTTTGGATGCGGCGGCGATGAGCATCGAGTATTCGCCGCTAACGTTATAGACGGCGGTGGGCAGGCCGAATTGTTCTTTGATGCGCCAGACGAGGTCGAGATACGGGAGGCCGGGTTTCACGAGCACGATGTCTGCGCCCTCGGCGATATCCAGTTCCACTTCGCGCAGCGCCTCGCGAGCGTTGGAGGCGTCCATCTGGTAACTGCGCCTGTCGCCTGCGCTGGGCGCACTCTCCGCCGCGTCGCGGAACGGGCCGTAGAATGCGGACGCGAATTTCGCCGCGTAGCTCATGATGATTGTGTCGTGAAAACCGGCTTCATCGAGTCCGGCACGGATTGCGCCGATGCGGCCATCCATCATGTCGCTCGGTGCGACTACGTCCGCTCCGGCACGTGCGTGCGAGACCGCCGTGGCGACGATGATTTGCACGCTCTCGTCGTTGTGGACGTGCGCCACGCCTTCGCGAAACTCGGTGACTCCGCAATGCCCGTGGCTCATGTATTCGCAGAGGCACACGTCCGTCATCACGATGAGTTGGGGCAATTCGCGCTTCAGCCGTCGCACGGCGCGTTGCACCACGCCATCCTCGGCGCAGGCACCCGAGGCGTGCTCGTCTTTCGTTGCCGGGATTCCAAACAGCAGCACCGCACGCACTCCCGACGCGTGGGCCGCACCTGCCTCGACGAGCAGTTCGATTTCATCGAGCTGAAAAACACCGGGCATCGAAGCGACGGGCGCGCGTCCTTTCACTTTTTCCGAAACGAAAAGCGGCAGGATGAAATCATCCGCGCTGAGCGCAGTCTCGCGCACAAGGGCGCGAAGTTGCGGCGTGGAGCGAAGGCGGCGTGGTCGGCGTGGGAGATTCATGGCAGTGTTGTAGTGGATTTTCCCGGTCTTGGCGAATGACGAAAAACGCGGTTTGCGCAGTTCGGCATTGTTTTCAGGCTCAGTCATCCGTCATTCGTGAAATGTGAGCAAGCCCGCCGGTCCGCCAAAAATCACCGCTGCCCAGCAGTTCGCATCGTTTCCCGCTGCGGGAATCCTGAAACTGCTCGGTCTCACGCTGCGCCTGCGTTGCGTGGATGATGCGGATTTTTTGAACCCGAAACGGCGGAAGCCGCTCATGCTCTGCCTGTGGCATAACCGGCTGCTCGGCGGCACGCTCGGGCAATTTCGCGCACGCCAGCGCAACGCGGTGCCGCTGAAAGTGCTCACGAGCGCGAGCAAGGACGGTGGCTGGCTTTCGGCAATCGCAGAGCGTTTTCGCATGGGCGCGGTGCGCGGCTCCAGTTCGCGGCGTGGCGCGGCAGCTTTGCTCGAACTCACGCGCACACTCGCGCAGGGCAGCGACATCGTCATCACTCCCGACGGCCCGCGCGGCCCCAACTACAGCATCGCCCCCGGCATTCTTTTTCTCGCTCAGCGGACGGGCGTCGGAGTAGTGCCGGTTGAAATTCAAATCAACCGCCGCTGGCACATCGGCAAAAAATGGGACGCGCTCTGGATCCCGAAGCCCTTTGCAAAAGTCACCCTGCACTTTCACCACCCGTATTTCATCAGCGAAGGAGCGGATTTCGCAGCAGAGTCTGCGCGGCTCGATGCAGCGCTGGGTGAAAAGTAAACGCTGTCGCTGCTACGTTATTGCCGGGATGTCGCCGTGTGGGGGCTGGTTCGGGCGGAAGATGAGGAGAAGATTTGCACCGATGATGAGTGTGCCGCCTGCGAAAAGTTGCCACGTCAGTCGTTCGTTTGCGTAGGAGACGTTCGCGAACATCGAGAACCACGCTGGTAAAAACAACGCCCAGATGGATGCGAAGAGCGGCTCCGTGGAGTAGATCAGTCCGGCTTGTGTGGAAGTCACATATTGCTGCCAGCGGGTCATCGTTGCGTAGGCAAATACGGTGCAGACGAGCGCGAGCAGTATCGTCATGGAGAGGACGCCGATGGATGAATAGGCGTGGAGGATTCCGCGCCCGCCGCCGACGAGTGCGAATGGCAGCAGCACCGCGCCTTTCACTGCGAACATCATTGTGGCCGCGCGCCCCATGTCGTTTCGCTGAAACTCGCGGCGTTCGAGGCAGAGGATCTGTCCGGTGAAAAGTGCCGCGCCGAGGATGGTCTCCCATTCGCCGCGTCCGAGCCTGATTGAGCCGAGTTCGACTCCGTTCAGCACGGTGCAGCCGGCCATCACGAGCACGCAGGCGATGATGACATAGGCCGAGGGCATTCGTTTGGATCGGAGCGCGACGACGAGTGGGACGAAGACGCACGTGAACTGTGTGAAGAACGCCGATGTGCTCGCGGCGATGTAGTTTTGCGCGTCGGTTTGCAGCAACATTCCGAGGCCGCCGTAGATGCCGAGTTCCAATCCCTGTCGAAATTCGAGCCGCGTGAAGCCGCGCATTTTTCCGCGCAGCAGCAGTGCCATCACGATGGTCGCGATGAACATTCGATTGAACAAAATGAACGCGGCATGAAACCACTCGGGGCGTCCCGGCAGGATGGCTGCCTGCGCGAGCATCACCGCTTTTGCGGTCGGGAAACTGAGTCCCCACGCGGCGGTTGTGAGCGTCAGTCGCCAGATTGCGGCGCTTGCGGGATTTTTGCTCACCTTCCAGCCCGCTGTGCGGCGAGCACGGTGTTGTGCATGAGCATGGCGATGGTCATGGGGCCGACTCCGCCTGGCACTGGTGTGATGGCGCGGCACTTCGGCGCGACTTCGGCGAAGGCCACATCGCCTACGAGCTTCGAGCCTTTTGGCGATGTGCGATCGGTGACGCGGTTGATGCCCACATCAATGACCACCGCGCCTTCGCGGACGAAATTCGCCTTCACAAACTCCGGCTGCCCGATGGCTGCGATGAGGATGTCCGCCTGCGCGCAGACTGCCGCGAGATTTTTTGTGCGCGAGTGCGCGACGGTCACGGTCGCGTCGCCGCCGCGGCCTTTGTTCATCAAAAGAAACGCCATCGGTTTTCCGACGATCATCGAGCGTCCGAGCACGACAACGTTGGCGCCTGCGGTTTCGATGCCGCTTTCGATGAGCAGTCGCTGGCAGCCGAGCGGTGTGCAGGGGACGAACGCATCGGGATCGCCCATCGCGACTTTGGCGACGTTCACTGGATGAAAACCGTCCACGTCCTTGCGCGGGTCGAGAGCCTCGACGATGGCGCGCTCGTCAATGTGCTTCGGCGGCGGTGACTGCACGAGGATGCCGTGAATGGCTGGGTCGGCGTTGAAGCGGTGGACTTCGGCGAGCAACTGCTCCTGCGTGGTCGCGGCGGGCATCTCGATTTTTACGCTGTGCATTCCGAGGTCCGCTGCTGTGCGCTCCTTGCTGCGCACGTAGGCGTGCGAGGCTGGATCGTCGCCTACGACGACGACGGCAAGGCCCGGCGTGATGCCGTTTGATTTTAATTGAGCGACTGCTGTGCGGGTTTGTTCGTTGATTCGTTGTGCGATCGCTTTTCCGTCAATGAGCTGCATGGGCAGATGAGGGCGGAAGGAGCGGGGGGGAAGCAAGTTTGTAGTTCTGAAACTGATGATCGCGATTGTGCGCCGCGGGTTGCGCTGGGTGCGGAGTTGAGGCAGGAGAGAGCGGTGCGCTCCCACATTTCCATCCTGCTTGCGATTTTTGCCGCTGCGTTGCCTGCGCCGTGCGCGACGGATTTTGCGAAGGAAGTGAAGCCGATGCTGGATCGCTATTGCTACAAATGCCATGGCGGGACGAAGAAGAAGGGCGATGTGGTGCTGGATCGTTTTACGACTGCGGATTCGACGCTGAAGGATTTGAAGACGTGGGAGGCGGTTTTGGAAAATCTGCGCAACGGAGCGATGCCGCCGGATGATGAGGACAAGCAGCCGACTCTCGCCGAGCGTGAGAAACTTTTGAAATGGGTGGAGGAGTTTGTCTTCGCCACGGATCCCGAGCATCCCGATCCGGGCCGTGTGACGATTCACCGGCTCAATCGCGTCGAATACAGCAACACGATCCGCGATCTCGTGGGCGTGAAGTTTGACGCGGGAGAGGATTTTCCAGCGGATGATTCGGGCTATGGTTTCGACAACATCGGCGATGTGCTTTCGCTTTCGCCGGTGCTTTTCGAGCGATACCTCTCTGCTGCGGAGAAGGTGATGAGCGCGGCGATTTTGAATGATCACAAGCCGCGCTCGCAGATCATCGCGGTGGATTTGTTGAAAATCACGGGCGGGCCGGAGAAGGGAAATACGGAGACGTCGCGCCGTTTCGATGATCGCGAGGCGGTCTTGAAATTGGATTTTCCCTACGCCGGCGACTACACGCTGCGGGTGGAGACGCGTTCTTTCAAAGCGGCAAACGAATCGCCGAAACTGGATGTCACCCTCGACGGGCAGATCTTGCAGACGTTCGTGCTCAACGGCAACCGCGACACGCCGGAGACGATCAAACTTCCGCTCAAGGCGATGAAGATGGGTGCGCACACGATTGGATTCCGCGTGGCGAACTGGCTGGCGCAGCCGGAAAAGAAAAACGGGAAGATGCTGAATCGTTTCGCAGGGACGCAGAAGATCGAGTTGCTCACGCCGCCACGACCACCGGAGCCGCCGGAGACTCAACTGCGTATTTTCGCGCCGGGAAAAGGGCTACCGACGCTCGATGCCTCGGCGCGGGCGATCATCAGCACGTTTGCGAGCCGCGCATTTCGGCGTCCACTTTTGCCTGCGGAACTTGCGCGATTCATGGGCATCTACGCTGTGGCCGCTAAGAAAGGAGGGAACTTCGAGCAGAGCGTGCAGACGGCTTTGACGGCGGTGCTGGTGTCGCCGAATTTTTTGTTTCGCGGCGAGTTTCAGCCGGAGCCGGACAGCCCGAAGGCTGTTTATCGCATCAGCGAGTATGCGCTGGCGGCGCGGCTTTCGTATTTTCTGTGGAGCACGATGCCTGACGATGAACTGCGCGGTCTTGCGCAGAAGGGCGCGCTGCGGGCGAACCTCGAAGCGCAAGTCCGCCGGATGCTCCGCGACCCGCGTGCGAAGGCGCTCACGGATAATTTTGCGGGGCAGTGGTTGCAGATCCGCAACATCGCCGCCGCGTCGCCGGATCCGAAGATGTTTCCCGAATGGGGCAGGGAACTCGGTGCTGCGATGCAGCGGGAGACGGAGATGCTTTTTGAAAACATCCTGCACGAAGACCGGCCAGTTACCGAACTGCTTTCGGCGGACTACACGTTCGTGAATGAGCGGCTCGCCAGACTCTACGACATCCCCGGCGTGGAGGGCGACGCGTTCGTAAAAGTGAAGGTGCCGGCCATGCGCCCCGGCGGGATTTTGGGGCACGGCTCTTTTTTGACACTCACGTCGAATCCCACGCGGACTTCGCCGGTGAAGCGTGGAAAATATGTGCTGGAAAATATTCTCGGCACGCCCCCGCCTCCACCTCCGCCGAATGTTCCCGATTTGAATGATCCGAAGCGTGTCGAGCTGACGGGCACTTTGCGTCATCGTCTTGAAACGCACCGCAAGGAGCCGCTTTGTGCGGGCTGCCATGCACGGATGGACGACATTGGTTTCGCGTTGGAAAATTTCAACGGCATCGGTGAGTGGCGCGACAAGGACGGCGCGGCGGAAATCGAATCGGCAGGGCAGCTCGTGAGCGGGGAGAAATTCAAGGGGCCGGTCGAATTGCGCGAGGTATTGCTCACGAAGCGCCGCGGGGACTTTTTGCGCTGCGTGAGCGAGAAGATGCTCACCTACGCGCTGGGGCGCGGCGTGGAATATTACGACCGTCCGGCGGTGCAAAAAATCGCGGCGAATCTGGAGAAGGGCGGCGCGAAATTCAGCACGCTCGTGATGGAGATCGTGGGTAGCGTGCCTTTTCAGATGCGACGCGGCGAGGGCGACCACCGTGATTTTTCCAACGCCGAGCAGACGAAAAAGAAACCGGCATCCAAGTAGAGGTTGAAGTTCGCGGCTGGCTTTTCGGGACTTTCGGGGTTGTATTCAGCGTATGCACATCCCGCGTCGCTCTCCGGTCATGCCCCGCCGCACGTTTCTGCGCGGGCTAGGCGCGTGTATCTCGCTGCCGTTTTTGGAGGCGATGGCTCCTTTCGCACGCGCTGCGCTGGGCGGCGCGCCGAGGAGGATGGTTTTCATCTATCTGCCGAATGGCATGGATATGGAAAACTGGACGCCGCAAAAGGCCGGTGCGGGTTTTGATTTGCCGATGATCCTCCAGCCTCTCCAGCCGCATCAGCAACAACTCAGCGTTCTGAGCGGGCTTGCGCATGTGAATGCGCGTCCCGGTGGCGACGGCGCGGGCGATCATGCGCGGGCAAACGCAACTTTTCTCACCGGCGTTCGCGCCCGCAAAACGGCGGGGGCCGATATTCACATCGGCGTTTCCGTGGATCAAATCGCCGCGATGGCCGTCGGTCGCGAGACGAGGCTGGCTTCGTTGGAAATGACGTGTGATTTGTCCTCCAGACAAGCCGGTGCGTGCGACAGCGGCTACGCGTGCGCGTATCAAAACAACATTTCCTGGCGGAATGAAAACACGCCGATGCCGCCGATTGCAGATCCCAAGCTGATTTTCGAGCGTCTTTACGGCGCGGCGAAAGATCCCGACCTCGCCGCAGGGCAGGCGCTGCGCGAAGGCTGTCGCGGGAGCATCCTCGATATGGTGCGCGAGGACGCAAAGACCCTCCAGCGCAGCCTCGGCGCGAGCGACCGCCGCAAGGTCGACGAGTATCTCACCGCGCTCCGGGAGACCGAGGCCGGCATCCAGCAGCAGGCGAAATTTCAAACGCAAATGCCAAAGCCCGCCGACATGGAAAAGCCAGAGGGAATCCCCGGCGATTTCGGCGCGCACGTAAAAACGATGTATGACCTCCTCGCACTCGCGCTCGCGACGGATTCGACGCGGATAGCCAGCTTCATGGTGCTCCGCGAAGGCAGCAATCGAAACTACCCATGGCTCGGCGTGAACGACGGGCACCACGAAATTTCGCATCACGGAAACAGCCCCGAAAAGAAAGCGAAAATCGCCAAAATCAACCAATGGCACATCGAGCAATTCGCCGGTTTCCTTGCGAAATTGAAAACGATGCGCGAGGGCGCGGCCACCGTGCTGGACAACTCCATGATCGTCCTCGGCAGCGCCATCGCGGACGGAAACAAACACCAGCATCACGACCTGCCCGTCATCCTCGCTGGCGGCGGGGCGGGTGCGTTTAAGCCGGGTCGGCACGTGCAATACCCGAAGGAAACGCCGATGACGAATCTCTACCTCACGATGCTCCATCACATGAATGTGAAGGCGGACAAAATCGGCGATAGCACTGGCAAGTTGGAAAACGTGTAGTGGCGCGGCGGCGTGTGCTTGCTGTCTAGTGGCTTTGGAAAGTCTTGGATAAAGGCTATCTGCCGGGTGTAGGCCCGTTGTTTCTCCCTATTTTCTCAGGAACGACTGAGTTGTCAGGTCATTTGTGCCAAAAATCGGCTCCTCGTTAGATGCATGGTGAAATATTTTTCAAATAAACCATTCACTTTGAACGTTTCCTAAGCAGAGCAATCCAAGAGAAGATGACCTTAATCACATTAACTACCCGTCAGAATGATAAAAAAATGATTGACTGCCGGGAATGGAAGCCGCTATGAATACGTCCATACAAAGGAGTGACAAAAAAACTCCATGAAAACTTTATCAGACAGAAAACCAAACAACCAAAAGCAGAGAAGAAAATCAGAAACGTATAACAACTGCTATAACCACTAGAAAGAGAAGGTGCCATATGTCCCGCTACGATGATTCAGATTCAGGATTCAAAATCTACCTCCGAGAAATCGGCAAAACGCCGCTTTTGACCCCCGCAGAGGAGATCAAACTCGCCGCCCGCATCAAGCGAGGCGACAAGGAGGCTCGCACTCACATGATCAAGGCGAACCTCCGCCTTGTGGTCAAAATCGCCCATGATTACGGCAATCTTGGCCTTCCACTGCTCGACCTCGTCTCCGAGGGCAACATCGGCCTGATGAAAGCCGTGGAGCGCTTCGACCCCGCAAAGGGCGGCAAGCTCTCGACCTACGCAGCGTGGTGGATCAAACAATCCATCAAGCGCGCTCTAGCCAACCAATCGAAGACCATCCGACTGCCCGTCCATCTTGTGGACAAAATCTCCAAGATTCGCCGCGTCGCCATCAGCATGAGCGAAGAACTCGGTCGCGAGCCCACGGATGATGAATTGGCAGAGGAGGTCGGCCTTTCCGCCGCCAAGCTCTCACAACTCCGCACCGTGAGCATCCGTCCCGCTTCGCTGGATGCGCCGATGAATGACGACGACGGCACGGAGTTTGGGGAAATCGTCGGAGACAACGATGCAGTGGATCCGTCCGAAAACCTGTCCGACAAAAATATGCAGGAGGAAATCACTGATTTGCTCGGCGTGCTTGATGAGCGTGAGCGCAAAATTATAAACTCGCGCTTCGGTCTCGATGGCGGGGCAGCCCGTACACTGGAGGAAGTTGGCTCGAAATTTGGCGTCACCCGCGAGCGCATCCGCCAGCTCCAAAACATCGCGCTGGCGAAACTGCGCCGCGCACTCCGCAAGCGCGAGCATCCCATCGAGCATCTCATCCAGGGTGTTGCCGACGATGAAGACCTCGCTGCCATCGCGTCGAATAACTAATCAATTGCCATAGGTGGTTCCCGCCCTGTCGGCGAAAAGTAGCCGTCAGGGCGGTTCCCTTTTTAGGCGAAAGCCGCGCCCGCTAATCTTCAGCGGCGGCGAGTTGGATGCGGCGGTGGGTTTTCCTACACATCGCGATGAGTGCGATGAGGGAGAGGACGAAGCCGGTGAGGAGAATTGCGGTCTCATCGCTCCTGTGTCTCCCGTATGCGTCCATCGTGATTCCGAAAATCACATTCACAACAGTCATTGTTGCTATGGTCGCGGGGAGTGCGCCGCGCCGGATGCGCAGCGAGAACCAAACCAAGACGGTCAGGCTGAGCAGAGCCTGCGTGCAGGAGTAGAAAATAGCGCCCATTGCGGTGAGAAGGTTGGTTTCCCCCCATTCATTAGAGGACATCAGGTTGGTGATTTTCCGCATTATTTCGCGACAGATTTCGTGAAAGTTTAACGAGAGGCCCACAACGGCGAGGATAACCCACGGGAGCAGAACGGCGAGACAGCCGAGGATCTTTTGCCGTATGATTTTACCAACACTCCACGGCAGAGCCACCAGGCTCGAGAGGGTGAGATTTCGTTTTTCAGCGCCGAAAATTCGCCCGGTGATGAACAGAAGTTCGAGCGCTGCGATCCATCCGGCTAGAACGATTATGATCGCTGAAAACTGCTCCCAAAAACGTGCGTCTATGCTGGCTTTGCTGTAGTAGTCAGGGGAGTAGCGGGAGTTTGTTGCAGCCCATTCCAATGCTCTCTGGTAGCTTGACCATGCAATGCCGTAGGCACCGAGGAGGAGCAATCCTGCCATGAACAGCCGGAGGTAAAAGCCGAAGCGGCCGCCTGCCATGAAATTGAAATCCTTCCACGCGAGCGGGAGGTGCTGCCACGGGCGGCTCACATACGCCCAGCGTCGGGGCTTTCCGTTTTTAGTTTTCTTTACGCGCCCTGTAGCTTCCTCGGCGGCCGCGCAGTAGCGGTCGAAGATCCGCCATGCGAGGAGAAAGCAGAGCGTCCCTGCGCCGAGGCTGATCCACACATGCTTTGAAAGAAAAGCGCTGCGCCGGTAATCGAGCAGCAAACTCCCCATCGCATACAAGGGATTTGCCTCGAAGATGTAGTTGCTGATCGTTTCCCAAAGTCCACCTGTCGTCACGCTCCCGGGCCTCCATCGCCTGAAGGAAGTGATCGCGCAGATGAAGGGTAGCCCCACGTAGAGCACGCCGCCGATGATGCCGGTGAGAAATCCCGCGCGGATCGCCGTGCGGCAATAGACCGAGGCGAGCATCGCGAGATTGCAGAGGAAAAAAGTCGTCGCGCCGAGAATGGCGTAGGCGTGGAGGATTTGTGCCTGTGTCACGCCGCCGAGCGTCACCGCGAGCATGGTGAATGGAATTTGCGCCGCGAGGAGCATCAGCGCGGAGATGAGGCGCGTGGCTCCTTTTCCAAGCAGGATTGAAAGCGGGTTGAGGTTCGTCATGCGCAACAAAGTGAGCGTGCCATCCTCCTTTTCCTCCGCGATGGCCGAGGGGAAAATGCTCAGAGCCGCCACGCCGATGAAGGCGAGATTCAGCATCATCAGCATCCCGAGAAACTCGCGCCCCGGCGCGCCGCTCCATGCAAACCTGCGCTGGTTTGCTCCGATGATGAGCAGGATCAGCAACACCAGCGCCGCCCGCAGGATGGGCGGAAGACGGGCGCGCAAATCTTCGCGGAGGCTGCGGATGAATAGGGCGAAAAGCGCGCGCATTTCTCACTCCTTCGCCGCGCAGTCTGCGATTTTTCCGGGGATGCGGATAGCTAGGACAATAGTGGCGACGGCCATGATGAAAGTCTGAAAAATCACCCACGCTTCGCCGCTGCTACTACCCACTCCAAACATGATTCCAGACAGAAAGTGGCAGAAGCCGACAATCAGGAACGTGGTTACGAGCGGGGCACGTTGCATTTTTAACGAGAGGTAGGCGGTGAGCGTGCCGATGAGCAGATATTGGACGATGGTGGAACATCGCATGAGGAAAAGTTCCTCCCGATATTCGGTGCTGCCGCGGTAGCTGCCGTATCCACTTCCGCTATGGTGATATTGCCAGTCGTCCTGCATCCATGCGCCAATTTGCCATAGAACAAGCAAGGGAAGAAGGC
Organism: uncultured Spartobacteria bacterium; assembly: GCA_903929475.1. Taxonomy (GTDB): domain Bacteria; phylum Verrucomicrobiota; class Verrucomicrobiia; order Chthoniobacterales; family Chthoniobacteraceae; genus SXWH01. The sequence continues at coordinate 27,535 of CAIYUV010000113.1, forward strand.
TGAGAGCGCAGCCGAGGAATTTCTGCCATGCAATGCGCGCAGGACTTGTCGGCAGGAGGTAAAGGCTGCCGAGCGTCTGCCGCTTTCGCTCGACGCCGAAGATGCGCGTAGAAACCGAAAGAAACTCTGCGGTAAATAAAATCAGCGCCGACCAGCGAATGATGCCCCCGATATCTCCGTAATCGAGGTTTCCGTTGCCGAATTTATTGCTGTTGGACCACGCACAGATGCAGCCGATGACGACTGAGTAAAGGATCAGGCGGATGCCCATGCCTTTCTTCCCGCCGGTGATAAAATGGAAGTCCTTCCACGCTATCGCCAGTCGCCACGGACGCGGCACGCGGAGGCCGTATGCGGAGCCGCCCGTCAATTTGCGCTTACGCGGAGCCGCCTCGCCGGCGTTGCTGCAAAACCGATCAAAGAGCACCCATGAGAGGATAAAAAAAACAGCACCGCCGCCGAGGTGAAATGGCAGTGAGTCAGAGGTGAAAGGAAACCCGCCACCTCCGCGATTAAAGATTGTGTTGGCGATGTCGCCGAGAGGGTTCGATCTGATGAGATGTGCGATGACCCACTCAAACAGTCCAAACTCTGGTGAGGCAGGACCACCGGTGAAACTTCTGAGAAATAGGGGGCCGGCGAGGAACCACGGCAGAATGTAAAACACAATCCCGCAGAAGAACGTGAGCGACACTGCGCGCGATGTTCTGCGGCAGATGACGGACCAGAACAGGCCGAGGTTGCAGAGGAAAAAGAGATACGCGCCGAGCACGGCATACACGCGCAGGATTTGATCGCGCGCCGCGCCGCCGAGTGTAACGCAGAGCATGGTGAAGGGAATCTGCACCGCGAGAAACAGCAGCCCGCCCACGAATCGCGCGGTGCTTTTGCCCAGCAAAATGGCGAGCGGGTTCAGGCGCGTCATGCGCAGCAGCGCGAGCGTCCCCTCCTCCTTTTCCTCGGTGATTGCGGAGCAGAATGAGCCAAGTCCAACGAGCGTGAGGCCGAAGAAATTCACCATCGCAATCATCATGAGCAAGCCCTGCCCCGCCGCAGCCTGATATTCAAAGCTGCGTTGATTCACCCCGACAAGCAGCAGCAAAAACAGCGCGGCGGTGGCGCGGATGATGGGTGAAAATTTTCCACGCACCTCGTCGCGAACGGCGCGGCTGAACAGGGCGATGAGTGGAAGGAAACGCGCGATCATGGCTTCGTCATTCCGGCCGCACGCCCGGCTCCGTAAGATCCATGAACGCCTGGTTCAGATGCTTCACGTCCTCGGTGAAACTTACGATTTGCGCGCCGCTGGTTAGTGCGGCGGAGAGGAGCATATTTGGAGTGAGATGCTCTTTGTCAAACGTGACACTGTAGCGCGGCTCGCCGGGCGCGCTTTGCTGCACGCTCTTCACGCCGGGGATGGAATTGAGAGCCTCAACAATTTGCGGATGCTCCGCCGTGAGCGTGAATGCGTAGGCGTCGTCTGTGCCGTTGTTGGAGATGAGGCCGCGCATGGAGCCTGTGTATTTTACCGCGCCGCGATCGAGGATGGTCACGGAGTCGCATAGTTCGGCCAGTTCGCTGAGGATGTGTGAACTGATGAAGATCGTTTTTCCAAGTCGCTTCAGCTCCTGCAAAATTTCCATCAGCTCGATGCGGGCGCGCGGGTCGAGGCCGCTGGCCGGTTCGTCGAGCAGGAGCAGGTCGGGGTCGTGCACGAGCACGCGGGCGAGCGAGACGCGCTGCTGCATCCCGCGCGAGAGTCCTTGGATGAAATCATTTTTTCGTCCCGCCATGTCGGTGAGAGCGAGCACGTCGCCGATGATTTTGTCGCGCTGGCCTTGTGAGAGTCCGTAGGCCGCGCCAAAAAAATCGAGATACTCAAACACGGTCATCTGCCGATACATCGAGAAATGATCGGGCATGTAGCCGATCTTGCGGCGCACTTCGGTGCGGTCGCGCACGATGTCGCGGCCAAACACGCCGACCGATCCCATCTGCGGCTTGAGCAGTGTGGCGAGCACTTTGAGCGTCGTCGTTTTGCCCGCACCATTCGGCCCGACAAAACCGTGGATGCTCTGCGGGTTCACGGTGAAGGTGACGCCTGCGACGGCGATGTGGGTTTTGTAAGCGTGGCGGAGGCCGCGGATGTCTATGACTGGTTCCATATGGGTCACGGTTTGGTGAGGTCTTGCACGTATAGGACGAAGCTTTCGCCGGATTGAAATTTGTCGCTCTTCATGCTGAAGCCCGCAGGTGCGCTAGCGTAGATGAATAGCCGCGCGCGATCCGGCGGGAGCGGCGTGGAGGTGACGCTCTTGCGAAAATAAAACGGCTCGTTGTTGGCGAGCGCGATGAAGAGCTTGTCCAGGCCGCGCAGCCGTTCGATGGCAGCGGCTTTGTCGCCTCCCTCTCCGTAGATGCCGTAGTCGTAGAAGTTGTTGTTTTCGCCGAAAAATGACTGCGCGGTCTGGCCTGCACCCGGGTTAATTTCCAGACCGTCGGCTACTGGAACCAAGTTGTAATATTGTTCGCCGTGCTGAATCCTCGCCTGAATCACTTTCGACGCGATGGCCGGATTCAGTTTCAGCTTCAGATAGCGCGGTCCTTGCGCAGCATTCGGCCCCAATTTCCACTCCTGAATCTCCACACCGAGATCGTCCGCATTCAGCACGCCACGATGATGAAATGGTCGCGAGGAGAAGAGCGGCATATCGGCGTCGAAGTGCGATTCTTTGCCCAGCACCACCGCACCGCGCACCGTCTCGCCCTCGCTCAAGGCGGCGTAAAGCTGGCTGCCGCCTGCGTGTTCAAAGCGGTAGTTGTCGCCGGTCGTTGCGAACGCATGAATCCACTCCGAAACATCGTAACGACCGCCGCCGAGCGAGTGTGCGATGGCGAGCGAGTGGTAGATTTGTTTTTCACCGTAGCCGCGCCGGCCCACGACCGTAAAAATCCATGCGAACAACACCACGGTCGCCACAAAGCCGGCGAGCAGCAGGCGGTAGTCGCGTTTACGAAGGAGGTAAAACGCGGGGCCGATGAGCAGCACATACGCGATGGTGAGCAGGTAGATGAGCCACCACGCTATGCTCGGCTTGGTCGCGCCGGAAAGTTTGCGGAAAAGCATCGCGTCGAGATCGGTGATGTTGCCGTTGTCATTGTTCTTGGTCGCCGCCGTCGGCGAAAATCCGGCTTTTTCGAGCCAGTTGGGGTTTATCTCCGAGAGGGAGATTTTTTGTTTCACCACAAGTCCGGCACCGATGGTTGTGCGGTCTGCGGTGACATTGAGCGGCGCGAGTTCCTCGGTGAATTGCGGCATGTCGCCATTCAGTCCGGGTAGCAGATGCACGGTGCCGCCGCGCTTCACCCAATCGAGGAACGCCTGCCTGCGCGGTGGATCCCAGCGCGGTGAATGATCGAGCACGACGGCGTGCAGTGCATCGGTAGCCGAGACAGTCGTCGGGAAAAGTGTCTCGGGAAAAACCGGCATTCGCACATTGCGCATAGCGGGCGATTCGGGATCAGCGAGCATGACAGTCGCGGGCACACCGCTGTCGGGTCTTTCAAAAGGAATGACACCGCCTTTCTCCTCCGTCCACGAGAGCCGCCACTCGGGGGTGTAAATACCGGTGTAAAAATAAAACTGCACCCACTGCGACGTGCCCGGTGCGAGGAAGAGATGCCTGACATACGGAGCCTGCGAGCGGCCCACGCCGAGCGCCTCCTCCAGCGTGAGGTCGCCGTCAAAGGCGCGCCCGCCGATGTTGCGCACTTCAAACGAGAGAATCACGGGTGTCCGGTTGATGCGCGGTCGGTGTTTTGTTAGCAGCGAAGTTTGCGTGAGTTGCGCATGAAAATGGATGTCACGCATTTGAATTTCGGAGTGGCTCCGTGGACGATGCCGGCCCATGAACTCCGGCCGCTAC
>CAIYUV010000114.1 GCA_903929475.1 uncultured Spartobacteria bacterium
CAGCGGACGATGGCGACGGATGAATTCCACTGCCTGCTCGGAAAATATGTCGCGGCGCGGGAGAAAAAACTCGGCATCAAGGAGACGAGCGTGCTGAGCGCGGCGTATCACTACGGCGTGCCGATTTTCACGAGCAGCCCCGGCGACAGCAGCATCGGCATGAATGTCGCCGCGATGGCGCTGCGCGACTCGAAGCTGCTCATAGACGTGAACCGCGACGTGAACCAGACCGCGGCGATTGTGTATGCGGCGAAGTCGTCGGGCGAAAAGTCGTCGGTCTTCATCCTCGGCGGCGGGTCGCCGAAAAATTTCATGCTGCAGACGGAGCCGCAGATCCAGGAGGTCATGGGCATCGAGGAACGCGGGCACGATTACTTCCTGCAATGCACCGACGCGCGTCCCGACACCGGAGGCTTGAGCGGCGCGACGCCCGCCGAGGCGGTGAGCTGGGGGAAGATCGATCCGGACAATCTCCCCGACTGCGTGGTGTGCTACGCGGACTCGACGATCACGCTGCCCATCATCACCGCCTACGCGCTCACCAAGGTGAAGCCGCGCAAGCTCAAGCGCCTCTACGACCGCCGCGACGCGATGCTGGAGAAGGTGCGCGAGATGTATTTCAAGCATGGCCGCGTCGCGAAAATCGAGCACCGCACGGACCTCGACAAAACCAAAAAGCCGAAGAAAGCCGTCAAGGGCCGCAGCGGACGCAGCGTCACCGGCACCAAGCGCGACTAGACACCACGCCCATGCCACACCGCCACTCACCCCAGCGCACCCCGCGCGAAGAGTGGCAGTGCCGCATCTTCGACGCCCGCGCGCCGCTTTACGCCCGCATCATCGGCATCCCCTACGACACCAAGCTCGAAGTCGCCGACGAGCCCGACCGCGTGGACCACGTTTGGTTCACCGTGCAGATTCCCCCGTGCGGCCCCATCCTCATTTCCGTCAACACCCTCTCCCGCTTCAACCTCCTCGCCGGGTTCGACCCCCGCGTCCGCGTCGCCATCCTCCGCACCCGCTACGCGGAAAAACCCGAGCCGCTCATCGAAGAACACACCGGCCTCGACTACGCCATCATCGAAGCCCAATTCCCCCTCACCTACGAACACTACGAGCACGCCGCCCTCGCCCAACTCCTCATCGAAAAGGGCCACGCCGCCCTCCGCATCGAAGCCTGGGGCGAACTCTACCGCCACGGCCACCTCGGCCTCCACCAGATCCACAGCCGCCGCGCAAGCTGCGCCGTGAAAACCGACATCATCGGCCACGACGGCGCCATCCGCTTCTACCTCCCCGGCGGCGACGCCGAGATGTTCCTTTTCAAATACTGCGGCCAGCCCTGAACAACGACCGCATTGCGAAGTGCGCCTTTCAGCATTGCCCGCCCCTTTTTTCCTGCCAGCGTCGTCCGCACCATGAAGCTTCCCGCATTTCTCTTTCCGCTGTTCGCACTCGTTTTTCTCACCACCCCTTTCGTGCACGGCGAGGAAGCGGTCACGCTCAAGCAGCGATTCATCGTCGGCAAGCGCTACGAATTCGGGATGAAGATGACGCAGACGACCACGATGAACATCGGCGGCAAAGAAATCGATCAGACGATGAACATGGCCTTCAAGCACTCGATGACTGTGAGCCAGCACGAGGACGGCAAGCGCAAACGCGTGGCGATGCGCTATGGCCGCGTCGCGATGGAGATGAACATGGGCGAACAGAAAATGGAGTTCGACAGCGACAAGAAGGATGCGCCAGCCGCCGGGCCGCTCGCTAGCATCGGCGGACTCGTCGGGAAGGAATTCCGAATGCTGCTCGATGAAAACGACCAAGTGCTCGACGTGGAAAACTTCGACGAAATTCTCAATGCATTTTCTGCTGACCCGGTGGCGAAAAAAATCATGGGGCAATTTCTCAACAAGGACTCAATGAAGGATCTTTTGCAGGGCTCAATGCTGCGGGCGATGCCGGATAAGCCGGTGAAGCCCGGCGAGTCATGGCCCGTGACCTACGGGACGAAGATGGGGCAGATGGGCAGCATGAAAGTGGAGGGCACCTACACGTTCAACAAACCCGTCCAATTTGACGGTCACGCGTGCGTGCTCATCGGCACCACAGCGACGATCACCATGGACATGGACATCGCGAAAATGGCCGGCAGCGCAACAGGCGGAAACGCGGAGGCTGCGGAGATGCTCAAGAAAATGGCATGAAGGTCTCCGATGCAAAGTTGATCGGAAGCATCACGTTTGATCCGGAACTCGGCATCGCGCGGGATATGCTAATCACCACGAACATGAAGATGAGCATGACCCTGCCTCCCGCTGCTCGTCCGCCAAACGGCGATTCTAAAATCACTATCCCGATTCACGGGTGTCCGGTTGATGCGCGGTCGGTGTTTTGTTAGCAGCGAAGTTTGCGTGAGTTGCGCATGAAAATGGATGTCACGCATTTGAATTTCGGAGTGGCTCCGTGGACGATGCCGGCCCATGAACTCCGGCCGCTAC
>CAIYUV010000115.1 GCA_903929475.1 uncultured Spartobacteria bacterium
CGGAAAGTTTGTTCCTTAATGACAGAAGTTTACAATCCGAAGACCTTCATCCTTCACGCGGCGTCGCTCCTTCAGGGTTTCCCCCATTGAGAAAAATTCTCGACTGCTGCCACCCGTAGGTGTCTGGACCGTGTCTCAGTTCCAGTGTGACTGGTCGTCCTCTCAGACCAGCTACCCGTCATAGCCTTGGTGAGCCATTACCTCGCCAACTAGCTGATAGGCCGCGGGCCCATCCGAAAGCAACAGCTTGCGCCGTTTTTAGCGTCTTGAGCGTTAGCCCATTAGCCACATGCGGTTTTAATTCGACTTTCGCCGAGCTATTCCGCGCTTTCGGGCAGGTTGCCCACGTGTTACGCACCCTTGCGCCACTAATTTCTATTTGTATTGCTACAAATAAATTTCCGTTCGACTTGCATGTCTTATCCACGCCGCCACCGTTCGTTCTGAGCCAGAATCAAACTCTCCATTATGAGTGTTCGCTTTTAGCGCTAAAGCTAAAAGCATTCTGACCATTTCCCTAATTATATTTAAATTAGGCGGTCTATATTCAATTTTTAAAAAAAGTAATGACGTATAGCGCACAGTTCAATTTTTACTTATGCGGCACTCATGGCAAGAGTGCCGCAAATATTTATTAATACTTCTAAACCAAACTTTCAAAGAACTTGCAGCCCTCGTAGGCGCGCAATTTTTAATCAGAATTAACCTCGTCATTGGTATGACGAAATCGTAAATAGACTGTGTAAAGTGCAACCCGTAAAAGGTCCCGCTTAATCAGCGGGAGGGACACACTAGCACGTTTTTTAATTTCGTCAATGAGTTTTTTTAAAAAAAGAGATTTCGTCAGGGATAGCAGCCTGCATCTCAAAAGTTGAACCAATCGCAATGAGAGTTTGAGGTGCGCAAAGAGCGCCAACAAACTCAATTGCGAGGAAGAAGTCCGCAAGAAGCTGGAGTTCGACCCGCCGACCTATCACTGATGGTGCCAAGAACATGACAGAGCGAAGGAGGAGACCGTCAAACGACTCCAGAAGCTTGTGACCGATCTGTCTCTGGATAATGCGATGCTCAAGGAAACGATGGAGGGATAGTGATATGCACAGCACGCAAACGAGAAGCGGTCACACACCTTGAGAAAACCCTCGATGTGTCTGAGCCATCGCTTGTAAAGTGATCATGCAGCCGCACAACACGCAGAGGAATGGAAAGCGGCGGCACGGCAAAGTTGCGGTAGCTGGTGGGCGAACTGAACTGTGGCGTATCAGTGCGGAACACCCGCGTGCGGACTACCGGACGGCGACCGCGCTACTGCGACGTGCCGGGATGGAAGTGAACATCAAACACGTGCAGCGGCTCTGCCGGCAGGAATGACTCAAAGTCCCCAAGCGCCAGCGCAAACGGTGCGCGACTGGGCAACAGCGAGAATAGCACGCAGCGGCTGAGAGCCGAGCGGGTCAACCACGTATGGAGCTACGACTTTGTGATGGACCAGACCGAAGACGCGCGGCGGCTCAAATGGCTGCCGATTTGCGACGAGTTCAGCCGGGAGTTGGTGGCACTGGAAGTAGAGCGGAGGATGAAAGCTAAAGACGTCATCCAAATCTTGGAATCAGCCGTGCTCGAACGGAGATGCGCGCCCGAGATCATCCGAAGCGACAACGGCCCGGAATTCGTATCACTGACATCCCAAAATGATGCAGCTTCATCGGCGAAGGGCCGTGCATACCGCCCACTTTTGGCGCATTGAGAATCTCAATTTCATTACCTCCCCCTGTCCTCATCGTGCAGCTTCCCCTTCGAGTCCTTGTATGGGTGATTCGTGCAATGCAACGGCTGATGCAGATCGCCCGCGAGGTGCATCATCATCGCCAAAGCCTCCGCCTTGCAAATCGGCGGATGCGCCGCCGCATACTTCGCATCCTTGCCCGCGAGATGTGCGTTGCCCGGCTTTTTCCCGAGGAAGACATCCTTCGCATCATTGTAAGCCCACACCGCATTCTCCCCCGTCGGCAATGGAGGCGACTTGACGTAAGGCTCCGTCACAAAGTGCCAGTTTTGGTAAAGATTCGCATTCCCCCGCACATCATCCATTCAGCAAGCCGCCGTCACAGCATTGTAGGACTTCCCCGTGCGATCCAGCCCCGCCAAAGCCTGCGCCAGCTTCTGCTGCTCGGCAGGTGTGAGCCGATCATATGCAAACTTCGCCACAATCATGTGCCCGCCGTGATCCCATGCCCGCGCATTGGGTAAAATGGCAAGAGCCGCAACGGTAACGCTGAAAAGAAAGGCGGATTTTGTTTTTATTATTCTAGGAACGAATGGTCCAGAAGTCGTCCGACAGATTGCGGTCAGCAAGATAGTCATAGGGCATGGTGAAATACCCCGCTTGCCCCCAGTCCGTATCCCACGAATTGCGAATGAGGAACCGTTTCTTCGTATCATCATAACCTGCGGCCATCACTGCGTGGCCGCCGACATTCTTCTCGCCGGGTTGTGGCATGTTCAGCACTCCGGTTTTTGCAACGGTCTGCGACTCGAATGCCTCATACACAGTGAAGCCGAAGACAAACGGAAACCCATCCGCGAGACAGGCGCGCATTTCATCCACCGAATTGATGCGATGGTAAGATGAGATCATATGCTTTTTTGCTGTATTGTAACAGGATGCCGTCGGCTTTTTCTTCCAAGCAGTGATCTTATAAGGCCACACCTCCTCTTCACACACGCCCTGCTTTGCCAGCGATTTGATGCCGTCCCTCAGAAACGCACCCTTGTCGGAGTTCACGCTGTCCTCGATGACCCGCTCGTTGTAATACACAAACAATCGGCTCAAATCCACTAACGCTGCCCCGGCCTTCAATTCGAGAAACTCGAGCGCACCCACCAGCGCATGGGCCGTGCAACTACTGAGGCTCCTTTGATTCTCCACCGGTGAACAGCCCGTGCGCAAATCAACCACTTTCGGCAGTTTTGTTGCTCGTGGTTTGATGGCCGAGTAAGGCGAATCGCGGTGATCCGGCAGGTCGGGCAACCAGCCATACCATTCGCTTGAGCGTGTTTGGATTTTCTGGGATTTAGTCATAGGTCGTGTTTTTGTTGTGTTGTTAGTCACTGAAATTTTCCGTTGCCCATTCAGGCGTAATAATCCTCCCCTGCAGCCTTGCGCTGACGTAGATCCGCCAGCATTTTGGATTCACTCATATCACTCGCCCATCCCGGACGGAGTTGAAAGTGCGGTTCATCCACGATTGTCTTCCAGTTTCCACCCCACTCCAGCCCAACTTCCGTTCCGAGCGCCCCGACGACTTTGTAGAGCGATGATTCAAAAACGGGGGTCTTCGCCTTCTCCGGATCACTGCTGCCATTGAAAATTGTGACGTCGAATGCGATGCCGAAATTGTGGTTGGAATAGCCTCCGCGAACATTGGTGACGATCCTCCCCGGTTTGGTGCGCCCTTGGGCATACAGGTCGTCTTGCTCCGCGAAACTACGCGTTCCGCTCGTGACCTTGATGATGATCCCCTGCCCGGCGGCCTTCTCGATGAGAGCCCTAGCAAATGGCCTCACAAGTGGATGCAGCGTGGCGATGTTCCCCTCACTGCGGGAATCCGCAGTCTTGCCCTCACCAGCCAGCGTCGGCGTATCCATCTTTTTGATATCCTTCGGAGCCTTCCCGCCGACGATGGCGAGGTGAATGGCACCCCACGTCTCCGGTCCCGCGCTGCCATCCACAAAAACACCCAGCTTCGTCTGCACGGCACGGATGATCGCATCCAGCCCCGCATCGGTGGCAGCTTTCTTTCCGACGATGGCGAGATGAATGGCACCCCAAGTGTCAGGCCCGGGTCTCCCGTCCACAGTAAGGTCAAGTTCACTTTGGATTGCACGGATTGCGGTATCGAGGCTCATGGTATTCGTATTCTAATTATGGGTTGTTGTTTGAGAATTGAGTCGGCGGCTGCCTGGATCGGCTTCAGCGCTCGGGCAGGCTTGCACCCTGGCCTGCATATTTCACCGACGATCGTGTTTGCCGATTTCCGTCGCTGTGGAGAGCTTGATCCGATTTGCGGGCTTTTCAGGCCGCATGGGGATGCCGTAGTCGAGGCCGTTCAGGTTCGAGAGGGCGAGGCCGAGGCGGATGGTCTGCTTCGCCGCCGGGTGCGCGACGGGGACGGGGTCCATGTGCGTCTGGTAGCGGCGGGTGAGGTAGTTCCTGGCGATGTTGTTGACGAGGTTCGAGGAGAGGAAGGAGTGGGTGGGGTTTTCGTTGGACTGGGTGTCGAGGAGGCCATCAAGGCTGATGTCTTCGACCCACTGGCGATAAAGGGCATTGGTGTAGGCTCCGTCGAGTGCAGATGCCTCGAAGGCGAGTTTCTGCGCCGCGATGGTGGCGGTCATTCCGCCTGCGGATGCGCCGGTGAGGACATCAATGACGATTTTTTCGTCCGGATTCTTGAGGGTGTCCTTGTGTGCATTGTGCTGACCGATGGCGTGAATAATCTCGTAGAGCACGCCTGCCTCGTAGCTGCCGAGGGAGACAGCTCCGGAGATGGTGATAGCGAGGCGTTTGGCATGGCCGCGAGGAAAACAGGCGGGCGGGGGTGGCGTCTAGATGGGTAAATCCCCCGCTTTGTCGGGCGTGCCTTTTGCGTCTTTCCGAGTGGAAAATGCGGGGTTTTACGTTCGTGTTGCGAAGTTTCTATGACAACATGACTATTATCTTGCTCTTCACGGGTGTCCGGTTGATGCGCGGTCGGTGTTTTGTTAGCAGCGAAGTTTGCGTGAGTTGCGCATGAAAATGGATGTCACGCATTTGAATTTCGGAGTGGCTCCGTGGACGATGCCGGCCCATGAACTCCGGCCGCTAC
>CAIYUV010000116.1 GCA_903929475.1 uncultured Spartobacteria bacterium
AGGGCGGCGTTGAGTGTATTCTGCGGGCGGTCGAGCGTGAGCGCTGCGGCTGCGACAGCGGGCGGTTGCTCCACTTGCGAAAGCTCCACACCTTTCACCATTGCGTTGTGCTGCGTGGCGACTTGCTCGATAGAGGCAGTGGATTCTTCCAGCAGTCGTGATGAATTTGCGGGCGCGTGCTGAGGTTCTTTCGAACGCGGGACGTTGCGGACTTGGGTGCGGGCGGGCGGGGAAACGATACGCCTGGCGGCGGGCACTGGCTGTGCAAATGGACGCGGTCCTGGCGCTGGAGAAGCAATCGGAGGCGGTGCGGGCTTCACGCGCGGCGGCGCTTGTTGTGCGGGTGCGGGAACGCCGAGATTTTCGAGAAAGCGGCGCAAGCGCTCCTGTTCGGATTCGCCCGCGTTGTTTGGGCGCGATGGCGGTCGCGTGGGCGGAGTGTTGGACTGATCTTGCTCCGCCTGTTTTTTCTTTCGCGCTTCGTTCCAGTTGCCGATGGCGGCGACGATCAGTGCAACGATCACGAAGATCGCCTTCGGTTCGATGGCCGCCAGCACGGTCATGGCCTATTTGCCTTCCTGCGCTTTTTCACCGGCGATGCTTTCGCGCATCGAGGTGTCGGCCTGAATGTTTCTCAGGCGCTGGTAATCCATGATGCCGAGGTTGCCATTGCGAAATGCCTCGGCCATCGCTTGCGGAACCTGCGCCTCGGCTTCGACAACCTTTGCGCGCATCTCCTGCGTGCGCGCGCGCATCTCCTGTTCGGTGGCGACGGCCTGTGCGCGCTGTGCCTCGGCGCGGGCCTGCGCGGTGCGTTTGTCGGCCTCGGCCTGCTCGGCCTGGAGTTTTGCGCCGATGTTTTCGCCCACATCCACGTCTGCGATGTCAATGGAGAGGATTTCAAATTGCGTGCCGCTGTCGAGGCCCTTGGCGAGCACAGTTTTGGAAATGCGGTCGGGATTTTCCAGCACGTCCTTGTAGCTGTCCGAAGAGCCGATGCTCGTCACGATGCCTTCGCCGACGCGGGCGATGATCGTTTCCTCGGTCGCACCGCCGACGAAGCGATCCAGATTTGTGCGCACCGTCACGCGGGCTTTTACTTTCACGCCGATGCCGTCCTTCGCAACGGCGTCAATCGTCGAGCGGCCTGTCGCGGGGTTCGGGCAGTCAATCACCTTGGGGTTGATGCTCGTCTTCACGGCTTCGAGCACGGTCTTGCCGGTGCCCTTTGTGGCGAGGTCAATGGCGCACGCGCGGTTCCAGTCGAGATGAATTCCCGCCTTCGCCGCTGCGATGAGCGCGAGGATACAGTGGTTCACATCACCGCCGGAGAGGTAGTGCGCTTCGATGGGATCGGTGTCGAGATGCAGCCCGGCTTTCGTCGCAGTGATGCGTGCGTCCACGACTTGCGCGACGGGCACGCCACGCAGGCGCATGGCGATCATCGTGAGCATGCCCACCGGTGCGTCTGCGACTTTGGCGCGGACCCAGATGCCTAGGAAATTAAACAGAATCACCGCGACGATGAGCGCGATGATGCCGAAGATGACGAGTGTG
>CAIYUV010000117.1 GCA_903929475.1 uncultured Spartobacteria bacterium
CCGGATAATGCGATTAACGTGGCGAAGTTCACGCTTTTCATGAACGAGGTGGATTCGGCCAATGAGGCGGTGGCGACGGCGGACACGGCGTATTCCAACGCGGTGACGACGCGCAAGACGGCCAGCGACGCGGCGCAAAAGTTGACGACGCGGGTGGTGAATTTCGTGTCGGCGGGCCCGGTGTGGAAGTTGGAATTCCCGCGCATCAAAGAGCTGGCCGACAAAGTCCGCGCCATCAAACCACCGCGCAAGACGCCCCCGCCGCCCATCCTGCCGCCCGGCACCCCGCCCCCGCCGCCGGAGAAACCGCGCGACCGGGGCGACGGCAGCTACGCGGAAATCGCCGCCAATTTCAAAACGCTGGCCGAGGCGGTGAATGCGCTGGTCGGCTACTCGGCACCGGGGACGGATATTGACGGCCCGGCGCTCACGGCGCTCGCCGGGCAGCTCGAAGGCAACAACGGGGCCGTGGGCACGACGGATACGGCGCTCGATAGAGCACAGCGCGCACGGGTGGAGATTTTTTATGCGCCGGAGTCGGGCCTTGAGGATAAATTCCAGGCCATCAAGAAAGCCGTGAAGGGCCAATATGGGCAAAGCTCCACGCAGTATGCGCAGGTGAAGGGGATCAAGTGGTGAGGGGGTGGCGGGGCTGCCCGTGGTTCGCACCGCCGACGTGTTTGCGCGGCTGTGATTGGTGACTGGTGATTGGTGACTGGTCGCAAGCGCGAGACGCGGACTATTCACCATTCACTATTCACAGTTTCGAGTTTCAGTGTGGACTTTCCGCCGCTGTTTGTAGCAGGGTGCGGGAGCGGTATGAGGAAAACAAAAATCATCGCCACACTCGGGCCGGCGACGGAAGGGCTCGGGAGCATACAGGGGTTAATTACGGCGGGGGTGGATTGCTTTCGCCTGAATATGAGCCATGCGGCGCATGATTGGGTGCGGGTGACGGTGCCGCGCATCCGCTCGGCGGCGCGTGAGCTGGGGCGGGTGGTGGCCATTTTAATGGATACGCAGGGGCCGGCGATCCGGACGGGGGATTTGCCGGCGAAGCTGGTGCTGAAGCCGGGGGATGTGTTTGAGTTCACGGTGAGGGGGGAGCGGAGTGAGGAGGCGTTTAGTGTGGATGTAAATTACGACGGGCTGGTGGAGGATATCGCGGTGGGGGATACGGTGCTGGTGGATAATGGGGTGATTCACATGAGGGTGCTGTCGAAAGCGGGGAACAAGCTGCGCTGTGAGGTGCTGACGGAGGGGGTGATGGGTTCGCGCCGGCACATCAATCTGCCGGGGGTGAAGGTGAATCTGCCGCCGCTGACGGAGAAGGATCTTGCGGATGTGGAGCTGGGGGCGGAACTGGGGGTGGATTTTGTGGCGCTGAGTTTTTGCCGGGAGCCGGGGGATGTGGATGTGCTGCGCAAGGTGCTGGGCGAGCACGGGAGCACGGCGCGCATCGTGGCGAAGATCGAGGACCAGCTCGCGGTGAAGAATATCGTGGGGATTATTGATACGGCGGATGTGATCATGGTGGCGCGGGGGGATCTGGGTATCGAGTGTCCGATGGAGGATTTGCCAATCATCCAGCGGCGGATTGTGAAACGGTGCATCGAACACGGGCGGCCTGTCATCGTGGCGACGCACATGCTGGAGAGTATGATCGTGAATCCCATCCCGACGCGGGCGGAGGTGACGGATGTGGCGAACGCGGTGTTTGAACAGGCGGATGCGATCATGCTCAGCGGCGAGACTGCGGCAGGGAAATACCCGGTGAAGTGCGTGGACGTGCTCAACCGCATCGCCCTGCGCATCGAGCACAGCGGCGGGCTGGGCTTTGCGGAAAATGCGCAGCTCGACAACGACCGCGAGAAGACCGTGCGCAGTGCCGTCGTGCTCGCGAACAGTGTGCCCGACGCGAAGATCGTGATTTTCACCCGGCGCGGCGGGATGGCCGCCTACGTGGCGGGACAGCGCCCGAACTACGCGGACATCTTCGCCTTTGCGCCGACGTGGGAGCTGTGCCGCAAGCTGGCGCTGCTCCGTGGCGTGCAGCCGATTTATCTGCCGTTCGACGTGACGCCCGAACGCACGCTGGCGACGGCGGAGAAGCATCTCATCGAAAAGCAGCTCGTGCGCAGTGGCGACCATCTCGTGGTGGTGAGCGATATTTTCGCGGGCGAGGATCGTTTTGACAGCATCCAGCTCCGCCGAGTGCCGTAGGTTTTTTAACTACAGAGAACACGGAGAGCACAGAGGATACATGGGGTTCTTGTTGATTTGAATTTGGAAGGCAGGAAGGCAGGAAAGCAAGAAGACTGGCGATCCATTTCCTGCCTTCCTGCCTTCCAAATTCACTCAATGCTCCTCCGTGTCCTCTGTGCTCTCTGTAGTTGAATTTGCGGAGGTCTGGCGGGAAGTGCTGGCTTCGTGGTGCGGGGGGAAATACAAACGCGCGTGCCTGCGAAAGACCGATTCACCGAGCAATTCCTCGAACACCTCGAAGTGGAGCGCAATGTCTCGCGCCTCACGCTGCGCAATTACCGGCAGGCGCTGCGGGAGTTTCGCGAGGCGGTGCCGGAGCGCGCATGGCGGGAGTTGAGGGCGGATGATTTCCGGCGGTATCTCTTTGAGCGGATGAAGGCCGGGCTGGCCAAGCCGACGATCCGGCTGCACTTCGCGGCGCTGCGCACTTTCTACCGCTACCTCGTGGAGCGGCACGGCCTGAAGGACAATCCGCTCAAACAAGTGCAACTCCCGAAGCTGGACAAGAAATTGCCCGTCGTGCTCACGGCGAAGCAAATCGGCACGTTGCTCGCCGCGCCGATAGCAATGGTGAAAAGCGACAAGGCCCCGAAGTGGATGCCGCAACGGGACGCGGCGATCCTGGAGTTGTTTTACAGCAGCGGGCTGCGTCTTTCGGAGCTGGCGTCGCTCGAGGTGCGGGATGTGGATACTTTCAGCGAAAGCGTGCGCGTTTTGGGAAAGGGACGGAAGGAGCGCATCGTGCCCGTCGGCTCGCTTGCGCTGGAGGCGATTCAAAAATACCGGCAGGCCGCAGGCGTCCACGCGGGGCCGCTGTTTATTAATAAGAGCCGGCGACGACTGAGCACGCGCTCCGTGTGGCTTTCGCTGAAGCGCTACCTCGCTTTCGCCGAAATCCCGCAAAACATCTCCCCCCACAAACTGCGGCACAGCTTTGCCACGCATCTGCTCGACGCCGGGGCTGACCTCCGCAGCGTGCAGACGCTCCTCGGTCACGCGTCGCTTTCGACCACGCAGATTTACACGCACGTGAGCGTCGAGCGTTTAAAAAAAGCCTACGCCGCCGCTCATCCGCGCGCCTAGACTTCGCACCCCGCTGGACACTCGGAAAATAGTTTGTGAAATTTTTCACAAAGGGCTTGCCATGACAGTGCGGTCACGCTTTTCTCACCGTCCGCTTCGCTCGGAAAGGGTGGTGAAAACCATTCTTTCCTCTCCTCTCTGCAAGCCAGCCCGCCAAGGCTGTGAGTTGTTTTGAAGACCGAGTGTCGCCCGATTTTTCGGACAATGACCGCCATTTTCCAACGCCGATTTTCAGCCGCGAACCACGCGATGCGCTTCTTCGCGCTCATCGTGGCAGCGTTTGCCATCCTCTCCCTGCCGCTCACTGCGAATGAAGCGCCGACCGCCGAGCACGCGACCGCCCACGCAGCCGCAGCCCACGACGGTGGCCACGAAGAACACGGCCTGCCCAATGCCGCGCCGGTGCTTTTCAAAATCGGGCCGCTGCCGGTGAACAGCTCCATGATCATCACGTGGGTCGTCGCGCTGCTCCTCATCGGCCTCGCGCGGCGGGCGACGAAAAACATCCGCGCATCGAAGGATGCGGCGGCAATCGTGCCGTGCGGCGCACAGAATTTTTGGGAGTTTCTCGTCGAGGGATTGCATAATTTCCTTGGCGAAATCATCGGACACCACCTCGTGAAGAAGACGTTTTGGTTCTTCGCGACGATCTTCATTTTCATCCTCGCGACAAACTGGTTCGGCCTGCTGCCGGGCGTCGGAACCATCGGCACCGGGCACGTGGATGCGAAGGGACTGTTCCATCTCGACCATCCCTTCCTGCGCGGCGGCAATGCCGATTTGAACATGACCGCCGCGATGGCGCTCACGTTCTTCGCATACTGGCTCGTGCTCGCAGTGATGGAAAACCGCCATGGAAAAACGGGCGCCGAGGGAGTGCTCACGGGCATCTGGGGCGTGCTGAAGCATCTCTTCGCGCCGAAGGGCAAGGAGACGGGCTTCATGAAATGGTTCATGATCGTGATTTTCTTCGCGGTCGGCATCCTCGAACTCATCTCCATCGCATTCCGCCCGGTGTCGCTGAGCTTCCGTCTCTACGGCAACGTATTTGCCGGCGAAAACATCCTCGAATCCATGCAGAACATCGTCCCCGCACTCGCGCCCATTCTGCCGATTCCGTTCTACTTTCTCGAACTTCTCGTCGGCCTCGTGCAGGCGCTCGTATTTATGCTGCTGACCTCCGTTTTCACCCTGCTCATCTGCGAGCACGAGGAGGAGCCGGGGGAAAAGGCGCATCATTAAAGATTTCGGCTGCCGGACCGTCCATGTGAGCGGGGGCAGCCGGGAAAAACAAAACAACAAAGGAAACAAACAACATGAACATCATCGCTGCTGAATTCACAGCCCTCACGGGTAGCATTCACATCGGCCTCGCGGCGCTCGGCTCCGCGATCGGTGTGGGTCTGATTGGCAAAGGAGCCGCAGAGGCCACCGGGCGTAATCCCGGTGCCGCTGGCGCAGTCCGCAACATCGCCATCATCCTGGCGGCGCTCGCGGAAGGCATCGTCTTCTTCGCCATCTACCTCGCTGGCAAGTAATCCATGGGCGCGGGGCTGGCGACAGTCCCGCGCCTGATTCCTGTCCTACACACATGAGCCTCTCATTCATTCTCGCAAATGCACCCGCAGCGCAGGGTCCGCTCGAACAGATCCAGCAGCAGTTCGGCCTCAATGGCTGGGCGTTGCTCTCGCAGATCATCAGCTTTAGCGCCGTCTGCTTCCTGCTTTATCGCTTCGCATATCACCCGATCCTGAACGTCCTCGAAGAGCGCCGCAAAAAGATCGCCGACAGCCTCGCCAACGCCGAGGCCATCAAGAGCCAGCTTGCCGACGCGAAGAAAACCGCCGAGGAACTCATCACCAAGGCCAGCATTGATGCGAACAAGCTGATCGAGGAAGCCCGCACAGCGGCCAAGCAAGTCGCCGAGCGTGAAGGCCAGCGCGCCGTCGCACAGGCCAATGAAATCGTCCAGAAAGCCCGCGAAGCCGGCGAGGCCGAGCAGAAACGCCTCATGGCCGAGCTTCGCAAAGATTTGAGCCGCCTCATCGTCGAGACGACCGCGAAAGTCACCGGCAAGGTTCTAACCGCCGCCGACCAGAAACGCATCAACGACGAGGCAACCAAGGAACTCGCCGCCTAACGGGCCATGAAGCTGAACAAAGAGACACGCAAAATTTCCAAGGCGCTGCTCCGCGAGAGCTTCACCAACGGCCTGCTCGACGCAGCCAAGGTGCAGCACGTCGCGGACGTGGTCATCCGCGCCAAGCCGCGCAACACGCTCGGTGTGCTGAAGGAATTTGCCCGTCTCATCCGCCTCGAAGCCGCCAAGCGCCACGCAACCATCGAAAGCGCGCAGGAACTCGACAGCGGCGACAGGACAGCCATCACCAACACCATCCACCGCAAGTATGGCGCGGATGTGACCACCGATTACAAAACCAACCCGGCACTTCTCGGCGGCCTGCGCATCCAGGTCGGCAGCAACGTGCTCGACTCCTCCGTGCGCAGCCTCCTCGACCGCCTCGCCACCGACCTCGCGGCATAATTTTTCGCAAAGCGAACCAACCAACTCTCAACCAATAATTCTCCAAATCGTATGAGCAGCATCCTGCAAGACCTCGAATCCAAAATCGCCGGCCTCAAAACCGGAACCACAAAAACCAACGTCGGCATCGTCCGCGAAATTGGCGACGGCGTCGCCAAAATCGAAGGCCTGAGCGATGTCATGCTCAACGAGATGCTTGAGTTTCCAGGCGGCGTCTTCGGCCTCGCTTTGAACCTCGAAGAAAACGAAGTCGGCGCAGTGCTTCTCGGCGATGACAAAGGCATCGTCGAAGGCTCCGAGGTAAAAACCACGGGCCGTCTTCTCTCCGTGCCGGTCGGCAAAGGCCTGCTCGGTCGCGTGGTCAATACCATCGGCCAGCCAGTGGACGGCAAGGGACCCATCGAGGCGACCGCACACTATCCCGTCGAAAAAATCGCGCCCGGCATCATCAAGCGCAAATCGGTGAACCAACCCGTGCAAACCGGCATCATGGCGATTGACGCGATGATTCCGATTGGCCGCGGACAGCGCGAGTTGATCATCGGCGACCGCGCGACTGGCAAGACCACCATCGCGATTGACACGATCATCAACAACGCCCGCATCAACAAAGCCAATGAAGGCAAAGCGGGTTTCCGTCCTCTTTACTCCATCTACGTCGCCATCGGCCAGAAACAGTCGAACGTCGCACGCAACCTCGCCGTTCTCGAAGAAACCGGCGCGCTGCCCTACACGATCATCGTCGTCGCTACCGCATCCGACACCGCTTCCAACCAATACCTCGCGCCCTTCGCCGGTGCCTCGATTGGCGAATGGTTCATGGATAACGGCATGGACGCGCTCATCGTGTTTGACGATCTTTCCAAGCACGCCGTCGCCTACCGTCAAGTTTCGCTGCTCCTCAAACGTCCCTCAGGCCGCGAGGCGTATCCCGGCGACGTGTTCTATCTCCACAGCCGCCTGCTCGAGCGCAGCGCCCGTGTGAATGAACAAAGCGGCAACGGCTCGCTCACCGCGCTCCCAATCATCGAGACGCAGGCAGGCGACGTTTCGGCCTACATCCCGACGAACGTCATCTCCATCACGGACGGTCAGATTTACCTCGAAACCGACCTCTTTTACCAAGGCATCCGCCCCGCTGTATCGGTGGGTCTGTCGGTCAGCCGCGTAGGTTCGTCCGCGCAGGTGAAAGCGATGAAGCAAGTCGCCGGAAAAATCAAAGGCATGTTGGCGCAGTATCGCGAACTCGCGGCATTCGCGCAGTTCGGCAGCGACCTCGACGCCGCCACCAAGGCGCTCTTGGATCGCGGCCAGCGCATCGTGGAAATTTTCAAGCAACAGCAATACAACCCCCTCCCCGTCGAGCTTCAGTGCGCGACGCTTTGGGCGGTGATGAACAACCATTACGACGACGTCGCTGTGGACAAGGTGAAGGACTTCCAGATGAAGTTCCAGGACTACCTCTCCACGCGCAAGGACGCCGTGCTTCAAATGCTCCGCGACAAGCCGGAAATCAGCGACGCCGTCGCAGCCGCGCTCAAAGAAGCCGTCACGGAATTCAAGCAGAGCTACCGCTAAACGACCATGGGCGCGAATACCCGCGACATCCGCCGACGCATCAAGTCGGTCAAGAACACCTCGCAAATCACCAAGGCGATGCAAATGGTCGCCGCGGCAAAGATGCGCAAGGCTCAGTTGCGCGCACTCAGCGGCCGCCCCTACGCCGAGGAGCTTGCGAAGATGCTCGCCGCACTCGCGCAGGCGGGCAGCAGCTCCGAGATGCACCCGCTCTTGAAGGAGCGCAAAGAGGTGAAGCGCGAACTCGTGCTCGTCATCTCCACCGACAAGGGCCTCTGCGGCGCGCTGAACACGAATCTTCTCCGTGAAGTCGGAAAGTTTGATCCCGCGAAAACCACCTTCGTATCCATCGGAAGGAAGGGCGCACAATTCCTCAGCCGCCTCAAGCGCGACCTTGCAGCGGAGTTTGAGTTGAAAGAGGCGTTCACTTTCCTCGAAAGCAAACAGGCGTCCAAATTCATCATGGAGAAATTCCTCGCCGGTGAAGTGGATAAAGTCAGCGTCGCCTACACCGACTTCGTCAGCACGATCAACCAGAAGCCAACCGTGCGCGTGATCCTGCCGGTGCAGAGCTTTGAACTCAGCGAACTCGAAGGCGAACACGGCACCAAGAAAGTCGAGGCTGCCGCCAACACAACCGAATATCTTTTTGAACCCAGCGCCAGCGGCGTCCTCGCAGGACTCGTCCCGCATTACGTCAACTTCGCCGTGTATCAGATGGTGCTCGAAAGCCGCGCCTCCGAGCACAGCGCACGCATGGTCGCCATGAAAAACGCGACCGACAACGCCAAGCAACTCATCAAAGACCTCACCCTCGAATACAACAAAGTGCGCCAGGCGGCGATCACCACGGAACTTCTCGAAATCACCACAGCGCAAATGGCGCTCGGCTAAACCAACTCAACAACCACTCGCATGAACCAAGGCAATATCGTTCAAATCATCGGCCCCGTCGTGGACGTGGATTTTTCCGCAACCGGAAAACTCCCGAAAATCTACGAAGCGCTCGAAATCACATTCAACGCCAACGGCGTGGACACCAAACTCGTGCTCGAAGTGCAGCAGCACCTCGGCGACGGCTGGGTCCGCTCGGTCGCGATGAGCAGCACCGAGGGTCTCAAGCGCGGCCAAAAAGTCACCGCAACCGGCGACTCCATCACCGTGCCAGTCGGCGAAGCAACGCTGGGCCGCATTTTCAACGTCACCGGCGACCCCGTGGACGAACGTGGACCGGTCAACGCTGAAAAGCGCTACCCAATTCACCGCCCGGCTCCGAAGCTCGTGGATCAGGACACGAAGGCCAACATCCTCGAAACCGGCATCAAGGTCATTGACCTCATCTGCCCCTTCACCAAGGGCGGTAAAGTCGGCGCGTTCGGTGGTGCAGGCGTCGGCAAGACCGTCGTCATTCTCGAACTCATCAACAACATCGCCAAGAACCACGGTGGCTTCTCGGTGTTCGCCGGTGTCGGTGAGCGCAGCCGCGAGGGTAACGATCTTTACCACGAAATGAGCGACGCTGGCGTCATCAACCAGAAAGACCTCAGCAAGTCGAAAGTCGCGCTCGTTTACGGCCAGATGAATGAGCCTCCAGGAGCCCGTCTCCGCGTCGCGCTCTCCGCTCTCTCGATGGCAGAATATTTCCGCGATGAGAAGAATCAGGACGTGCTCCTCTTCGTGGATAACGTGTTCCGCTTCTCGCAAGCAGGCTCCGAAGTGTCCGCGCTCCTCGGCCGCACTCCGTCGGCGGTCGGCTACCAGCCAACACTCGCCGCAGAAATGGGTCAGCTCCAGGAACGTATCACCACGACCAAGTCGGGTTCCGTTACTTCCGTGCAGGCCGTGTATGTGCCCGCAGACGACCTTACTGACCCGGCTCCCGCAAACACCTTCGCGCACTTGGACTCGACCATCGTTCTCGAGCGCTCCATCGCCGAGTTGGGCATCTATCCAGCCGTTGATCCGCTCGCTTCGACATCAAAGGCCCTCGCGCCGGAAATCGTCGGCGAAGAACACTACGCAGTCGCCCGCGGCGTGCAGAAAGTGCTCCAACGCTACAAAGACTTGCAGGACATCATCGCGATTCTCGGCATGGACGAGCTTTCGCCCGAAGACAAAACGCTCGTTTTTCGCGCCCGCAAAATCCAGCGCTTCCTGTCGCAGCCTTTCGCAGTCGCAGAAGTCTTCACCGGCACTCCCGGTCAATACGTCTCGATCAAAGACACCGTTCGCGGCTTCAAAGAAATCCTTGAAGGCAAACACGACAACGTGGCCGAGGGTAACTTCTACATGAAGGGCGGAATTGACATGGTGACCGCCTAAAACGGCACCCACACGAAAATGGCAGCTACACTTCGCCTCGAAATCGTCACTCCTGAAGCGCGCGCGTATAGCGACGACGTTGAACTCGTCGTGCTTCCCGCCGTCGAGGGCGAGATGGGCGTGTATCCGCAGCACATCCCGCTCATCACGCAGCTCAAGCCCGGCGAACTCGTCGTCACAAAAGGCGGCAAACAAATCGCGCTGGCAGTAGGCGAAGGTTTCGTCGAAGTCACCGGCGAAAAAGTGAGCGTGCTCGTGGATATGGCGTTGCAGGAATCCGAGATTGACGAAAAAGCAGTCGAGGAAGCCATCGCACGCGCCGAGGCTCGCTTGAAAGAGCAGCACGTCGGCGACGAAGAAGCCGCACTCGTGCAGGCTGCCATCGCGAAATCGCTCGCGCAGCTTCACGTCAAGCGTCGCCGCCGCAATATCTAGCCGCCGCACTTTTCACTCGCCCCCTGCGCTTGGTCTCGGGCATACACGATGCCGATATGGTCCTCGAAATCGTCAAATACGGAAATCCTGTTCTCCGCGCCAAAGGTGCGGAAGTTGGCGAAGTGGATGACCGTCTGCGCAAGCTAGCCGACGACATGATCGAGACGATGGAAGCCGCCAACGGCGTCGGCCTCGCAGCGCAACAGATCGGCGTTCCCATCCAACTTGCAGTCATTGACGTGAGCGATGTCGAGGATCGCCCCAGCGAAATGTTCGTGGATGGCAAGGAGGTGGATTTCGAAGCTTTCATGCCCATGGTTTTGCTAAACCCCGCGCTCGAACTCGGCAAAGAAACCGAGGATGGCATCGAGGGGTGCCTCAGCTTTCCGGAAACCACCGGCGACATCACCCGCTCGCAGCGTGTGAAAGTAAAAGCCAAGACCCTCGACGGCAAACCGCTCGACTTCGAAGCCACCGGCCTACTCTCCCGCGCCCTCCAGCACGAAGTGGATCACCTCCACGGTATCCTCTTCATTGATCGCATGAACGCCGCCTCCCGCGCCAGCATCTCCGGCAAATTGAAGCGCCTTCAAAAAGCAGCGCGGGTTTAAGTGCCGCGAGGTTTTTCAATTTCCCGCTGACGGTGAACCCACACGCTGTTCACCAAGCCGAGAGCAAACATGATCATCAGCACAAACGTGCCTCCGTAGCTAATCAGCGGCAGTGGCAGCCCGGTGATTGGCATCAGCGCAATTGTCATTCCTATGTTTTGAAACACGTGGAAAAAAACCTGCGCAGTGATCCCGCCCACGATGAGCAAACCAAAAGCATCCGTTGCACACGCAGCCGTGAGCATGCAGGCAATGATGAGCAAGCCAAAGGCCGCGATAAGTGCCGCGCCTCCGAGAAATCCCCACTGCTCGCCAATCGTCGCAAAAATGTAGTCTGTGTGTGCCTCTGCTTTTGGAATGAGACCCATTTCCAGCTGCGTGCCCGGAGCCTTGAAGCCCTTGCCGCTAATCCCCGCTGAGCCAATCGCGATCAAAGATTGATTCACACCGTAGCTAGCTCCGCGCGGATCCACATCTGGATCCATGAAAGTGACTACGCGGTCGCGTTGATATGGTTTCAGACCGAAATTCATCACCAGTGGCAAAAATGTGAGCCCGGTAAGCAGCAGCACGGCAAGCCAGCGCAGCGGCATTCCACTGAGCCACAACATGGCGAGGATTACTGGCATCCACGCGACTGTCATTCCGAGATCCGGTTGCTTGAGGATCAGAACCATCGGCGGCGCTGCGATGATACCGGTTCCCATGATGCGCAACGCCGGATGCCAGCGTCGCGTGTGACTCAAAAAAAGCGCCATCGTCATGATGCCCCCCATCGCCGCCATCTGCCCCGGCTGAAACACGCCAATAAACGGCAATCGCAGCCAGCACTTTGCGTTGTTCTTCATCACGCCCAAACCCGTGTAGGTCAGCGCAGTCAACACCACACTCATAAGATACACCGGCACTGCAGCCCATTTCACCCAGCGGTAATCAATCATCGTCACCACCAAAAACAGGACCAAGCCAAAGCCAACAAACTTCGCCTGTTGCTGCCAGTAGCGATCCTCCGGGCGCAGGTAGGACGCGCCATGGATGAAGAGAACCCCCGCCAGCGAGATCACGATCACGCTGGCAAAGAGAAGCCAGTTCATGCCCAGCAATTTTCGGAGAAAGGGTGTCATGCGACGAAACTACGAAGGCACCGTGGGCGATCTTGCAGCATCACGCAAACTTCGGCACCGCCGCCAGCAGCTTCCGCGTGTATTCGTGCTGCGGGTTCTCGTAAATCTGATCCGCCGGCGCGCTCTCCACAATCTTTCCGTGATACATCACCAGCACGTGATCGCTGATGTGCTCCACCACCGCCAGATCATGCGCGATGAAAAGATAAGTCAGCCCGAGTTGCTCCTGCAGATCTTGCAGAAGATTCACAATCTGCGCCTGCACGCTCACATCCAACGCACTCACAGGCTCGTCGCACACGATGAACTTCGGCTCGACCGCCAGCGCACGCGCGATGCCAATCCTCTGCCGCTGCCCTCCGCTAAATTCATGCGGATAGCGCTCCATCATTTCCGGCTTCAGCCCCACCTTCCGCAACAAATCCGCCACGCGCGATCTGCGCTCATCACGGCTCATCATCGGAAAATGAATCTCAAGAGCCTCTCCGATGATTTGAAATATCGAAAGCCGCGGATTCAGCGAACCAAATGGATCCTGAAAAATCATCTGCATCTTCCGGCGGTAACTGCGGAACTCCCACTCAAACATGGGAAGTATCGAATTCCCCTCGTAAATCACCTCGCCCGAAGTCGCCGGAATCAATTTCAGCAACGCGCGGCCTATGGTCGTCTTTCCACTCCCGCTCTCGCCCACAAGTCCCACCGTCGTCCCCGGTTCGATGGTGAAACTCACATCGTCCACCGCTTTCACATCATCAGTATGACGACGGAAAATCCCCGTGCGAATCGGGAACCAGACTTTGAGATTGCGAACTTCAAGCAGCGGCATGCGTCGTGTGTCCGTCGTAGCCGACGAACTGTCAAGACGGGTGAGCAGAGGTCGTTTGCGCTACACGCTTTTTTAGGAAAATACGCTCATTGCGTTTTCAGCGAGATGGGCTTTCTCTTTCTACATGAAGACCGTTTTTGCCATTTTCGCATTTGTCACCGCGTTCGTCGCACAACTTTGTGCAGGCGATGCCAAGCCGGACAAAACAAAACCCGCTGTGAAAGAGGTCACGGTGGACGAAGCCGAAAAACTGATCGCAAACACTCCGGACTTGATCGTCCTTGATGTGCGAATTCCCGAAGAATTCGAACATGAGCATATAAAGGGAGCAGTGAACGTGAATGTATTCGATGTGGATTTTGAAAGGCTGGTTGCCGCGCTGGATCAAACGAAGCCAGTGCTCGTGCATTGCGCTTCCGGGCGTCGGAGCACCAAGGCCATCACACAAATGACCGGG
Source organism: uncultured Spartobacteria bacterium (assembly GCA_903929475.1). GTDB lineage: Bacteria > Verrucomicrobiota > Verrucomicrobiia > Chthoniobacterales > Chthoniobacteraceae > SXWH01. The sequence continues at coordinate 13,250 of CAIYUV010000117.1, forward strand.
AAGGTAAAATTCCCGCAAATCTACCACATGAATGAGGGCTTCAGTGCCTGGAAGGCGGCAAAGAAACCCTTTGAAGGAAAGCCTCTGCCCAAGGAGTTCAAAGGCGCGCCGCCGAAATAGACCTTCATATCAGCACACGCCGGCAGCGTCCATGCTGCATCAAGGCCGGAAAGGAAGCAGGGCAACACAACATTTCGCACCAAAAAAAGTGCGGCTCCCCGCAGCCGATAGGCTAACGGAGAGCCGCTGTTCCCCCCAGAACACTTATAAAATTGCGCGTCCGTTTCCAGACGCTGGTGCGGACAGTAGATGAGCGAGCGTAAGTCTCAAGAATTATTTGAGATTTTCCTGATGTGCTGTTTGCGTTTGATGTTCTTCGTCGCTCAGTGAGTCGTTCTTCTGAAAAGACTGCAACCACATCGCCACTCCAAAAAAGATGATCACGCTGGCGAAAATCCGGGTCAGCGTCACATCCCGAAATTCCTTCAGCCAATCCGCTGCAAACCATCCCACAGCGGCTCCGGCAATACCGGAAGACAGCGCAACTTCCCATCGGATTAAACCGTTGCCGTGGTTTTTCATGCTCGTGGCAATCGCGGTGAAGATGATTGCCGCCAGCGATGTCGCGACGGCCGGTTGCTGCTTCATTTTTAAAAGAAAAACGAATGCGGGCACCATGACCACGCCGCCGCCGACCCCGCAAAGGGCTGCGACGACGCCGCCAACGGCACCGATAAGAATGGCGATGAGTGTATTCATATGGGGTGGTGATCGCCGATGGGGACGAATTTGCAAAAACAAAAACCGCCGTTCCCTCACGGAAACGACGGTTTTTTGAAACTTTCCTGCGTCTGCCGGCTACGCGAGGCCGTCGAGTTTATTGAGGATCTCCGCCTTCGGCTGGCGGCCCACGAGTTGTCCGGCGGGCTGGCCTCCCTTGAAGAAAATGAGGGCGGGGATGCTGTTCACACGGAATTGTCCGGCGAGCGCGGGGCTTTCGTCCACGTTCACTTTGCCGACCTTTGCCTTTCCGACACGCTCGTTGGCGATTTCGTCAATGACGGGTGAAAGCTGGATGCACGGGCCGCACCACGGTGCCCAAAAGTCCACAAGGACGGGCACGGGTGAACTGAGCACTTCGCTGGCGAAGTTGGCTTCGGTGAGGTTGACTACGTTCGGATTTGCCATGGCGTTAAAAATTGAGCGCCCGGGGGGAACGGCACGTCAGTCCAGTTTTCTTGGGAACACAGCAGGCACCGGCGGCTGTTCCTTTTCCATTTTCTCTACCCACGAAGGCTTTTTTGCTGCTTCCCAATCAGTGTAAGTGAACCAAAGCGCTGTGCCTGACGTGATAAATGCAAAAACGCTCAGCACAATAGCCCATGTGTCCGACTTGCGCGGAGAACTGGACGCAGCTGCTGCGACGCTGACCTGCGTAGAAGCCAGCGGTTGCGAGCGTGTGCCGGAAACAGGTCCTTTGGAAAGCGGCTGCGTCTGCTGCATTTTCACCGTGGCCTTTGGTAAAGCCGGCGCGCTGCTCTTTGGTGCCTCACTTGGCAGGCTGATCCGCGCGGTTTCCTTCTTCGGCGATGCGGGCCTTGCAATACCAGATGGTGCAGCGGACGGTGGGACTGCACCACTTGGAGGACTCGGACGAAGCGGAACGGTCGGACGACCACTGAGTGGCGGCGGTTTTGGCGGCGGTGTCGCGCTGCTAAGTGGCTTTGTAGCAGTTCCGGCTGGTGGGGGCGGTGCACTGCTGAGTGGCTTTGTGGGAGGCCCGCCGGCTGGTGGCGGTGTCGGAGCACCGGGTAATGAAATTTTTGAAGTCTCCTTTTTCGGGATCGAACTGAGCGGCTGGCTCTGCGTTCCGGGAACGTTGATCCGAACCGTCTCGCGTTTCACGGCAGGTGCGTCGCCCTTTGGCGGCAGCGTGATGCGGATGGTTTCCTTTTTCGTGGAATCATCGTCCTGCGGCGGGTTCGTAGCGGGATTTTCGTCGGCCATAATCGTAGGTAGTTGTGAGTTGAGTTGTCTATCTCAGCCAAGGCCCAGAGTGTCAACGGGCTTTTCGGTGAAAATGCCGTTCACTTTCCCGATTCACGCAAACTCCACCTTGCCCACGCCCCCTGTCGGCCAATAGCGTGAGCACATGAAAATCCTCGTGACCGGCGGCGCCGGATTCATCGGCTCGCACTTCGTGGAAAAATGCCTCGCGCTCGGCCATTCGGTCGCCGTCGTGGATGATTTCAACGACTTTTACGCCCCCACCATCAAGCGCGCCAACGTCGCCGGCTTCGCAAAGGACGCACCTGTCCACGAAGCCGACATCCGCGATGCCGACGCCATGCTCCGCATCGTGAAAAACGGACGCTTCGACAGCATCGTGCATCTCGCCGCGAGGGCGGGCGTGCGACCTTCGATCAAAGACCCCCGCCTTTACGTCGAGACCAACATCCTCGGCACCCTGAACCTCCTCGAAGCCGCCAAGCAGGGCAACGTCCCGCGTTTCATCTGCGCCAGCAGCAGCAGCGTGTATGGCGTGTTGAAAACGCTCCCCTTCCGCGAAGACCTCGCGCTCACGCAAACCATCTCGCCCTACGCCGCCACGAAACTCGCCGGCGAACAAATCTGCTCGAACTTCTCCCACCTCTTCGGCCTGCGCACGATCAACCTCCGTTTTTTCACCGTCTATGGCCCGCGCCAGCGTCCCGACCTCGCCATCCATTCGTTCACAAAAGCCATCCACGAAAGCCGAAGCATCCAGCAATTCGGCGACGGCTCCACGCGCCGCGATTACACTTACATTGACGACATCATCCAAGGCATGACCGCCTGCCTCGGCTACGAAGGCCAGCTCTGCGACGTCTTCAACCTCGGCGAAAGCCAGACCACCACGCTCAGCGAACTCATCGCCACCATCGAGCGTGCGCTCGGGAAAAAAGCAGTCATCGAAAAGAAACCCGACCAGCCCGGCGACGTGCCTGTGACGTATGCAGACATCACGAAAGCCAAAGCCCTCCTCGCCTACGATCCGCACACAAAAATCGCCGAGGGCATCCCGCGTTTCGTCGAGTGGTTCCTCGCTGCGCGAAAGTAGTGCCTACCTTTTCATCGCACCCATGCCGTGCAATTCGGCAATGGTCGCCTCGATCTTGCTCTTCGGATCACGACCCGCTTTCGCCTCGGCGATGGCCTGATTCAAACGCTCCATCGCATCCTGTTTCCGATCCACAGCCTCGGCACGGATCGCGCCCTTCGCTCTCGGACCAACAGCCAGCGCCCCCGGCTTGGCGTGATACGACTTTAGCTCCTCCTTCGCTTTATGGAGCAAAGGCAGCGGCTCGGTGGACTTGATTGCCTCATGGAGTATATCCACAATTTTCTCCACGCGAGCCGGCTCGGCCTGCGAGCCGATGGTCAAAAACAACGATGCAACGATGGTGAGGAGTGTCTGGAATTTCATAGTGAGATGAGTCTTTCACCAAGCAACACCGCCGTCTGCAATTTTTAGGACAATTTCTTGCTCCGCATTGCAGTCGGCACACATCCCCGCATAGATTCGCCGCGTGGAAATCAACAACGCCAGCGCACTGCTCCAATCGCTCATCCGAATCCCGAGCGTGAATCCCGAAGGCGAACCCGGCACGCCACACACCGGCGAACAATCCATCGCCGAATGGCTCGTCTGCTGGCTTCGCGAAACATTTCCAAAGGCGCGCGTCGAGCTGCGCGATGTGCTCCCCGGTCGCCCAAACGTCTTCGCATCCTTCGGCGAAAATGATCTGGCCAGTGCAAAGCCACGCATCCTGCTCGCACCGCACACCGACACCGTCAGCGTCGGCGGCATGAGCATCGAGCCGTTCAGCGGCGAACTGCGCGACGGAAAAATCTGGGGCCGCGGCGCGAGCGACACCAAAGGCTCGATGGCCGCGATGCTCTGGGCGCTCCGAGACTTGCGCGACGTGCTGCCTACGCTCGGCCACGAAGTTTGCTTCGCCGGACTATGCAGCGAGGAAGCCGGCCAGCACGGCGCCATCGCACTCGCCGGACAAGAGCGTTTCGATTTCGTCATCGCTGGCGAGCCCACGGGCCTCGACGCCGTCATCGCCCACAAAGGCGCGCTCTGGCTCACACTCACCACACGCGGACGCGCCGTCCACGCCGCCCAGCCCGAGCGCGGCGAAAACGCCATCTACAAAATGGCCGACGTCATGCGCCACATCCGCGACGAACTCGCCCCTGCGCTCGGAAAAAATTCGCACCCGCTGCTTGGCCACACCACCATCAGCGCAGGCACCATCAGCGGCGGCATCAAAACCAACATCGTTCCCGACCTCTGCCGCGCTGAAGTGGACATCCGCTACCTCCCAGGCGAAAACCCGCTGCCCTCCATTAGCGCAAACCTCCACGCCGTCTGCCCCGATTTGGAAATCACCCACGTCCAGTCGCAGCCCATGCTCACCGACGAAGCGCACCCCCTCATCACCTTGCTAAAAAAATGCGGCTCCCGCTGCATCGGCGCACCGTGGTTCAGCGACGCCGCCATCTTCGCCCAGCACGGAATGCCCGCCATCGCCCTCGGCCCCGGCTCCATCGCACAAGCCCACACCCGCGACGAATTCATCACCGTCGCTGATCTAGAAAAAGGCGTCACCTTCTTCCGCGACTTCCTCGCCCGATTGTAAAAAATTACACGAAATCGAAAGATTTTTGAAAGATCGGTCTTGGGCGGCTCGTTCTTTCCCCCATGTCACAACCATCCTTTATTCGTCCGCTCGCATTTCTCACTCAACTCACCCGCCGCACACTGAGTTCCATTTTCGGTTCCGCGCACATCGCGTGGTCACCGCCGCCGTGGCTCCATGCGCTCGCAAGCAACTGGCGGCGCACCGCACTTATCCTCGTGCTCATCGCCGTCGCCGCCTACGGCAGCGTGCACTCGTGGAAATCGCACACCACCCACAAACGCACGCCCACCGCAGCAAAAACCATCTGCGCACCTTCGGAAAAAACCGCCCCGCAATTCACCGCTCAAGCCGCCCCCGCAAAGGCTGTCCCTTCCGCAACTCCTACGCAGCCGTCCGACCCCGATGTGCACGACACAACCAAGCGGGCAATACGAACACTCGAAACGTCGGTGCAGTGGTCTCAGCCAACTTGGAACGAACAGATGCAAAAAGTATCCGGCTCCCCGCTCGTCATTCATTTCAGTGGAGCCGCCGCTCCCGTGGGTATCGTTGGCAAACCTGCACTCGCAAACACCGTGACAGTCTCACCAGAAGTCCCCGGCGTGTGGACATGGACTTCATCCGAAACACTCACCTTCGAGCCACAGGGCGGCTGGATGCCTCCGCGCGCCTACGATTTCAAACTCAGTGCAGACACCTTCGCGCCTGACTGCACCGTTTCGTGGCGCAGCAGATACTGGCATGACTGGCACGCCCCACAACTCTCCGCATCATTCGGCGAAAAAAATTTCTACGTCGATCCCGCCACTCCATCGCTCCAGCAGACAGTCGCGACCGTCACATTCAGCCAGCCCGTTTCACGCGAGGAAATCGTCCGCCATCTCACCGTCGTGAATATGAGCGAGACGCCGCTCTTCGCACCCGGCGGAAAACCGCAGGTGATCGCCGACGAAAAAAATCCGCTGCGTTTTTTTCTCCGCTCCCCGCTCATCAAGCCCGGCGAAAAGGAAGACCTCATCCGCTTTCAAATCTCACCCGGCCTCCGCGCCATGTCCGGCGGCGATCCGACGAGCGGGGAGTTCGTCACAAAAATCACATCGCCCTCGCGCTACTCCGCACTTTTCTTCAAAGAAGCACGCGCGCAACTCGTGACCGACAAGGAAGGCGAGTCGCGGCAGTTCATCTTCCTCGAAAGCAGCACCGCCGCGAGTGGTGCGACCATCGCAAAGGCCGCGCTCGCGTGGCATCTTCCGCCGCCGAAGAAAAACAAAGACGGTGAGGAAGAGCCATGGACGCCCGACAATGTGACGCCCGACGTGCTCGCAAAATCGAAGCGCGTGCCGCTTGAATTTGTCCCCGGCGAAAACACACCACCGACTGCGAGCGTGTTCGGTTTCCGCCTCGCGCCGCAGTCGCCCGCACGGATTTACGTTCGCATTCCAAAGGAAACCCCGGCGCCCGGCGGCTTCGTCACCCGGGAGGATTTTACAGCCATTGTGGATGTGCCGATGTTTCCGCGCGAAGCACGCGTGCTCGGCCACGGCGGCATCCTCGCGCTCAACGGCGAGCGCAAACTCAGCATCAAATCGCGCGGCTACGAAAATCTTCGATTCACGCTAGCACGTGTGCCCGCTGGGCAAATCAATCACCTCGTCAGCCAGACCGAGGGACGTTTTGAAGCGCCCGAATTTCAGGGCGCGTTCGACTGGTCGGACATCGCGCACTTTCACCACTTCGTGCAGCCCATCGCGAAGAAGAACGAGCACGAAGCGAACTACTCGGCGTTCGATTTCGGCCCCGCGCTTGCACAGACCGATCCTGCGAACGAAGACGCACAGCGCGGACTTTTCTATCTCAGTGTCGAGGGCGTCCGCCGCCGCACGCAGGACGACGCAAAGCCGACCGACAAGGACCCCGACCCCGAATGGATTGCGCTGGCGAACACCAAGACCAACGAACGTCAAAACAACAACCATCGCCGTTACCACGGCGAGGAGGACGATGAGGAGGAAACCGTAAATCGCGGAGACAGCAGCGAATCGCGCTTCGTGCTCATCACCGATCTCGGCCTCATCGTGAAGCGCAACGCCGACGGCACACGCGATGTGTTTGTGCAGTCCTTTAAAGAGCGTGCGCCAATCGCAGGTGTGAAACTCACCGCGCTGGCGAAAAACGGCGATACACTCGGCGAGGCGGAGACCGACGCACTGGGCCGCGCCGCTCTGCCCGCGCTCGATGGATTGAAGCGCGAAAAGAAACCCGTCGCCATCGTCGCGCGAAAAGGGAGCGACCTCGCATTTATCCCGTGGGCGCGCGAGGATCGTCAGGTCGAGTTGTCGCGCTTCGACGTGGGCGGCGTCCCCGCGAGCCAGTCAAACGCGCTCGACGCATTTCTTTTCACCGAGCGCGGCATCTACCGCCCCGGTGATCCCATTCAACTCGCCGCCATCGTGCGCCAGCGCGACTGGGCGGGCACGCTCGGCGGACTGCCCGTCGAGGTCGTCGTGACCAACGCGAAGGAGGAAGAAGCAGGGCGCTACCCCGCGAAGCTGCCGCCCGACGGCTTCCTCGCGATCACGTTGCCGACCACCGAAACCTCGCCGACCGGCGTGTGGCGGATCGAGTTGCGCCGCCCCGACGACGGGAAAAAGAAAAAGCACACCGAGGAGGAAGATGAGGATGAAGCCGATACGCACCACCTCGGTCACACGCTCGTGCGCGTCGAGGAATTTCAGCCCGACCGCCTCAAGCTCACGGCTAAGCTCGAACCCTCCGCAGATGCCGCGTGGCTTTCGCCGGAAAATCTTAACGCCAATGCCGAGGTGCAAACGCTCTTCGGCATCGCCGCCGCCGACCGCCGCATTACGGCAAAACTACGCATTGCACCCGGCTCGCCATGTTTCGAGCAATGGCCCGGCTGGACTTTCGGCCTTCCAAAACACGAGCGCTTCGAGCCTCGCGAAGTCGAACTCGGCGAAACAAAAACTGACGAAAACGGTCGCGTAACATTCTCGCTCCCGCTCGAAGCCTACTCCGCGCCGTTGCTGCGCGTATCGGTGGACTTGGAGGCATTCGAGGCCGACGGCGGACGCGGTGTTCGCGGAGCACTCGGCACGCTCGTCTCGCGCCAGGCATTTCTCATCGGCTACAAATCCGACAGCGATCTCGATTTCGTCCCGCGCAACGTAGCGCGCACTTTCCAAATCACCGCCATCGGCCCCGACGCAAAACCCGTCGCCGCGCCCGGCCTCAAGCGCGTGCTCATCGAGACGCGCCACTCCTCCGTGCTCACCAAGCAGAACAACGGCACGCTCGCCTACATCTCGCGTGAGCAGGACAAGGAAATCGAAACCATTGACGGATCACTCCCAGCGAGCGTGGTGAAAATTCCGCTGCCCGTGAAAAACGCGGGCCGCTTCCGCTACGAATGGCGCGATGCGTCGGGCGTAGTTTTGTCCACCATTGCGTTCAATGTCGTCGGCCCCGGCGACCAGACGCGCAGCCTCGAGCGCGACACCGAACTCGAACTCACGCTGCCCGACAAAGTGTGGAAGCCCGGCGAGCAGCTCGAAGTTTCGCTGCGCGCTCCGTATGCGGGCGCGGGTCTCATCACCATCGAGCGCGAGAAGGTGCTCGCCGTGCAGTGGTTCAAATCCGACACCGCGTCGAGCGTGCAGCACATCACCGTGCCCGGGGGCATTGAGGGCGGCGCGTATGTGAACGTCGCCTTCGTGCGCGCGCTCGACTCGGCGGAAATTTTCACCAGCCCGCTCAGCACTGGCGTCGCGCCGTTCAAGGTCGCGCACGATCGCCGCCAGCTCGCAGTCACGCTCGACGCGCCGGAGCGCGTGCGACCCGGCGAACGTGTGGCAATCGGCTTTTCTACGCCGCGTCCAGCCCGAGTGATCGTCTGGGCCGTGGATGAAGGCATCCATCGCGTCACGAGCTACAAGGCGCCGCTGCCGCTCGTATCGCTCATCCGCAAACCGTCGCTCGAAGTCGGCACATGGCAGCTTCTCGATCTGCTGCTGCCGGAATTTTCACTGCTGAAAAATGCGAAGGCATTTGGCGGTGACGGCGATGAACCGCCAGAACTGAAGCTCGGCCTCAATCCATTCAAACGCCGCCGCGCAGCGCCCGTGGTTTTCTGGAGCGGCATCGTCGAAAGCGGCCCGGAGCGCCGCGAGGTCTTTTACGAAGTGCCCGATTATTTTGCCGGGCGTCTCAACATCATGGCAACGGCTGTCGCACCGGACGCAATCGGCGTCGCGGAGAAGCAGACCATCGTGAAAGGCCCGTTCGTGCTCACTCCGAACGCGCCGTTCTTCGCCACGCCGGGCGATGAGTACACCGCTTCGCTCACCGTCGCCAACCAGCTCGAAGGCGCGGCTGTGACGGACCAAATCACCATCGCAGCGGAGACAATCGGCGGACTCGAAATCATCGAGAAGCCGCAGTCGCCAATCACCGTCGCCGTTGGCAAGGAAGTCACCGTGCGCTTCCGCATCCGCGCAAAGGACGCGCTCGGAAACGCGGAGCTGAAATTTTCCGCAACCGCGGGAAACGAGCACGTCGAGCAGCGCGCCACGATGAGCGTGCGCCCGGCGTCACCGCGTGTGGCGTTGGTGCAGAGCGGATGGTTCCGCAAGGACTCGCACGATGTCCCGATGCAGCACGACTTCTACGCCGAGTTTGCGAAACGCGAGGCGGTCGTCTCCACGACACCGCTCGGCCTCGCACGCGGGCTGGCTGCGTATTTGCGCGAGTATCCGCATGGATGCAGTGAGCAAATCACCAGCCGCGCATTCCCGTGGCTCGTGCTGCGGGACGATGCGGAATTCGGCCTCGAAAAAGCGGAGGCGGAAAAAACCATTCGCGACACGATCATCATGCTGCGCACGCGGCAGCAAAAGAATGGCGGCTTCGGCTATTGGAGCTACGCCGGGGACGACGAGGGCTTCGACTACGTGAGCGTGTATGTGACGTTCTTCCTCACGGAGGCAAAGGCGAGTGGCTTTGCAGTTCCCGCTCCGATACTCGATGCCGCGTTGCGCCGATTGCGGTTGATGGCGGATGCGAAGCTGCCTGAGCCGTTCGGGAATAATTGGTGGCGCTACAGCAACACTCGCTCCTGCGCGAATACACAGGCCGCCGCGATTTACCTGCTCACTCGCAACGAGGAGGTGACGACAAACTACGCGCTGAAAATGCGCGATTCCCTCGACGCGAAGGTGCCGAAGGAATTGTGGCAGCGCGATCCGTCCGCTGCATGGCTGGCCGCGACGTGGCGGCTGCTGAAAAAAAACGACGAGGCGAAGAAACTGATCGCCCTCCATCGCAGCGCGCGCGCTGCCGAGCAAAACCTGCGCGAGAAGCGCTGGTGGTGGGACTACTACTACGAGACGCAGCTCACGCGCGAAGCGATGACGTTCACCGTGCTGTGCAGGCACTTCCCGGAAATTGCGGGCAATTTCGGCTACGATGAACTGCGCCCGATTACAGAGGCTCTGGAACGCGGCGATTTCCACACGCTCTCCGCCGCGTGGACGGTGATGGCGCTGAAATCCTACTCCGGTCTCACCAAGGCGACTGGTATCAAAGCCGGTATTTCGGAGGTCATCGGTGCCGACGAAAAAACTGTCACCGAGCCACGCGCTGGCCTCATCTCTGCGCGACTCTCGAACAGCAAGACCACTGCGCGTTTTATCCTCACGCGCCCCGATCCAGCCATGCGCCTCGGTGCGTGGTATCAGACCATTGAAACCGGTTTTGATCGCGTGCTCCCGGCCCAGGCCGAGGCGCGCGACATCGAAGTCTTCCGCCAAATCCTCGACGAGCACGGCAACGCGGCGGAGATGGCGAAAGCCGGCGAGACGCTGCGAATCCGCGTGCGTGTGCGCAATATCAGCAAGGCCGCGCAGCCCCACCTCGCGCTATGCGAACTGCTGCCGGGTGCGTTCGATTTCGCTCCCGCTGGCGAGGAGCGGGCGCTGCGTCCCGGCCTCGGCACGCTGCCCGGCACGGAATACGTGGACGTGCGCGAAGACCGCGCGCTGCTCTTCTGCGACCTCGCCGAAAATGAGACGAAGACGTTCGAGTATTCCATCCGCCCGACGTGCGCCGGGTCATTCGCCGTGCCGCCCGCCTATGCGGAAAGTATGTATGACCGCGCCGTGCGCAGCCGTGGCGTAGCCGCGAAATTCACCGTGCTGCCCCGCGAATGAAGACGCTCCGTCGCTGGCTGAAACGTATCGTGTGCAGTCTCGCGTTGCTCGTGGGCGTGCTGTGGATCGTGTGGCTTCTGCTGCCGAAACCGGAGTTGCTGCCGCCGGGCGCGGAGTTTTCGCACGTGATGCTCGACCGCGAGGGGCGTGTGCTTTTCATCACGCTCACCAGCGATGGAAAATACCGGCTGCCCGCGAAGCTCGACGAACTGTCGCCCGAGTTGCTCACGGCAACTTTGGAAATGGAAGATCGCCGTTTCTTTTCGCACCACGGTGCGGATCCGCGCTCGCTTGTGCGCGCGGCGTGGGGCGTGGTTTCTGGAAAACGTCTCGGCGGCGGCTCTACGTTGACGATGCAGTTTGCACGGCTGCGATGGGGGCTGGAGACGCGCTCGATGTGGGGAAAGCTCACGCAGCTTTTCCGCGCAGTGCAAATCGAGCGGCACTACGGCAAACAGGAAATTGCGGAGGCGTATTTTACGTTCGCGCCCTACGGCAGGAATGTGGAGGGCGCGCCCGCAGCGAGTCTGCTCTGGTGCGGCAAGTCGGCGAAAGAACTCTCGCTGCGCGAGGCGGCGGCGCTCAGCGTGCTGCCGCAGAGTCCGACAAAACGCCGTCCGCGCGTGGGCGAGAATCCATCGCTCGCAGCGGCACAGGGGCGGTTGATGGCGCGGTTGCGCGCGGCACGCGGCGAGGAGTCCAGCGCTCTGGATGCGGAATTTTCTCTGCACCCGACGCAGGTTCCGCGATTCGCCCCGCACTATGCGCGGCGGGTGATTGCGCAGGGCGATGTTTTGCAAACTTCCCATCGCACGACACTCGATCTCCGCCAGCAGCAGACAGTCGAGCGCAGCATCACGGATTTCATTCCGCGCTGGCACGCCGAGGGGCTTCGCAACGCGGCGGCGATTCTCGTTCACGCGCCAACGCGGGAGGTGCGCGCCTACGTGGGATCGGCGGGATTTTTGAATGATGCGATTCAGGGACAGGTGGATGGCGTGACTGCGCGGCGCTCGCCGGGATCGGCGCTGAAGCCGTTCATCTACGGGCTGGCG
>CAIYUV010000118.1 GCA_903929475.1 uncultured Spartobacteria bacterium
CGCCGCATATCTCTGGCTCAAAAGCCTCGCTGTGGCTTGCGGGCGGGCGCGGGTCTGATACACCGCAAGCAGGCCGGATCGTTGAAGAGTTTTGCTGTGGCTTGCGGGCGGGCGCGGGTCTGATACACCCTGGGTCTCATTGGCCGCACACGAAACACAGCTGTGGCTTGCGGGCGGGCGCGGGTCTGATACACCCGATCTGATTCAACGCCGGAAGGACAACCAGCTGTGGCTTGCGGGCGGGCGCGGGTCTGATACACCGAAAGACTCCGCAGGAACGACAAGCGGACAGCTGTGGCTTGCGGGCGGGCGCGGGTCTGATACACCTTCCTAGTTTCCAGATAATGCGAGCTTTGGGCTGTGGCTTGCGGGCGGGCGCGGGTCTGATACACCAAGTAGCACGCCAACGAGCGCAAAGTTCAAGCTGTGGCTTGCGGGCGGGCGCGGGTCTGATACACCGTGCATAAAGCACAGCCAAAAGAGACAACCGCTGTGGCTTGCGGGCGGGCGCGGGTCTGATACACCGTTCGACGATTGCGGCCTGTGATTACTACAGCTGTGGCTTGCGGGCGGGCGCGGGTCTGATACACCACCCCGTTAATCTCCGCAGGGACATCCGGGGCTGTGGCTTGCGGGCGGGCGCGGGTCTGATACACCCCAAACCTAAACCTAGAACTATGGAACACAGCTGTGGCTTGCGGGCGGGCGCGGGTCTGATACACCTATCACCAGTCAAACAACCAAAGAGCAAAAGCTGTGGCTTGCGGGCGGGCGCGGGTCTGATACACCCGGAGGTCTATGACAAAGGAGCCGCTTGTGGCTGTGGCTTGCGGGCGGGCGCGGGTCTGATACACCTGGTCCGGCCTGGTATATTACCGAGCGCGAGCTGTGGCTTGCGGGCGGGCGCGGGTCTGATACACCAAAACAAATGAACACGCCCGAACACCTAGAGCTGTGGCTTGCGGGCGGGCGCGGGTCTGATACACCATAAGCGGTGCAAGTCATCTTTGCAGAACAGCTGTGGCTTGCGGGCGGGCGCGGGTCTGATACACCTCGTGCATCGCAAGCAACGTCATGCCGGGGAGAAGCCGCCGCTGGAGGCGTCACAAAAACGTGAGTTGTTCCGGCGGCTTCTCCCCGGCCTGACGGGAATTTTTTCCAGAAAAACGCTCCATCTTCCCGAATTGATGATCGGTGATGAGCAGCATCCGCACTTCCCCGGCAGGCGGGAGATTCGATGTCACGCGCCGCTTAAATGCCTTCGCGCGTTCCTCGCTATCGGCGTGGCGTGCATAGACGCTGAACTGCATTTTGAAATAGCCCTCTTCGAGCAGGAATTTGCGGAAATGCGTGTATAGGCGGCGCTCCTCGTCGGTCACCATCGGCAGGTCAAACATCACGAGCGTCCACATATGGCGGAACGGGCTGAGCGCGGGCCAGCGGCGGCGCGGCATCAGCAGACCTCCGGTAGTCGCAGCGGGCGTGCGGCCTCGTCGGGCGCGGTGCCGTCGTCGCGGGTTTCGTTTTCAAAAAAGCGTGCGAGCGAGGCGGCACACCGCTCCAGGGCGACGGGCAGCGGATACGTCCCGCCGTCCATGCGCACCGGTGCTTCAAGTAGTGAAAGGAGCGTGGCTTTGGCAGGGCGGGCGACCTCCGTGTGGCCGTCGCGGAGGAGTTGCCAGACGGCGCGGTCGGTGAGAGGGCGCAGCGGCTCAATGATGTCGTCGGCGAGCGCGAAGGCGTTGTATTGGTTGTGGTGCCACAGCCCGAGCGCGGGGTGCATCCCGGCGCTGGCTAGCGCGCGGGCGACGGCGGCGCGTAGGACGGCGTAGCCGTAATTGAGCAGGGCGTTTGCGCCGAGCGCGTTCGTGTCGCGCGAAAACTCCGGGCCGAAAAGTGCGGGCCAGTAGATGCGGGCGGCGCGGGCCTCGATGTTATCCGGATCGCCGGAGCGGACTTGATCGCGCAGTGGGCCGAGATGGCTTTTCCCCACAAGGCGGACAAGCGTTTCGTGCTGCGCGGTGATTTTGGCACGGATGATTTGCTGCCACGCGCGCTTGCGGGCAGGCAAAGAAATGACGGCCTGTGCGCGGACGACGCGGCCATGCAGGCTGGCCGATTGCGGGTCGAGCAGCAGGCCACGCGGGAGATGGCGTTCGTCGCATACGAGCACGGGCACCTTGCCCGCGACGCACGCTTGCAGAAAACCGGCGGTGATGGTGATGGCTGGGTGGTTGAGGACGATGATGCCCGCGTCTTCGGTCGTAAGTGTGACGGGCGGCGGCGCGGGCGTGTCCTTCGTCTCCGCGCGCGGCTCGACGACGAGGCAGCCGTGCAGGCAGCGCAGGTGCGCGGGGTTCGAGATTTCGAGGACGCGGTTCATGGCGAGTGTCGTGTCGCCGGGATTGCTCAGCCTCCGGCGCGGCGTATTTCACCGAGCGGCGTCACGTCAAGTTTGCGGGGGTTAAGTTCGCGAAGTGTGTTGGGTGTCTTGCGCAGCACGCCCCGGTTGTCAGTGTCGCTAACGATGTTTGTGCTCAAGACGCGAAGGATGAGCGCGCTACCTCGTGAACTCATTTTCTGCACTCGATAGATGCAGTGACCGCTGTCAGTATCTACTTCGATGCAATCGTTGGCGGAAAGCGACATGATGAAGCGCCATCCGGGTTCCGGCGTATGATCCACGACTGTTTGTCTTCGTCGTGCGCGCTGGGCGGCAGCGAAGGCGGTGACGAAGCGCCCCGTCCATTTACCGTTGTCGAGGTTCTCGAAGATTTCGACGTGATGATTCGAGCCGCTTTCGTAGTGGCGCACATTTCCGTCGGGAGCGGTGATGGCGATGAGGCTTTCGGGCGAAAAGATGCTGGCAATGCGGACGCGCTTGATTGGGGTTTTGCCGTCGGCGTGAAGTGGGAAGACGCCTTCTTCGAGCCGCGCATTGGTGTCGCCTCCATGCTGATTGAAAAAAGCGCAAACCCTTCGCGCCACTTCCGCATCGGCAATTCGTTTGATCATCGCGGGTGTGAGGTCGGAGAGATCATGGCGGACGTGGTAGCGCATTTCTCCTGTTTCCGGGTCGGGATGAGCGCCGTAGGCGGTATCCGCGTGTAACGCCCCGCTCACCGAGTGAGTCGGCGCGTGCGAGACGAGGAGGGCGGCGATTTTTTCGCCGAGGTCACGGCGGAAGTCCGGCCACGGCGGATCCACAGCGAAACGGTTGCTGAAAAAGCCCCGGCCTTCGTCATTGGCGGTAAGGAATTGTTCGCTCGCCGCCACACGGGCCGCGCGCTGCACCATCGCACGTGTGGTGCAGGCGATGACGGCGGCATCCACAGCGTGATGCCGGTGATCCTCGCGGTTCTTGCCGCGACCGTCGGGATTCAGCAGCGAATCGAGCTGCCACCGGCGGCGGAGCGCGGCGGTGAGCGGGCCGGATGACGTTTCAATTTTAGCGCCGAGTGCGGCGAGATAATCGGCTGCGGCGCGAGCGATGTAGCGGGTGTCCTGAAGCTGCCGCGTGGCGTGCTCGGCGAGCAGGCGTTCGATTTCTCCCTGCGCAGTGTCGCGCCCAAGCATGAAGCGGCGGAACTTTGCTTTGCTCAGCTTGCGGACGCGCAGGAGCATCTCTGCGTGTTGCGCCGGGTCGCCGCCGCAGGCTTCCCACGGAGTGCGGTTGCGTTTGTGCTGCCGGTTGTAGTCGGCGAAGCAGAGCGTCTTGTTCGCCTTCGAGTCGTCCATGCTGCGCGAGAGCGGCAGGATGTGTTCGATGTCAATTTGGTCGGAGAAAAGGAGCGTCTTGGAAATCTCGCGGCCTGTGTAGGGACAGAAGCCACCGTTCGCCTCGAAAAGTTCCTTCCACAGCCGGTAGCGCAGCACGTCGGTGTCCGACGGATTCCCGATGCGAAACTCTGCGGTGATGATATTCCGTGCGGCGTCGTTTTCGTTTTTATTCTTGGTGATTCCCGCTTGGATTTCCGCGCGCTGCTTTTTCGAGTGCTTGAGGTCGCGCGCCATCTCGATGCGGATTTTCGTCGGAACGCCATGCTTGCGGATAATGGCGTGGATGACCTTGCGCAATTCGTAGAGCACTTTGCGAACGGCGGGGTTGCGGAGGTCTTCCGGTTCCGGCAGTTCGCGCACCACCGGGCGATTCGTGCCGCCGCGATTCGCGCCGTAGATTTGATGCACTGCTTCCGCGTAGGTGCAGCCTTCCGGTTTGGTGACGCCCGCGTCGAGCAGGGGGAGGATTTTCCGCACGGCCTTGAGCGATACGCGGAGGTAGTCGTCCTCGCCCGGCAGCTTCGCATCAAGCAACGCCTCGGTCGTGTCTTCGTCAAACTGCCAGTGCTCGCGGAGCCTGCGCATGAGCGCGGCTTCGTCTCCGATAGTGAGCAGGTCTTCCACGAGTGAGAGGCGTCGAGTCGTGTCGAGTGCCGCCCATTGCATTTTACCGAGCGCCTTGGCGAGCGCGGCTGCGGTGCCGTTGCCGGGGAGATGTTCGAGACTGCCGCCTTCCTCAAGGTTGATGCGCTCGTCTGCGCCGAGTTGGAGAAGTCGGCGGAGTTGCGGCCATGTGAGCTTCGCACTGTCTGCGAGTTTCGCGCGGATCGCCTGTCGCTCCTCCGGCGTGGGCAGTGCGAAGTCGAGCGCACTGCGGCGGAAGATGCGGAGATTTGCGAGCACTTGCAGCGAGATGAAGTCCTGAGCCTCCAGCCGCGCCTTGCACGCGCGAGGGCGGTGCGGCTCGAACTGGCAATCACCAAGCGTGCCAGTGGCGAGCTTCAGCGGGCGCTGGTGAAAGAGCAGCGTATGGATTCGTTTCTCAACTTCGCAATCCGGCGCGAGGACAGCGGGGAAATGCGCGGCCTGTGCGGTGCGGACTTGCTCGTATTCGTCGGTGAACATCTCCCGAGCGGTATGCCGCCGTCGTTTCTCATCGAGAGTGGCGAGATGCGCGCCGAGAGTAGGTGCGCCGCTTTGCGCGAGCGCAGAGCGGAGTCCGGCGATGCCTTCCTTCACGATGCCGGTGTCCTTGTTGCCGCGATCAGTCTTGCGGTTACTTTTGAAGCCGCGCCGTTGGATGAGGTGGAGCAGCACGCGCCCGAGTTCGTGCGGGGCCAGTGAGTGCGAGAGTGCCTTGACGCGGAGTGTGTAGGGGTCGCCGATGTCGTTGCAGAGCCTCGCGCCGTCCGCGTGCAGATCGAGTAGCTGCGCCGGGAGCAGGCCGTGTTTGACGAGAAGGCGTTTCAATTTCTCGCGCCGATACGCGCGCCGCGCCGTCTGCCGCCGTCGCAGTCGCGCCTCGCGGCGCTTTTGATTTTTCGGTGCCTGCGTTTTGTCGTCGAGCACCTGGTTGAAGATGCGTGCACCAGTGGCGATGATGTTTGTCGGCATTTCATCCGCATCTGTTTTGATGAGCGTCCAGCCGATTGAGTGCGTGCCGAGATCCAAGCCGAGGAGGGTGGAGGTTTCCATAGGGCCGGGAAAATAAACTTGTCCTCTCGTGAGCCAAGCCTATTTTCCGCAAAGGTGTATCAGACCTGCGCCTGTTCCGCTTTCCACAGCAAGGGTTCGGCGAAAGCCAACCCGGAATGTTTGAAAGCCTACGGGCATTCACTCAGCCTCCGGTCGAAAGACCGGGGGCTGCTTTTTTCGGAGTGATGCTGCAAGGCACGGGGCTGAACGGCGGCGTGGGCATCATCCGCAGCGCAAAAGCCGTCGGCACCGTGGACATCACGCCGAAGCCGTAGGTTTGCGCGACCCAGCGAAACAGATCACGCCCGGCGTCTGCGCACGCCGAGAAGGAGGCCGAGTCCGCCGAGGAGCGAAGCCGCCGTGCCGGGCTCGGGGACAGCGGCCACCATCGTCAAGGTGACTACGCCTCCGTCGTAGGAAATCTGGTAGGCCTGTCCTGCGCTCATGAAGAAGCTGTCGTCGGGCAGACCCGCGAAGATGCCGCCGTTCCATGCCCCGCTGTAGGTGACGACCGGCGCTGTTACGCCAAAGATGCTGCTCGGATTCGACCCGATGTCGCTCACGTTCAATGTCGCTCCGCTGGCGATGTTCAGATTGCCGTTGAGGTTGATCCCGTCCACCGCAATCGCAGTCGAGTCGAACTGCACGCTGAAAATCGAGGAGCCGTTCAGGCCGAGATCGCCGTTGATGGTGAGCGAGCCGACGCCGCCGGTGCCGCCGGGGGAAAGTGTGCCGCCGCTGTTGACGGTGACATTTGCCAACGTGCCGTTGTCGCCGGCCAGTGTGCCGTCGCTGTTCACCGTCGTCGTGCCGGAGATCGAGCCGCCTGTCACCGCGAGCGTGCCGCCGTTCACGATGGTCGCGCCGGTGTAGGTATTCGCACCGCCGAGCACGAGCGTGCCGGGGCCGGTTTTCATCAGTCCGCCCGCGCCTTGATTTAAAATCTGGCCGACGATGAATGTGTTTGTCGCACCGGCGATGTCGAAGCCCGCCGTTTGTCCTGCCGTCAATGTGACTGCATGGGTGCCGATGAATCCTCCCGCATACGAGTTTAATGTCGTGCCGGTGATTTGCAGCGTGCCGCCGTTGAAGATCAGCGTGTTTCCATTTCCGAGATTGGCATCCGCTCCCACGCTCAGCGTGCCCGCGTTCAGTGTGGTCGTGCCGGTGAATGTGTTCGCTCCGCTCAGCACGAGTGTGCCGGCCCCGGCTTTTGTCAGGCTGGCGCTGCTGACCTGACCGATTGCGCCGGACATGGTCAGACTGTCGCCAGAATTGGTCACTGTGATGCCGAGATTATTTCCCAGCGTGACAGGCGCGTTGATGATTTGCGTGCCCGCAGCCGTGATGGACGGGGTCGCGCCTGCCATCGTGATCGTGCTTGCCCCGGTGATCGTGTAGCTGCCCGTGCTGCTGAAAGTGATCGTGTTGAGGCTGGGGGATACGCCGTTCAGATTGACGCTCACCGAACCGGCGGTGTTGCCGAAGGTGGCCGTGTCCACGTTGGTGAAGCCCGCATCCAATCCCGGCGGCGCGTGGACGGCGGCTGCTTGCGAGTCGTTCCAGTTGGCGTCGGTGATCCAGTTTCCAGATGCGCCGCCCCAGATCATCAGCCCCGAGTAAACCTGCCCGGTAGTCGTGATCGTGGCCGGTGTTCCCACCACCGTCGCGGTTCCATCGCTTAGCCCGGCCACTCCGTTGTGGTTGCTGACCAGGAGCAGCGTTGCCGTGCTGGCCAGACTGCCAAACGCGGAAGTGTTGACGGAAAAAATCAGGTTGTTCGTGATGATGCCGTTCGCGCTTGCGACCAATCCCGTGAAGCCCGTCGCCGTCACGTTGGCATTTCCAGTGGTGGCCGAAACATTCAGCAAATCCTGAAAACTCGCGTCGCTCACTGTCTGGTTGCCAATGGCCACCGACTTGCTGCTCACGCTGGCCTGCCTGCGCAAATTGCCGAAGGCCACAGTGGTCCCGGTGTATTTTGCGTTGGCCAGATCATAGACGTTCACTGTGCCGCTGATGCTCGCTGTGATGTTGGCGGCGGCACCGTCGGAGTTCGTGATCTTCCACACACGCGAGCCGGCAATTGTGCCGGTGTTGATCAGGCCGGTGACACTACCCGGGGCTCCGTTGGTTATCGGATTGCTGCTCGTATTCAGGTTCGTCACACTCAAAGCACCGATGCTCGCAAGGCTGACGGCGAGATTGTTCACGCCGGAGTTGGTGAGCGTGTCGCTCAAGTTCAAGGTCGTTCCGGGGCGCGCATTGATCGGGTTGCCCGGAGTCAAAGGGGTGAACGACTGGATGGCTCCGTTCCCTGTATAAAGGGAGATGGTCAGTTTTTCCAATGTGTTCGTCGAGTTGGCGAGCGACAGATTATAGGCGTTGGTGCCAACGACGAGGGTCGGGTTGGTGAGGGTGAAAGCCGAGGCTCCCAGACCTCCGAGGGCGTTCATAAATACGTAGTCGCCGATTGTGAGACTGGTCAGCCCGGTCAGTGCCGAGAAGTTGAGCAGGCCCTTCACAGCGAGGTTGGTCGTGACACCCTTGGTCACGTTGAGCACGTCAATCGTCCCATTGCCGATATCGAAGTTGAGTGTCGGTGCGGTTCCGCTAGGCACGCTGGCGACCAACCCGTCGGATCCGAAGGACGCATTCTGCTGAAGATTGAATATTCCGATGGCGTTGTCCGCCATCGTAAATGCGCTGCCCGCGTTGAGAGTCAGGGATGCGCCGAGAGAGCCAGCGCCCGTGGTGCCGGCGGAGACGGTGCCGGTGCCGGATCTCACTGCAAATGTAGCGCCGCTGGCCACGCTAATGGCCGTGTTGCCCAGTGAACCCGTGCTGCTCAGATTGAGCGAACTGGCATTGATATTGGTCGCGCCGGTGTAGGTGCTCGCGCCGGAAAACGTCAGAGGGGCCGTGCTGAGGCTGCTGAGGGTGAAGCCGCCTGCACCCGCGATTGTTCCTGAAAAAGTGCCGGTGGAGACTTGATTCACGGTGAAGAGCTGCCCGCCGTTGTTGATGGTCGCGGTATTCGCGCCGCTGGTTGGCGTGGCGATTGTGCCGCTCAAACCGCTGGTTGTGGTCGGCGCGGTCGTTGAGAGATTGAGCACTACGGCGGTTCCGGCTCCGCTGTTCGGGTTGTTCACCACGAATGTGCCTGTTGTTGCACCAAAAGGAGAGGAACCAATTCCGGTCAGCGTGCCCGCGCTTACCGTTGTCGCACCCAGGTAGGTGTTCGCGCCGCTGAGGGTCACGGTGCTGGCTGTGGTTTTATTCAACGCGACACCGTTGCCCGCGAGGATCGCGCTTACCGAGCCGCTTTTCATTTCTAAAGTGCCGGTGCTCGTGAGTGTGGATGTGCCCGAGCCGGTGATGCTGCCGCCGCCGTCCAGTGTCACGGTGCCGACGGTGTCGCTCTGGTTTGCGCCCAGCGCAAGAACCGCCGTTGCTCCATTTACCGTCACGGGGCCGCTCGCAATGACATCGCTCGCGCCGTAGGACAGCGTGCCTGCGCTGACGAGCGTGAGGCCGGTGTAAGTGTTCGCGCCGTTCAGCACGGTGGTGCCGCTGCCAAGCTGCGAAACTCCACCCGTGCCGGAGATGATGCTGTTGAAATCGAGACCCTGTGTGAGAGTGTTCGTTCGATTGAATGCGAAGGTGCCGTTGTTAATGATGGCGCTGACTGTGTTGAGTGATCCCGTTGCGGTGTTGTTGCCCAATTGCAACGTGCCGCCGTTGATGGTGGTGCTGCCGAGATAGGTTTCCGCGCTCAAGAGCGCCAGCGTGCCAGTGTTCTCTTTGACAAAACTGCCGCCGCCACTGATCACTCCCGTGAGATTTGATGCAGCGCCCGTTGCTGTGAAAGTGGATGCTCCGGACAGCGTGATGCCGTTGGCAACCATGGCGTTGGTTGCGTCGAACAGCATCGAGCCGCCGTGGTCGCCGTCAATGGTGATGGCCCGCGCGACCGACGTGGTGCCGTTGATCATTTCCAGACGGACGTAGTTCTTGGTTCCCAAATTATTGGCCAGCACGTAGCTGCCCGTGTCGGTGGATGCGGAGTTGTTCAAACGCATGGCGTTGTTGCCAGCGTAGGTGAAGAAAGAGGCTTCGCCTGCCGTGCTCTCGTCCATTCGCGCGGCGGTGGCACCTTTGTAGGAAATCACACCGCCATCTATGAAGACTTTTTGAAATTGGCCTGCTTGGTTTCTTCCATAGAATTGGTTCCCATCAGTTCCCCCTCCTGCGTGCGTTTCCAACGCCCCGCCGTTAAATATGTGCGCAATTCCGCCTCCGTTTGGCCCGTTATAGTGTATGAATGTAACGCCCAGAACTGAACGACCTCCGGCCCCGTCCACATTGATCGTGTAGATTCCCGGCGTGTTCGACGTCATGTTGCACAGACCGTTTCCACCCACGTTCATAAGGCCGCCATTCGTGATATGGATCCGGTTCGAGGCGTAAACATCGCCGCCCGAACTGTTGCCAAATCCATCGTTATTGTCCGCACTGAAGTCAGCGATTGAGCCAGCCCCGTCTATGTTGATTGTATTGTTAGTGCCATCGAAGCCGTTCCAGCCATTCGCGGTGAACGTGGCACCGGCGAGGACATTCATCGTGTTGCCGGTCCCGTTGATATGAGTCGAACCGGTAGACCAGTTCTTGTTGGAATTGACAATCACATGAGTCGAACTGCCGGTGAAAGTGACCGTGTTATTGGTGCCGGTGACATCGAATGAAGGAGCGCTGTTGTTCGTTCCAGAGAGCGTGCCGCTGTTGATGATTATCGTAATGCCGGTGGCACCGCCGCCTAGGAGAAGTCTGTTGATGCCCCAGTTGCCGCCCGCGACATTGATGGGATCGAGACTACTGGCATCTCCAGTGTAATTGGTGCTTTCGTTGATGTTCGCCGCCATGGCTATTGTCGGGAGCGCTGCAAATACTGCGATGGAGCCCGCGAGAAAGCGCGAGGTTTTTTTGTTGCGGGAAATGATCCTCATTTAGTGTTTGGCGTTTGTGTAAGTGGCGATGGCGCGATTGCGGTTTGTTGTGTAGTCGTGGGAACAAGCTCGTTGATAAATGCTGTGTGTCCAGTCAGCAAAAACCCCGACATTATTGCCACCGCCACTTGGGCGAGCGGATTAAGCGGAGGCTTTCATCCACTGACATTCCTTGTCGCGCCCGTGCAATCAAAGTTGTTCGGATTTGGTTCCAATTATTCATCTCGGCTGCGGTCGGTTGATAGCGTGCTTTGTAAGGTGCACGATTCCCGATCAGCATCACCAGGTAGCCTTCGAGGCCGTAGGGATCCACGAACTGGGGCAGGGTATAGGTGCCGAGAATCACAGGGCCGTTTTCTCGGTAAAATTCCACCAGCGGCGCGATCCCACCAAGCTCAGTGTCTTCGCGGCAGTGACGCCAAAATTCGTTATCCAGCCGCGTGTTCAATTTGTAGTGGAGCGAGAGAAAATCGCGGATGGTGTCAAAACTTCCTCCTGCCAGATGATTGTAGAGTGCGCGCAAGGATTCATTCGGTTGAAGCGAGGAGTTCACAAACATATCCACCAGTTTCTGGCATTGGGTTGTCACCGCCATCAGCGCGCTGGCTTCCAGCGGCTCGACGAAACCCGCAGCATTGCCGATGGCGACTACGTTCTCCACCCACATCCGGCGATAGCGACCGGAGCGAAATTTCACCACGCGCGGACTCTTCGGTGCCTTGGGATTTTTGCGGAGAAATTCCTCGCACGCCGCTTCATCGGAAATCGCCTGCGAGCAATACACGTAGCCGCGATTGATGTGATGCTCGTGCTCGATCTGCCACGCCCAGCCCGCCTCCATCGTCTCCGCAGTCGTGTAAGCGAGGGTCGTCTCCGTGGTTCGATCCCATCCGCCGATTACCGCACGGTCGCAAAAGAGCGCGCGGTCGTAGTTCACAAATGGCTCCTCCATTGCCCGGCCAAGCAGCTCGCTTCGAAAGCCGCTGCAATCTACGAAAAAGTCCGCCTCCAGTCGCTGCCCGTCCTCAAGTCGCAGTGCGGTAAGCCCAGCCGGGCCCCGCTCTACGCCGCTCACTTTTCCCTCCAGAAATTTCACGCCGAATTCCTCCGCGATCTTTTCCAGCGTGGCGACCAGCTTGAGGTTCTCGATGTGCAGCGCGAATTTCATATTCATGTCGGGGTCGCCGCTCCCGTCCGTTTTGAACATGAAAGCCTTCCCTGCTTCCATCAGCGCGGAGGGAATGTCAGCCCCGCGAAAGTCTTCGTATGCATAAAATCCCGGCTCCCGCGAAAGATGGCTCCAGCGCCCTTCAAATTGCTGGTGAAAGGTGTAGTCAAAATACTCCCGTGGTCCCCACACAAAGCGGATGCCGAGTTTCCATGTCGGCTCCGCCTCTTTGAAAAAACGGGCCACGTCGAGCCCCAGATAATCAAACAAATGCTGCGGAAAGGCGGGCGTCGTTCCTTCGCCCACGCCGATGACTCCGATGTCGCTGCTGCGCACGATGCGGACGTTCAGCGTGGGGAGCTTTTTTTTGAGCGTGATGGCAGCGAGTAGACCTGCGCTACCCGCGCCTAGGACGAGAACATTTTGAATCATACGAAAATTGTGAAAACCGACAAAATCAGGAACGTGGTGAAAACAGAGGCGAAAAAGATTGATGCCCTGCTGTTTTGCAACAGCAGGGCATCAAAACCATTCAGTGCTTCCATTGCGAAAGCGCTCTTAAAACGTCTAGCTGTTGCGGCGGCGGCGCAGTCCGAGCAGCATTCCGAGTCCGCCAAGCAGTGAAACAGCAGTTCCAGGCTCAGGGACACCGGTGACAACATTGAGTTTTCCACTGCCGGTGATGAATGAAGTCTCGTATGTCGCCCCGCTGCCGATGGCACCGTAAACACCTGTTGCCTGCTCAGTGCCACCAAGGAACAGCTGATCAATCGTGTCAGTCGCTCCGCCGGTGTTCAGATTCAAGAACGATGATGCGGCGATGTAAACATCGCTGGCGTCCGCAAAAAAGGTCGAACTAACGCTCA
This sequence comes from uncultured Spartobacteria bacterium, assembly GCA_903929475.1. Taxonomy (GTDB): domain Bacteria; phylum Verrucomicrobiota; class Verrucomicrobiia; order Chthoniobacterales; family Chthoniobacteraceae; genus SXWH01. The sequence continues at coordinate 12,516 of CAIYUV010000118.1, forward strand.
GGATGCCTGCGTCAATCTGTGTATTGCCGGTGTAGGACTCAGAGGTGCCAAGCGTCAATTTTGCGCTGCCGTTCTTGAATAGAGCGCCGCTCCCGCTGATCACACCGGTGAGAGTGGAATCCGTGCCGGTTGCAGTGAACGTTGATGAGCCGGAGAGCGTGACACCATTCGTAATGGTGGCCGAGGTTCCATCCAGAAGGATTGAACCGCCGTTGGCACCGTCAATGGTGATGGCCCGTGCGACCGAGGTCGTGGTGCCGATCATTTCCAGACGGACATAGTTTTTCGTGCCCAAGTTATTGGCGAGTGTGTAGCTGCCCGTGTCGGTGGAGGCAGAGTTGTTCAGGCGCATGGCATTATTGCCAGCGTAGGTAAAGGAGGCGGCGGCACCTGCCGTGCTTTCGTTCATTTGAACGGCACTCGCGTCTTTGTAAGAAATCACACCGCCATCAATGAAGATTTTTTCCAAGTGGGAGGCGTCATTACTTCCAGCGAACGAGTTTTCGTTACCATTGCCTGGGTGCGTTTCGATGGCACCGTTGTTGAATATGTGTGCAATCCCGCCATTTGCCGGCCCGTTATACTTGGTAAAGGTAAAGCCTAAAACCGAACGGCCTCCGGCTCCGTCTACATTGACGGTGTATTGTCCCACAGTGTTCGCCGTCATGTTGTCCATGCCGTTTCCATTGACATACATGGTTCCACCATTCGTGATAGAGATCCTATTCGACGCGTAAACATCGCTGCCTGAACTGTTGCCAAATCCATCACCGCCACCCACGCTCCAGTCTGCTTTTGAACCAGTCCCGTCAATGTTGATTGTATTGTTTGATCCGTCATAGCCGTTCCAGCCAGAGGCAGAGAATGTGGCACCAGCCAAGATGTTCAGTGTATTACCGGATCCGTTAATCCTGGTTGAACCAGTGGCCCAAGCTTGTTGCCCGTGAACTATCGCTTGAGTAGAACTTCCCGTAAAAGTAAAGACGTTGTTGGTTCCCAATAAATCAAAATGTCTTCCGCCGCCGGTGCTGTTGTCTTGGACAGTGCCGCTGTTGACGATGATCGTTTGGGCGGTGCCACCGAAGGTCAGTTTACCGACATAAGTGCCGCCGCCGCCGACAACATCGTTGGCAGAACCAGTGATACTGGTGGTTACTGAAACATCCGCCATCGAGATTGCAGGGAGGGCGAGAATCGCGCCCATCAGGATGTTTTTGTATTTTGTATTTTTTGTTTTCATGGTGTTTGGGTGTGGTGCTCTGAGTTTTGTTTGGCTGGGCGAGGAGATGTTGTTCTGTGTAGGAGAAATTGGTCAGTGATTACCTTTGTTTTAAGGTTTCAACACGTCAATACGCAGCGCGTTTACCCCCCCCGTCGCTATGTCAACACCCTATATCATTATTTTTTACAATGATTCAGATGCTTGCGCTGCAACTGCCTTTTTTTGCGGACGGCGAAAACCTTGGTAGGTTCGCGCTTTTGCAGAAAACAATTTGTTCCTTCGTAAATAATGATACGTCCACAGCGTGGCCGTTGATCCAATCCTTCAAAACAAGATTCAGGAAGCATTCGTCCTGCAGGATTACGTCCATGCACGTGATTTGATCGAACGTGCCTTGCGAGCAGATACGTCGAACAATCTCCTTCGCGCCTGTCTCGCCACGGCCAATGCCCATTGCTCGCGGTTCACGACGGCGCGTGGACAGATTGCGCAGCTTTTGTCGGTGATGACGGAGGCGAGCCGGCTCCATTGGAGCGGTGTGTTCGGTTTCGGCTGGTGCGAAATTGGTCGCTACGATTTGGCCGAGCCACTTTTCCGCGAGGCATTGCGCAAACCGGATGCCGCACCCCTCGTGTATGAGCAACTGGCCGATGCGCTGGAGCATTTGCGGAGGCTTCCGGAGGCGCTGGAAACCACGCGAATCGGGTTGGCGCGTTTTCCCATGCACCCCGGTATCACTCTGGTTCGCGGACGCATTTTGCGCCGGATGGATGACCACGATCAGGCGCAGGCCGCGCTGCATGAAGTCATCCATTCACCCGCCGCTTCTGCTGCGACGAAAACGGCGGCCTTCTACGAATTGGGGCATCTGCGTGAAGGGCAGGGGAGATACGCCGAGGCTTTTTCCGCTTTCACGCAGGCCAAGGCCATTCAGAAAAAAGAGGAGGCCCGTTACGTGGCCCTTTGGCACGAGAGCCAGGCCGTTGTCGCGAATGCCGACTTTTTACCAACACAGGAGGACTTCGTGCGCTTTGCCGAGGCTGCGCAACCGCTGCACGATCCGTCGCGCCGCATCGCTTTTCTCGTCGGCTGCCCGCGCTCGGGCACCTCGCTGCTGGAGCGCGTGCTGGAGGCCCACCCCGGATTGGTTTCCGCATCCGAAACATCCACCTTCGGCAGCGAAGTGTGGGGCCCGCTGTTGGCATCCCTGAATGCGGAGCGCAAGATCGAGGGAATGGGCGATGCCCTCCGGCGCATTACGATCGCCCAGTTGAAAGCAGCACGCGAAACGCATTGGTCGCTTTTGCCGGACGTATTGGAGCAACCGGTCGACGGGCGTCTGGTGCTGGACAAAAATCCATCCGCTCTGGCGATTCTGTCCGTCATCAAATGCATTCACCCCGAAGCCCCGATGCTTGTGGCCCGGCGCGACCCACGGGCGTTGCTGTGGTCCTGTTACACGCAGCCTTTCAAGGTCAACGCTGAGAGTGCCGCGTTTTTCGATCTCGAAACTGCGAGCGCGCACATCGCCACGATGATGAAAAATTGGACGACGTTGCGCGAACGCATCGCACATCCGTGGCGCGAAGTTTGGTATGAGAATCTGGTGAAAGATTTGCCGGGTGAGGCGCGCGGGGTTTTGGAATTTCTCGGACTGCCCTGGCGCGAGGAAGTGCTCGGCTATCACGAGCGAACGGATTTGGTGCGCTCCCCGTCCTACGCGCAGGCCTCGCAGCCCGTTTACGACAAGTCGCTGGAGATGTGGCGCAACTACGAGGAATTTCTGACGCCGTTTACGCAGCCGCTCCTGCCGTTTCTGCAAGACGCGTAAACAATGACAGTGGGATGCGTGAAACCGTTATTTGCGGACGGGAGACTTTGAGCTATGCCGCGTGCTGGTGGCGCACTATTCCAGCGTGCCGCTGAAATCCAACATCCCATGAAATTTCTCCATTCTATCCATCACCGCGTCCTTCTCGCTGCGGTCTGCACTTTCACTCTCGCTGCGAACTCTATCGGCGCCGAGCCGCCGAAGACTCCGCCGGATTTGACGAAGGAGAAATGGACGGATCGCGAGCGGACTTACAATCTCGGGCCGTCCGGGATGCGCGGTTGGATTTACACGCGGCCTGCGAATTTCCGCGAGAGCCAGCAGGGGAGGACGACGACGGCGAGCCGGCAGATTTTGGTGACGCACGTGGGGAAGGATTCGCCTGCGGACGGCGTGATGCAGGTGGACGATGTGATCCTCGGGGTGGGCGGGAAGCTTTTCGACGACGATGCGCGGCAGTCTTTCGGGCGCGCGATTACCGAAGCGGAGAAGACGGGTATTTTGAAAATCACGCGCTGGCGCGATGGCAAGACGGAGGACGTGCAACTCAAGCTGCGCGTGATGGGCGCTTACAGCGCGACGGCTCCGTATGATTGCCCGAAGTCGAAGTTGATTTTTGCCGATGCGTGCAAGGCGCTGGAAAAGGAGCGACTCGATGC
>CAIYUV010000119.1 GCA_903929475.1 uncultured Spartobacteria bacterium
AACGGAGGGGAGGATTTTTCGTCCGCAAATCACACCCTTCCGCCTTGACCACAATAAAGCATCCCGTCATCACTCACTCACACGCTTTTCCGCCATAGCTTAATTTCTATCATCTCTGGCCGAAGAACGGGGTCCACCTCAGGTCGAACCGGCGTAGGTATTGGCGAGATTGAAAATTGTGGTGCCGCTCCCGGCTTGCGTGAATCCGCCGGTGCCGCTGATCAGGCCGAAGTCCACGCTCTGTGTAGCGGTATTGGAGCGATTGATGGCGAGAGTGCCGTTGTCCGTAATGATGCTGCCCAACGCTATCGAACCCGTGTTGCCACCATCGCCAAGTTGCAGCGTGCCCTCGTTGATGATCGTCGCACCTGTGTAGGTGTTAGCACCGGCGAGGCTCTGCGTGCCGGGACCGTTCTTCACCAGTGCGATCTTTTTTGTCGAACCATTGCTGATAACACCGCTGAAGACGGCGTTGGATGACCCGCTAAAGGTCAGCGTGCTGTCATTCGCGCTGCCACTGTTGGTGACAATTGCGCCGGAGGTTCCTGCCAGCGAAGCAATCTGCTGGTTTTGACTGTTGAGGTCGAAGGTCGCGTCGTTGCTCATGACGACAGAGGTGCTCACCGGCAGCAAGCCGTTTGTGGCCGGAGCGTAGGTGGTATTGAGGCCATATTTGCCGGCGAGATAACCACCGACCACCGCCTCCTGCGTGGAGTTCAGCACAGTGCTGTAGGAAATAATCTCGGCCACATCCAAAGGCGTGGTGCGGAAGCCGCCAAACGCCATCCCTAGATCATAATTCCTGAGTGCCGTGGTGCTGTAAGCGCCGGTGATCTTCAGAACTATGAATTTGAAATTCATGCTGACGTTAAAAAAAGTCGGGCCGAGTGCGACGCCATTGGCTGAAGCGGCAGTGGGCGCGTTGGCTGCCCAGAAGGAACCCGTGCCCGGGTCGGCGCCCATCAGGTAACCCTGCTGATCGCTCACATTGCCCATGGCTGCGCCCCATTGGGTGAATCCGTAGGAGGTATCCGGCGACCTGAGGACGATGTATTGCTCCTTTGAAAACAAGGTGCCGGCGATGACGGCGTATCCACCGCTGCGATAGTGAACCGATGGCAGGCCGTTGGCGTCGCCGGAAACATACGAAAAGCTCCCGGCAGTATACGTGGCGTTATGTCCATTTCCCGATCTGTCGGGCCATGTCGCAACCGTCTGCCCGTTTGTGTATGTGCCAGTTAACATGGAGGCGTCGAACCACGCATTCATGTTCGGGATTTCAGCCAGCGAGACAGCGGCCTGCAATTTCAGCACGCCGCCGGCGATTTTGGTTTCGCCGGTGTATGTTTGCTCCCTGCTGATCGTCAGCACACCGCTGCCGTTTTTTGTGAATGAACCGGTGCCGGTGATCAACTTGTCCAGACTGACCGTGTCGGAATGGTTGAATGTCACGTTGCCATTGTTGGCGAGTGTGATGCCGCTGGTGGCGAGTGTTGGCAGCGTGCCGCCAGCGCCGATTTGTAATGAGCCACCGGTCACGTTCGTTGCGCCGGTATAAAGCTGTGTATTCGCAAACGTCAGTCTGCCCGCGCCGGTTTTGGTCAATCCGCCCGTCGTGGCGGGCGCGACTCCGGCAAGCGTGAGGTCGGTGCCGGGCTGACTGATATTCCACGTGGCAGTCTTGCCAGTGTTGATCGTGAAATTGCGGTCGGTGCTGCCGCTGACGCCCGTGTAGCGCAGTTCGCCGCCATCAAACACAAGATTGCCAGCGACGCCCGATGCAGCGCCGAGGTTTCCTGCCACACCAGCGTTTTCGATGCTCGCGACGCTCACCGCGCCCTCCGTCAATGTCGTGGCGCCGGTGCGTGAGTTGGCGTTGGTGAGCACGAGTGTGCCGCTGCCAATTTTATTCAAGGCACCGGCTCCGCTGACGATTCCGTTGAGAATTACATTCGCGGAGCCGGTGTCCACATTGCTCGTCCTCGGCAATTCGAGAGCCATGTTCACGATTTGATCGCTGGCGGACTTGTTGCGGATGCCGCCAGCCATCGTGATGCCGTTGCCATTGAGTGTAAAACTGGCGGCGTTGGTATCGAACGTGATGCCGGGGGTGGATGTCCCTGCGGCGTTGTCGTTGTTTGGCGAAGTGCGGATCGAGCCGGTGAATGTCACGATGTCCCCGCCCGCCGGCGATGCCGCGCCGGACCAGTTGTTGCCGGACCAGTCATTACTCGCGCCAGCGCCGCCCCAAATGCGTTCGTAGCCGGTCACCATCAGATCGAGCACGTTGCCGCCGTAGGCAAGCAAGTAGGTGCCGGGCAAGGGAGCGCCGTTTTGGTTTTGCAAAAGGAAATTGTTTATATTTGGCGCACCGCCGGTGAAGCCGATGAGCGGATAAGTGCCCAGGCCGAGCACGCTGGGCACCTGAATGACTGTTCCGTTGGCGGCAGTAAGATTTCCAGTGAGTGCGAGATAATCCAACGAGTTGCCGGCATTGTCGAAATAACCGATTGCTCCTGCGCCGAAGGAAAGGCTGCCGTTGATGCTCAGAGTGCCGACCGTCCCGATGTCCCCGCCGGTGATGCGATTGATGCGCCCATTCGAGGCAGTTCCCAAAGTCACATTTCCCGTGATGGTGCCGTTGCCGCCGAGACTGGCGGCGGTGTTGTCCGTCCCGCTGGCAACATTCACCGGACTGGAGAGCGCGCTGTTCAACAACAGAGTGCCGCCGGTGACGCTGGTGGAGGTGAGACTGTCGCTGGTGCCGGAGAAGGTCAGTCTTGCCGCGCCTGCCTTGACCAAACCCCCGCCGCCCGTGGCGGTGATATTGCCCGAAAATGTCGAATCCACGGCGCTGTTGATTTTCAAAGTTCCGCCGCCCAGGGCGACGGTGCTCCCCGCGGATCCGCCAAGTCCGCCGATGGTGACGGAAGAGCCGCCATTGATATCCAGCGTGGCACCCGGGCTGATGGTGACTGGCGAGGAGACGAGACTGGCGTTGCCTGCAGAGGCATAGCTGGAGGTGATGCCGTATTTTCCCGATAAATAACTGCCCAACTGATTTGCATCGGCGGTGCTCAGCACATGGTCGTAGGAAATCAGCTCGGCGAGTTCGAAGTTTCCGCGCCATGCGCCCGACATGTTGAGCCCGTGCTGTTGCGGGACGGGGTTGTGGTCATTCACGTCAATCCGCACGATCATGAATTGGTTGACCGTGGTGAAATTGAAGTTGCCCGCCGGGCTCAGCGCGGTGCCATTTTTATAAACAGCGTCAGGGACCTCGCCGCTGTGGAAATTCTGCGCGTTGGATTCAAACAACCATGAAGACCCGCGATCGTCGGTGTTCACTAGGCCATACACACTGAAATAATTGTTAAAGGCCGACGTCGGGCTGCGCATGACCATCCATTGCTCCTTGGCAAATAAGTCGCCGGTGATCGGCATGAATTGCGCGCGTGTGGTGGAATTCGTGCCGATGAATTTTACCACGGGCAACCCGTTCGGCCCTCCTGCGACGCTGTATACCGGCTGGTGAAAGCTATCGTAACTTGTGGCATTGTGACCTGCGCCGGAGAGATCGTTCCACGCAGCAACAGCGGCTCCGTCGGCCAAAGTCAGTTTTGACGCATCGAACCACGCATTCATTCCGGCGCTCACAGGCGCCGCATAGCTTAACAGCAAAGTTCCCCCGGTGACCAAAGTCGGGCCGGTGTAAGTGCTGGCAGCCGAAATCGTGAGCGTGCCTGCGCCTGATTTCGTCAACCCGCTGCTCCCCGATGCAGCGAGCGGGCTGGCGAAATTCACGTTCCTCCCGTTCGTATCAATTCGATACGGATTGCCGCCCACGGTGGTGAATTTGCCGGAGTAGTCGGTGTTGTTGCCCGCCGAGTATTGCAGCGCGCCGCCTGCGAAGGTGACCGCACCAATACTGCCCACCGTGCCCGAGCCGCCGAGAGCCTGTGTGCCGCTCCCGAGCGAAAGGACGCCCGCATTGATGCTCGTCCCGCCCGTGTAGGTGTTCGTGCCGGAAAGAACCAGCGTGCCTGCGCCGGACTTTGTCAGGCTGCTGGTTCCGCTGGCGAAAATCGGCGTGCTGATCGTCAGTGTGTCGCCCGCCACGTCCGTGCGGATCACGATGTCGTTATTGGCCGTCGTCGTCGTAATTCCGCTTCCGCCGGAAATCACCGCCGCATTTCCACCGGATTTTAAAATGCCGTTCACGCCCAGCGTCTGCGCCGCCGCCAGCGTGATGTTAAATGCGCCGGGGTCGCTGATCGTATTCACCGACGCCGTTGTCTGTGCCGTGATGTCGCCGCCGATCTGCACGTTCATCGTCGCATCAACCGCCCCGAACGTTCCTCCCGCTGCGATGGATGCAGGCGCATTCGTGTCCGTCCCGTAAATCAGTCCGCGCACAAACCCGCCCGAGTCATACGCTGCATAGCTGGAGCCGTTGTAAAACAACCCGCGATCCAGCAACTGCGCCGTCAAAGTTTCACCCGCAATCGCTATGTTGTTCGTCCCGCCTGCGCCCTGCGTTCCGTTGAGCAGCGAAAAGTTCCCCGTGGCACCCGCAACGCGCGCCGCGCGCGATGTGAAACTCACCGTGCCCGTCCCGCCATTGTTCGTGGAGCGCACCGTTCCATCGCCAGCACTGAAACTCAGCACCTTCATCCCCTGACTCACGCCACCCGCCACACTCACGTTGAAAACACCCGTTCCCGCGAACGTCAGATCCGTCCCGGTCGTTCCATTCAAACTCCCGTTTAATGTCAGCGTCCCGCCGCCAATCGTCGTCGTCCCCGTGTAAGTATTTGCCCCGCCAAGAATCAAATCTCCGGGCCCGATCTTGTTTAAAATAAATCCTCCGCTCACAGCCCCGTTCATCGTCAGCGTCCGTCCCGCGCCCACATTCCACGACTGGTTCGCCGCTAGCGCCACCATCGCATCCAGCACCAGATTTTGCGAAGCCGAGCTCATGTCAATTCCACCCGCGCCAAGCGCCAGCGAATTCACTCCACCGATGGTAATCAGCCCGCCGGGTGTCGTGATTCTCAAACCCTGAATCGAAAAATCCGCCCCCAGCGTGTTGGACAAGTTTGCCGTGGAGCCCGCATCAAAAAACGCCACATCCGCAGCCGTCGGCGCAACTCCTCCCACCCAATCCCCGCCCGTGCTCCACAGCGCATCCGTCGTCCCGGTCCACGAAATGTTCGATGCAGACGCACTCACCGCAAACAACGCCGCAAAAGGCAGCGCGCAGAAGCGGATTTCCCGATGGCGGCGAGTGGATGCTGGGGCACGCATTTTGTGCGGATACAGGGTGATTGGATACCCACTGGGACCAATCATACAGTAAAATATCGAAAACGAAAGCACGTGGCATCCAAGGGCCCACAGCCTTTGCTGCCGACCGCCACCGATCCGCAACCTGCATCAATTCCGAATTGGCAGCACACGCAGAAACTCGAAGTCACCCGCAGGCAGTGTCAGGACGGTCTTTTTACCACTATCCTGAGCGTCCAGTTTCACTTCCTTCCACTCCCCTGTCTTGCGATCCATTTTCTCGAGGCCCGTGACGTCATTGCCAAACGACAAGGTCAGCTCACGCGGTTTGTCGATCGCGTGATTGACCATCATCAGATAGCGATTTTTTTTGTCATCGCCAAAGACGCTCACGAGACAGGAGTCCCCCTGTGGCTGCACCCAATAATCCCCGGGTGTCTTTTCAGTTCCGGGCTGCATCGGGTCGGTGTGATAGACGGCTTCATTGCGCAGTTTCACGATGAGCGGGCCGACCCATTTCAAATCGAGGCTTGCGGTGGAAATCGCCTCGCCCTGAGCGGTGATGGTCGGCACCAGCTTGCCGTCCTCGAGAACCGGTTGTTCCTTCTCCTTCTTGAAGCCGACGAGCCACGGCACCCAGAAATGAAAATCAGTCACCCCGTAAGCCACGGCGCAGAACAGGGACTGCCGGAGTTGCACGGGCGTGACCCCGGAGGAAAGGCAGCGCATCTGAGTGCTGCCATATTTTTGCGCGAGATCGCGCGACTGCTTCAGGTAAAAGAAGTGCATGTCTCCGTGGCGGAACCAGTGGTAGTGATGGCTGTCGATCGTCATCGGCCTGACGATCTCCGCGAAGCCCGGGAGTCTCCCGTAGTCGGATGTCTGGATGTAGAGCGCAGGATGGTTCGGATCCAACTCCTCCATCTTGCGCAGCATCTGTCCGAATCCCACGTAATGTTTTGGTTCCGAGTTGTCCCCGAGATAGTAGCCGAGAACCGCCGGGTCGTCCTTGAGTTTGGCCAGATGCGGGAACGCCTCGTTTCCTCCCAGCCGCACCTTCAGGCCGTGCTTGCGGCACACATCGAGTTTATCCATCCGCTCCTCGACGGCGGTGATTCCCTTGGAGACCAGAAACTCGGCCAGCGTGTCCCAGTATTTCGGATCCTGCGGGAAATCCGCATAGACAATGATCTCGATCCGGGTCGGCTTGTATCGCGGCTTCTGCGGCGTATCTTGCGCGAAAGCGCCTGCTCCCGCGAGCAGCCCTGCAATCAACGCGACAGCCAGAAATTTGCGGGTGTGCCCGGCAAGATTCCGGCGGCTTTTGCGAGGGTTGATAGGTGTGTGGTATGTCATGGGGAAACGGATTTTGGCGGTGGCCTTATACTCAAGCGGGGTTACACCACAAAACTTGTCTCGGCTTTTCGTCGAGATGTAAACTCTTATTCAAATAGGATCGGGGCTTGCCCCGGAACGAATGTGTATTTTTCTGTAAATGAGGCGCGAACCGTTGCCACGACGTGGCAGTTTTGCCTTTGTGCAGCGTCCAGAAAGCGACTGAGGCTATGGTAACCGCTAAATTCTCCTATCAATTTTCAGACCGCAACAGCGCCTACTGCCGCACTTCAAAGACGACGATGAGCTGGCCGCGGGCGTGGACGGGGCCGCGGATGAAGAGCGGTGTGCCGGAGCCGAGCTTGGCCTGTGTTTCTACGATTTTCCGTTTGTCGTGGAAAAATTCGAGCTTCAGCAGGTAGCCGTCTGCTGCACGCTTGGCGAAGGCTCCGACCCAGAAATTTTGACTCGGCACGAGCCAGCGCTCGGTCTGGTTGTCCATCGCTTTCGTCGCGGAGCCGAGGATTTCAAACTGCTCGTATCCGAAAACCTTCGTGAGCTTCGCAGCATATGGGGCGATTTCCGCGGGCGGTGCTTTGGGTTTTTCGCCGCGCGCGGGATCGCTGGCGAGGATGACGGCGCTCCACACTTTTTCCTCCGCCTGTGCGGCGATGGCTAAAGCGAAAAGAACTGCGAGCAGACGGAGTGCGTTCATTCGAGGACGTAGTCTTTCGAGAGATAATCAAGCCCGTCCACCCAGACGACGCTGATGCCGTCCCCATCAATGACCTCCGCAGTGATTCCGGGATCGCCCGCTGTGACGCTGAGGACTTGCGCGAAATTACGTGGGCGTGCGGGCACTTTCACGAACGTTTGATAAATCCCCAGCACAGCAAAAAGGCAGCACACGCTGGCAAATGCGAGACGCCACAGCGGCCACGCTGCCCGGCGCGCCGGTGCTGGTGCGGGCGCGATTTCGCGGAGGATTTGGTGATTAAAAAAATCCGCGTGGTGCATGGCGGGCGCGACGCTGTGTGCGCGGAGCACATCGCCGAGACGTGCAGTGCTCGCTTTCTCCGCGAGGACTTCAGGGTGCTCGCGCTCGAAAGCAGCGGCCTCGGCGGCGGAGAGGCAGCCATCGAAATAGGCGGTCAGTTTCTCTTCGTGCGGCGTGAGCGGTTCAGAGTTGTTCATAGGTGTCCTTGAGCAAGGTTTGCAGTTTTTTGCGGGCGTAGAAAAGACGAGACATCACCGTGCCGATGGTCGTCTCCATCGCGTCGGCGATTTCCTGATACTCGCAGCCTTCGATTTCGCGAAGCACGATGACCGTGCGGTGCTCGGGGCTGAGCTTTGCGAGAGCGGCGTCAATGCTGTGGCGCACTTCACCGTCCGCGATGCGCTCGGCAGGCTGCATGTCCGCCTTAGGCGCAGTCACGGCGCCGGGCTCGATGCGGCGGAGGCCGATAGTGTCATCAAATTCCTGCCCGCCCTGGATTTGTTTTTTGCGCAGCCAGTCGAGCGCGGCATTCGTCATGATGCGGTGCAGCCATGTGTAAAAAGCGGACTGCCCGCGGAAGTTCGCGATGCTTTTCCACGCACGCACGAAGCCGTCCTGGGCGAGATCCCAAGCGTCTTCTTCATTTCTGACCATGTGGAAAATCATGGCGAAACAGCGTTGGCGGTGACGGGTGATGAGTTCATTGAAAGCGTCCGTGTCGCCCTGCTGGCAACGGCCCACGAGTTCGATGTCGCTAGGGCCGTCCGCAGGAGCGGCAGGCTCTTTGTTGGACGTAGTGGTGGCCTGACTATTCAAAGCGTTTTCGGAAAAGTGAACGCCCTAGCGCCCATGCCGCTTGCGGAATTCCGCGCGATACTCACCCATCGCGGAGACGACCCCGTCGCGGATGCTGAAAAGACTGCCGCGCACCCGCTCATGCTCCGCAGCCCCGATAAGATTCCCCTCGCGAAGATGACTGACCGCATCGAGCGAGGTGTTGATCGCGTGAAGGGCGCGCTTCAGGTAGGCGATTCTCATGCCGAGTTCGTCAATGTCATCGTCGTTCAGCGCCGCAGCGAGTTTGGTGGCGGCGAGTGATGTTTGATTTTGCAGCGTCACCGTCGCGGGGTGCTCCTGCACATTTGATGGCATGTCGAAAAAAATGTCATCCAGTTCCAGCGCAAAGACCAGCGTCTCGCGGTAGAGCGGATGGGCATCGCCATCGGCATCCTCCTCCCCTTCCGCGTCGTCATCCCCGGCGACTTGCTCGATGTCGGACATCTCCTGCTCGAATTTCGCCTCCATCTCCTCCTCCCAATCTCGCGCCTCGCCATGTCCAAATTGGGACCAGCCCATTTCCTGAGCGATGATTTCGTCGCGTTGCGGGTGGTCGAGATACTTTTCGAGCAGCTCCATGTATTTTTCGGTGCGCTGTTCCTGCTGCTGGAGAAATCTCTCCCAGTCGTATTCGTCCCAGACTTTGTCTGCGTGATCGGCCATGTGCATGGACTGTTAGCGCGGGTCCGCGCTCCGCGCAAAGGGGAATTGTTGGTTATAAAAAATACCGCCCGCTTGCCTCGCGCACTCGGAGCCCTTATGGTCGCCGCCATGAGCAAACAGGTCGTTCCCGTCAACGTGCGCGCCATTCTTCCGTATAACAACGGCCGCGCCGTCTTTGTCGGCAACGAGCACAAGGTCTTCGTCATCTACGTGGATGAAAGCGTCGGCGCAGCCATCGCCATGTTCATCAACAACACACCCAAGGAACGCCCGCTCACACACGACCTCCTCGGCCATCTGCTCGCCGCCCTCGGTGCCAAGGTCGAGCGCGTCATCATCAACGACCTGAAAACCGAGACGTATTTCGCCCGCCTCATCATCAGCGCCGAAAACGAACTCCACGCCAAAAAGATCATCGAACTCGATGGACGCCCCAGCGACTGCATCGCCCTCGCCATCCAGCAAGGCGCACCCGTCTATGTCGCCAGCGAAGTGTGGGAGGAAGTCGAAGACCGCTCCGACATTTTGAAAAAAATGGAAGAGCAGCAGGGCGAAGGGCAGCAGTAATTGTGGTTCGCACGGGCGGGAGAACGGCGAGGGCGTTCTATTTCTCGTCGGGCAGGCTGAAATCCGGCCACAGCAGCTTCTCTCGTCCTACCACTTCGCGTCTTTGTGGCAACACGGGCAGAGCCAGATGATCTTTCCGTCTCGCGTGCGGTATTCCTTCAACCCGAACGCCGCGATTGAATAGAGGCGTTTTGCGCGGCGAGGACGGTGGTATGGGAGTTTGTGAAGACATTCCACACTCCGCCTGCCGCACAAAACGTTGACATAGATTTTGCTCCGCTTTCGGGCTCGGGCCAAG
>CAIYUV010000120.1 GCA_903929475.1 uncultured Spartobacteria bacterium
TGAAGTCTTTGCACGGCGGAAAGAAGTCTTTGCACGGCGGAAAGAAGTCTTTGCACGGCGGAGTGAAGTCACTGGACGGCGCAATGAAGTCATTGGACGGCGGAATGAAGTCACTGGACGGCGGAATGAAGTCTTTGCACGGCGGACTGAACGTCCCGCCCCACGCGAGGAACTCCCCGAAATGCCCGCACAGCTCCCAGCTTTCCCCTCAAAACAAAAACAACAAAACCAAATATAAAAAACCAAAACAAACGAACTCATGAAACGACAATTCTATTACCCCGGCCGCAACTCCGCCCAAGCGGAGTGGCTGGTAAACTATGCGAACAAACTGGCCCTCATTGCGCCCAGCCTCTCCATCTCGCAGACGGACACGACTGCGAGCGGGGACGATGCACGCTGGTGCGCCTACGTGCTCGGCGTGTGGATTCCGGCGATGCGCGCTTTTTCACCCTCCACCACGGATGCGATGGACGAGGTGCTCACGGGCACCGGAGACACGGTCGTCACGCTGCCGACATTCACCGCGCCTTCGCTGCCCAACGGCACTGCGCCGCGCAAGCCGGGCGCGCTCACACGCATCTTTACGATGGTGGCGAAGATCAAGCTGGACCCGGCCTACACGGAGATGATGGGACAGGATCTCGGCATCGTCGGCTCGGAGGACACGGTGGAGCATCCGCTGCCGAAGTTCACCGCCGAGGTGTTGCAGGGCATGGGATCGCAGGTGGTGAAGCTGGTGTTCTTCAAATTCACACACGCGGGCATCTATATCGAAAGCCGTCGCAACGGCGGCGCATGGGAGTTCCTGGGCATTGACACCGACAGCCCCTACATGGATGAGCGCGCGCTGCTCGCACCCGGCACCCCGGAGCTGCGCGAATACCGGATGCGCTTTTGGGATAAAGGCACCCCCAACGGCGACTGGACCGATGTGGCGAAGGTGACCGTCAGCCCGTAGGCCCCGCGGATTCACGCGGATGATTGACCGCGGATGTCGCGGATGGCCACGGATGTTTTTTCCGCACGACGGGGCGCGCTCTTCACGGGGCGCGCTCCGTTTGTTTGTCTTCGCTGCTTTGCCGCTTCGCGGTTCGATCCCATTCAGCGCGGGGCGGGGCAGGGGGCAATGTTACTTGCCGGGTGCCACGGTTCCCTTGGCGTTGATGGCGTAGTTGTTCCAAAGGGCGGCGTAGTCGCGGGTGGGGAGCCACCAGCCTTCGCTGCGTTTTCCGGTGGCGGGGAAGCTGGCGTAGGGGTGGATGGTTTTGGTGGCTTCGTCCTGAATGTATCCGCCCTGCTCGGCGATGGTGTTGAGTTTCACGGGGCCTTTGGCGGCGTCGGCGGTGGGCGGGAGACGCAGGGCGATGGCGGTTTTGAAAAATGCGAGCATGAGGTCTTGCTGGCCATCAATCATGTGGTGCGTGCCGCGCACGAGGGTGACGTGGACGAGCGCGCCCTGTTTGCGGGCCTCGGTCATGTTTTTGAGCATGGCGGTGCGCTCGTGGTCCTGATTGTAGCCGGGGGATTTGATGCGGTCGTTCATGTCCCAGATGCTGATGCCGAAGACTTGCGCGGTGGCCTTGGGGATCATTTTGGCCTCGCCGTCTTTGAGGATGGGCGAGCTGTAGCCGTATCCAGCGGTGGTGGCGGCGGGGCCGGTGCCGAGGTCGTTGTTGTGGCCGTAGGCGGATTTGAAAAGGCAGTAGGCGATGATGCGCTCGGGAAAATCTTTCAAGCTGCGCTGGATGTAGGCGGCGGCGTTCGAGTGCGACCAAAGCAGGAGCGGCGCGTTGGCGAGTTCGGGGTGTTTCTTTTCGGCGGCAGCGGCTGTGAGGGTCTTGGCGATGGATGGGACGAAGTGGTCTTCCTTGAAGCTCATTTTGTCCTCGCGAGACAGCAGGGTGGCGATGCCAAGTTGCTCGCCGAGGTTTTTCTGAATGATGCCGACCATGTTCGCGCCATCGCCCCAGCGCGGTGCGACGAATACGGCGATGACGGGCTTGCCGCTCGGCGGAAGCCAGAGTTCCCATTCGGTGGTTGCGGCTGCTGCGGGAGCGGGCGGGGGAGGCGCGGCGTTTGTGAAGCCGACGGCGGCGGCGATGAAGCAAAGGATGCGGAGTGTGGTTGTCATGATGCGGTATCGTTGTTTGTGGATGTGTAGCCGGTGGTGCTGCCGCAGTTCCATCACGGAATAATTTACAAAGCGGCCAGCCACAATGGGCATGGTATGTTTTTGTTTTCGACGGTATCAGACGTAAACAAATTGCCGGGCGCGAAAGAAAAGTTCAAAGAGTTAGCAGCGACGGTATTCCAAAAGCACCACCCAACCAGCCACACGCTCTCCCTTATGAAAACAA
>CAIYUV010000121.1 GCA_903929475.1 uncultured Spartobacteria bacterium
CGTGTCCTATCAAAAACAACCAACTAATTGCCCCGTCGCGCACCTCTCGCGTCCAAAAATCCACATACCACTCCCACTCGTTAGACAAAAAACAGCCGCCCAGAAAACTTTCAGACGATCGCCGCTTTATTCAGCGTTTCCCTAACGCACCTCGAAGTAAAAGAAGTCGCCAGCGGCAATATGCATCGGTTTGCGTTCATCATCGCTGAGTTCGACGAAACCGCGCTGATTCTCCGAATTTCGTTCGGCAAGAGCGGCGACAGATTTCTCCCGTTCGGTGTTTCTGTCCGGGAGGCGGACGGCGCTGGCGACATCGTGAAAACCTCGGCAAACATCATGCCTGATGCCGCGCCCGGCGGGGAAATTGTCGCGAGGATAGAAACCGAACTTCAATTGCTCGTGGAAAAGCAGGACTTCGGACGGTTTGATGAATTCGAGCACAAGCTCGCCTCGGAAGCGAAAAAGCAGCCAGCGTTCATCCAGTCGCGGATTGCAGGGAAAAATGCGGATTCCGTGGCGCGCGACAATGCGACGTTCAAGGAGCTGTCGTTTGTGTCGAAACCCAAACACATTCGAACCCAGGCAATCACGAATCAAACTTTCGTCTCGCTGTTCATGTTCGAAAGCACGCTCGCGCCTGGTGTTTTCATTGTGACTTACAACATCCGTGATGGATGCCCGTTGATCACAAGCGTGGCATTCTCTGCGGGCGACGACGCCGCGCCGTTTTTCGCGGACATGAGAGAAGCTTCGTCTCTCGCTACTGCGGCAAAGCCCACGAAGTGAAACGTCGAGGGGCTGACTGGTTGTTGTTCCACTGCCGCCCGTTGACTCACCGCTGAAAGTCGGGCATCTTTCCGCGAATGAGCACGATCACCATTCCGCAAACGGAGGAAGACCTGTCTTTCCTCCGAACCTATTCGGAGGGGCAGGGGACTTCGGCAGAGGCGATCCGGTTCAGCCGTTTGAAATCCATATAGCTGCGATCCATCACATAGAAGGCTCCCGGCTCGAAGAGGAGTTCGTGCAGCCAGAGCACATCGTGCCGGCGAGCGGGCAGTTCTGACTGAATTGATGATTTTCAACCAATCTGGCCGCTTGCCCCTTGACCACTGGCTTGGGCCGGTAGCCGTGGCTATGACCGCGATTCTAATTGTCCTGTTCGCCGTGCGAGGTTTTGCAAAGAAAAAACTTCCGCACACCGTGCCGAACTCATCAACACAGAGTTGAGATGCTCATGCCGAATCATCATCTCCTCCGCCACTGCCCACCATAACTCATCGAACACGCCCGCACGGAGTTTCTTCCATGATTCACAAGCTCATGTGGCTGCTCGGGTCGCTCCAGCCGCTGTAGCCGGTGCTTCCGCCGATGGCGCGGACTTGCACGTTGTAGAGCACGCCGGGCGTCAGACCGGTGAGGGGGATGGCGCGGGAGTTGGGGCAAGTCACGGCATGTTCCCACGGGCCGATTGTGCCGTCGGCGGCGACTTCGGCGATGCGCACTTGGTAGGTCTTCGCATTTTTCACCGCTTTCACGCGGAGGATCAGGCAGCCGCTGCCGCCGTTGACGAGCGCGATGATGGCAGGAGTGCTCAACTCCGTGCGTGCGCGATTGGTGCTCACGACTTTGAAACCGCTGGAAAGCGCCGCCGCGCGATCCCCGCCGCAATTTGTCTGCACATAAGAGGCGAGCCGACGAAGCAGCGCGACCAGGGCAGCCCTTGCATTGTTCTTGGCGGCAGTCGCGGCGGTGCCTCCCTGTGCCGTATCGGCGAGGGCGCCTGTGAAGGCATCGAGCGCAGCTTGCAGCGTGGCGGCGGGGACAGGCACAGCGGGGAAAGCAGAGTTTCCCCACAGGTTTTTGAGCACGGCGAGCGCGGTTTCCTGCACGCCCGCATCGGTTGCATAGGCAAAGCCTAACTGGATTCGTGGTGTAGAGTTCATGGTCGTATTTTGTGGTGAGCTGGTGTTTGTTTGCGGGGAAAAAGCGGGTCTTTCGCAGGAGGTAAAAACAACCTCGCGGCGTGGCTGGGTATTTTCATGGCTGGAGAAAGTTCCCTCCTGCCCTCAAGAAACCTTCTCCGGTTCCGAGGTAGTTTTGTCCGTGTTTCCATTAACTTTTTGCGCGTCGGAATTAACCTTTTCGACGATGGAAAAAGTTTCCGCAGCCTTGGACTTAACCTTTTGCGACGGGGAGAAAGTTTCCTCAGCGAGGGACTTAACCTTTTCCATGTCTGACAAAACTTTTTGCTTCGCGGAAAAGGTTTTGCCGAAGAGAGACAAAGTTTCCTCCACGACGGAAAAGGTTTTGTCAGACACGCAAATAGTTTCCGCAGCCTTGGAGAAAGTTTTCTACCAATCCGATAAAACCACATTCGCCTCTGACGGACTAACTTTCCGCACCTAAAAACCTCCATCTCCCTTTCAGAAAACAATCCCAAGCCCGCAGGAAACCACCCGCCCTCCTTCCGAACCAAACACCCGCCCCTCCCAAGCAAAAAACTCCCGCAAACCAACACCCTCCCAAAGAAAAACGATGAACTCCCCAGCGTCTTCATGCCCCAACCTCCACCCACCCCCTTCATCCTGCAAATGAATCATCCGTTACAGCGCACATCCCTCCGCCTCGGAAGCCAGCAAACGTGCCGTCAACCACACCCCGCCTAACACAACCAAGCGCCCCGTTACCAAGGTAGCGCACCGCCCCGAAAAACCCGCCGCTTTACCAAAAGCAGTGCTCCCATTCTTCACCAAGCCACCTCTTTTTCCCTACAAAAACTTACCCCGCCGGAGCTTTGGGCTGCCGGCGGGGCTTTGAAAATCTGATTTTGTTTGCGGGGAGTCTTAGCAAATGCGGGCGCGCACGGTGGTGCGGCCGGATTGCAGGCGGACTCGTCCGCTGTCGAGCAAGTCGGCAACTGCGGCGAGGGTTTCGCGGTTGTTACGGCTGTTGGAACTGACTGCGACGATCAAATCGCCGAGTGTGAGGTTCCGATGTGCTGTTTTGAGTGACTTTTTCATGGCTGGGTAGTGTTGTTGGGTTGGGTTTTACTGTGGAAATTTAAGCGACGCGTGCGCGGAGGATGCGACCGTTGTTCGTCAGGCGAACGCGACCACTCTCGATAAGGTCGGTCACCGCTGCGGCGGTTTCGTTCATATTGCGGCTGAAGCTGCCCACGGCGAGAATGAGGTCACCGAAGGTCATTGCTGAGCGGTTCGTGGATTTCAGGGATTTTTTCATGTTCTTAGTGGTTTGGTTGTTTGGCTGATAAAGACTTACTTAGCAGTGGCCGTGCCAACTTCGCTATTTGGTTTCTCTTTCACGATTTCAATCTACTCCATTGAAGATGGAATGCAAGACAAATGATAAACTGTTTTTCCATTGCTGTGCTCCTTGTTCATACGACGTTTTGTTCAATTTTCATGACGGTCTGAAGTGAAGTTTCTTTGCAGAGGAAATGTAATTATTATCCCCTCGTAATACCTATCGTGGCTCGGGCCGGACACTTGGATATTCAGCGATTCGGCATCCGGTAGTTCGAGACGATTGACGAGATATTCGTGCTGCTCGGTGAGCGCCACTACGTGGGGGCGGAATGATCAGACTGGTGTCCCCGGCGGGAATCGAACCCACATCAGCGGTTTAGGAAACCACTGTTCTATCCGTTGAACTACGGGGACTGTTGAATATCAGTGCTTTACGCGTGTTTTGCCTCTCGCGAATAGCAAACTAAGACCACAAACTAAGACCATGTTCATCAATGTCTTCAGATGTTTGCCGGTGTCTTGCATTGCTCGCCATATACCGCCGCGAGTGCGGATGAGCAAGCACGTGATTGAAAGAAATCGCACCGCTCGATCACGGAAATCGAATTCTCGATGCCCGAAAAAGCACGAATTTGAAGCAGCGAATGTTCACCGAAGTTCACCGATGTCACTGATGTTCACACGCCCTGGATTTCACCGATTTTCAGCCGTGTCTTAACAGCGTCCGCCGGATCAAAATGCGCTGGCGGCGATTTTAGAGCGTCGGTTTTTTTTGCCGATCTGCACGCAGGCCGGCGTCGGGAGTGAGAAGATTTTTGCGAAGCCGGGCACGGTGGTTCGCACACACTTCGGGTATTCGTTGAGACAGAGTGGGTAGGCGGGATTGGATAAGCAGACACTGGAGTAAGCGTGACGCATGGAGCCGTTCGCCGGAGCGCGCAGGAAGCAGCCTGTGGACTTGCAGGTGAAAATAAAACGCAAGCTGCACTCTACCTATTTCATGCTGCGAATCTGATAGTCGTGCATCACACTCCACACTTCGTGGTAGGAGTGGAGTTTATCGCGTTGGGTAGCGGAGGCGGCGATTGCATTCTTAAAGTTGGGGTAGTCCACGGACTCTCCAAGCGCAGACATCAGCTTTGCCATCGTGTCTTTGCCGGTGGTGTCATCCGCAACAAAGATGCGTGCGCAATAGTCTGCATCCGGTGTGTGGGTAATTTTAGGAAGCGACAATTCATTTTTCAGTAGTTCCAAATCCTCCGCGTTGCGGGCGCGGATGTGCCAGCCACCGTCCTTTTTGACGATGCTGAAAAATCCATACTTTGATGCGATCCACATATTATTGATTTCCTTTCTTTGCTGCTTCGATTGCCTCCTCCAGCGAAACGGTTGGAAGTCGAGGCACTGCCCACCTCATGCCATACACAGGCTCCTTGCTGGCGTTCTCCTTGATGGCTTCTTCCAGCGTTGGGATGGGAATGTCATCACCCTCTTCTCCAATGCCGGTCCACTGCATCGCCATTGCCCTCCTGTGAATACACAGGAGTTGTGCGTCGGTGGTTCCCTGCCTGACTTTAAGCTGTGGATATTCGCCATCGCAGCAGCCTTCTGGAGACAAATCCGGCTGCGGCCCGATGGATGGTATAATTATTTCCGGCACAGACGGAGTTGATGGGCCTATCATAATCACTACCCCTGCGTGCATCTGGTAAAACTTGCCGGCAAGACCGAACTTGCCCAACTCGGTAGTTACACCACTGACCTCTCTGCCTGTCGTTGCTTTCGTAATTTTCATTTAGTCTTTTTCACAGCCATCCCAGAGCGTTTGAGTAAATCCGCAGAAAATCGCTTTTGCGACCGCTGCTTCGAAAACAGTCTATACACGGGCTGGCGTCTGGGAGTGAGAAGATGTTTCTTTGCATGATCTATGTCGCTGAGTTGCGCTACGGAACACGCTCAGGTGATGCTTCCGTTCGCGTCGAGAAATGTGACGCGACCGCCAGCAGTCAGTGCCAAAGCCTCGCCAAGTTCCGCGTTCACCAACTGCCAGTCGCAAAGAACGAAAACATGATCCGACTTCCATTGTGCATCAGCCAAAGCTGCACTGAATTGCGCAGCTTGCGGAGTTAGAAAAACACGGATGGGAGCCTGGACGATGCGTGCACAAGTCGCGGTAATCATCGGGAAATCCTGCTCCCGTATACGTCCCTTGAAAACATTCTGCGGCAAAACATTCGAGGCTGCAAACAGCACGCTCATCAATAAGGCCGAAGGTTGAAACCGGCGCGACATCAAGACCACCGGGTAGCCGCGCAGCACCGACATTTCCCAGACCACTTTGAAAAGACTATCCGTCAGTTTTCGGTTCGGTTTGCCATGAAGCTGCTCGACCACATTGTAGTCTTGTCGCGCAGTGTCACCTTGATGCCCTGACGGAGGCTGCTTCTGTATAGCTGCCTCGTAAATTCTCTGAATGAGAGTGATTGCATCGAACACGCATTGCTGGATCTCCACTTCTTTGTTTCTTCCCGAATCGAACATAAATTCACATTGGGCCATTTTAGTTCCATCGGGCAACATCTCCGTATTCGCCGAGATATTTTTCCATGTCGTGTTGAGGATTCGTCTGTAGCAGCGTGTCGAACTCGCTCAGCCAGCGGCCGGCCTGCATCTGGATGGAATGTTGCGTGCGGTGGAAATTGGGTAGGACAGGCGGACGCGATGCGAAGTCCGTCAATGCGTTGAAGAGTGCGTAGGCATTTGCGCCCAACTCCTCCTTGTATTTTCCAACGAGCGATTCGGCGTTCAGCTTCAGCGGTTCAAAAAGTTCCTGTCTGCGTTTCGTGAAATCCTCTTCGTCCTTCGGTAGCGGCAATTCCAGCGCTTTGAAAAACAGCGGCACCGCAGTGGCCGGATCGATTTCATGTGCGTTCAAACGCTCTGCCTGCGTTCCAAACCGTTTTCTGATTTCTTCCATCCTCTCCTTGCCGAGTTTGAAGTCGAGCCTGTCGCCGATGCGCTTCCGAGAATGGGGAAAGCGGAAATCAATCACCTCGGACTCGAAGATCACGCCGTTGAGGCAAAGCTTGCGGCAGTAGCCAATGTCGAACCTCAGCGCACGGCTGGTGTTGTAGCTGTTCGTCAGCCGCAGAAATGGCAGATACACCTCCTTGCGAAATACGTTCACCTCATACCCCTTGTGGATCAGATCGATGCGGCAGTGGCTCGGGCGGTAGGGCATGATGATGTTGAAGACCTCAAGGTTTTCGTGGGCGGCACCGAACAGTTCGGATGCACACTGGCGCGCAAACATCAGCGCCTCTTCATTGGAAACCAGCCGGTAGCCAGCGCCAACCACGCCAAGATGCTCGCCAGTCTTCGTGTTGATGACTGCGCGATGGGAATCGAGAATGACCGGGCGATCCTTATCATCAAGAAAGTGCAGCGGTCGCATATCCACTGGAAACAGAACATCGCGTATGTCGGTTCTCCGTGAGCTGAATGGTGCGGTGGAGGTTGTAGGGGGTTGTGTCGGGAGCAGGATCGTGTTCATGCGCAAACGCTGAACGCACCAGTCAGACAAATGCAGTCCTAGCCCTGATTCATTAACGAAAACATGTCGCGGTAAAACGGCACGTGGCACAAATGTTCTTCTCATGGTAGGACAGCCTTTGTCCTTTCTCCCTGTTAAACTGCCTGCATGACGGACCACCCTACGGCTCCCCAGCGAAATGATTCAGACACCCTCCAGATCGAACGCTATCCTGTTGAACAGCGCGCTGCACTCGCTGTGTTCGTAAGTGCATTCCCGGAGGGGAACGACCTGCTCTACTCCAATCCACCGCTCTCCGTCGCCATGGCAAATGCACGAGTATGGGACACCTTCGGGCTCGCTACGGTTGACCATCCATTCATCAGCGTATTGCTGCGGCAACGTCGCCGGAAGATATGCGCGGCACTGGGGTTCCCTTCCTGCGAGCGTGTTGTCCGCATCCTCAGCAAAGTGCAGCCACAGGCGTGCTATGTGGATTTGCTGGCACGGGTTCGGGGTGCTTTTCGTAATCCATCGCTCTTGTCCATTCTCTCCCATCTCACGGTCATCGGTGCGGTGGAGCTGACGGTCGCAGCAGACCTTGGTGATTGTCCCAACGTGAGCTTTACACTTTTTGAAGACTTGGTGATGCACTTCACACGCGAAACCAATGAAGAGTGGCGGAGCATTCTCCGGCAAACTTCAAACCTTCTGCAGCCACGACCTGACGAAAACCGTTTGTTTGAGTGGGCCGATCCATCGCGAGATGAAATGTTAACCCGGATTGCCCATGGCGATGTGCGTAAACTTCGTTCCGTGATGCATGTCCGGCGGAGTTACTACCGTTTTTGGAATCGTCTTGTTGATTTGACGACCTTCGATCCGTCGAATGACTACGCAGACCTTGCTGAAATGCAATTTCCGGCAGCCCCGCTCCCTGGTATCGACATTATTCAGCCTATCCATTCGGGCGCTGTGCTCGTTGATGAGGCCCGGTCCATGGGGCACTGCGTGCTCGATTATGCCGAGCACGTGGCTGTAGGGTGCGGCTACCTGTATCGCGTGTTGAACCCCGAACGGGCGACGCTCTGGATCGCACGCCGTAATTCCGTTTGGGGCATCGAACAACTTGCCGGTGTCCGCAATCAGGCGGTCTCACTCGCTACGAAATACACGGTCGAGTCATGGCTCCGGCAGACCCAAGCACTCATCCAAAATGTTTGATTCTCACACTCAAAGTCCGGTCCCAGACTGGCAGAAACCCAAGGTGATTCTCGCCGACCCTGCGATTTGGAGCGAATATCGCACGGAGGATTGTGATCTCCGTCCGGTTTACAGTGAATTGCTCGCCGCTCTGGATGCGCTGGGCATTGAGCGCGTTCTGCTCACATCCGCCGATGATCCTTTGGACATCTGGATACGCGATTGGGGTTTTGTCGAAGGGAGCTACTTCCGTTACAAGCCAACTTACGCGAAGGGAGTTTACCCTCATAAACTTGTCGAGAAAGCGCGGCGGATGCTCGATCAACGGCTCGCCTGCTCCCGTCCGACCCTGCCGTTGATTCTGGACGGCGGAAATCTCATCCACAACGGCAGGACGGCAATCCTGACTGAAAAAGTTCTCAGGGATAATCGCACGAAAGACAGAGCTGAAGTGGAGCGAACAATTCTCAGCCTGGGGTTCGAGCAAGTGGTGTTTATCCCAGTGGAGCCGGAAGACAATGTTGGCCACGCCGATGGGATATTGAAGTTTGTCAGCGATGATTTGTTGTTCGTGAACGATTACACCGGCAGCTATTTCGCTGATTACAAAAAGCGACTCATGCGCATTTTGGAAAATGCCGGGCTTAGCGCACGCATCGTTCCTTTTCCTTGGTATTCAACCACCAAAGGACGCGGCACCATCTGGTCCGCCGAGGGGTGCTACATCAACTTCATCCTCACCCAACACGGGATAGTTTATCCGACTTTCAATCACGCAATGGACGAGCAAGTCGCCAGGGTGCTCGCCGAAAACACCGCCCTGCCTTCGCGCCCAGTATTCGCAGGCCCGCTCGCGCAAGAGGGAGGCGTGCTCAATTGCATCTCCCTGAACGTCGCGCGCACCAAGCTCGATGATACCGCCAATGACTGAACTCTTACCCACGAACAATTCTATGAACACCACTACACCACTCGGAACTCTCAGCGTTATTGTGCACCGGGGCACGAATGAAATCGGCGCATCCTGCATCGAAGTCGCCTCGGCAAACACCAGAATCATTCTCGACTGCGGTTGGCCGCTCGACGGAGGTGATGAATCAGAGCCGCCAGCAGTTCCCGGCCTTTTCGCTCCCGGCAGCAAGCCCGCCGCCGTGCTGCTTTCCCACGCCCATCCCGACCACATCGGTTTCATCAGCAAGATTTCCAGCGACGTCCCCATCTACACGACAAAGGACACGAGCAAAATCATGCTTGTTGGTAGTTGCTACGCTCGCGGCATCAAACTGCCCGCGGATCGATTTCGCGAAGTAAAGGTTCCGAGCGCAAGCGGTCCCTGCAAAACACACAAAATTGGCGACCTGACAGTGACGGCTTACCCAGTGGATCATTCGGCCTATGGGGCGGTCGGATTTCTGGTCGAGCACGAAGGCAAGAGGGTATTCTACACTGGGGATCTCCGATTCCACGGTCGTAAACCGGGAATGAGAGAAAGGATCATCCGCGAGCTACACGGGAAACTTGACCTGCTCGTCACTGAGGGGACGAATGTTGGACGCGAGCAAACTGGGTTGAGTGATGAAGAGACCGTCGAGCGGACAGCAGTCGCTCTCAGCCGATCCCATCCGTCATTGGTAGTCGCCAGCTTTTCGCCGCAGAACCTTGACCGGTTTGTTTCATTCTTCAACGCAGCGAAGCAGGCCAAGCGCACCTTTGTGTGCGACCATTACATGGCCGCTGTGCTCTACATGGTGAACCGGTCATCTTTTCCAAAACCAAAAACGGGCAGCAATCTGCGTGTGTATTTTCCAAAGCGGCGAAAGGTGATTGAAAAGTTTGAGAAGCACTCACGCGCTGCGGAGATTACCCTTGATGAAATCTTCGCGGCCCCGCATGAATTTATGATGCTCGTGCGTCCGTCAATGATCGCTCAAGATTTCGGCAGCAGATTGCCTGAAAAGGCATTGCTACTTTACGGGATGTGGAACGGCTATCGGCAGAAAAAAGATTGGCTCAAAGCCGAGGCGCTGCTCGCAGCCAAACAAGGTGCGATTCATGAGTGCCATACGAGCGGACATGCACACAAAAAACAGCTTTTTGATTTCATTAATGACTTGGCACCTAGAAGCACTGTCCCGGTTCACACAGTCCACCGAGACGAATTTAAAGGCCTGAATGTGCCGCCTCGGTTGGTCACGAACGGTGAAGCTATAAACCTATGAGTAACTGTATGAGCCTCCAGACAATCCAAGAAGCCATTAATGTAAAACTTGGATCGTCACAGGGGGGGAGGAAAGTCGACAGCAGGAGGGCTAAGATGAAAGATATCGCTGCTGCGCTTAAACGCATACCTAAGCTCCCCCGGTTGTGCAGTCGCAATGCTTGGTTTTCCACAACACAAAGCGATGTGATTAAAGCGGATGGCGAAATCATGGTTCAGCTTTTCGGAATCAAAATCGCAGAAATCGTTTTGGACACCACTGAACCCCATCCTTACTACACCTTTTCTCCGGATGAACTCGTCTGCAAAAATATAGAGTGGAAAGACCGTGGACCCTGGGAATGGAGTCACAACAAAAAACACGCAGAAA
Source organism: uncultured Spartobacteria bacterium (assembly GCA_903929475.1). Lineage (GTDB taxonomy): Bacteria > Verrucomicrobiota > Verrucomicrobiia > Chthoniobacterales > Chthoniobacteraceae > SXWH01. The sequence continues at coordinate 10,593 of CAIYUV010000121.1, forward strand.
AAATCAATAGGTTTATAGAAGTATGCGAGAAGTATCCCAGAGCGAAGTCCGACAACGAGAGAGAGATTCAGTGGCAACTAGCGCAGGAGCTTAAGTCGGATACAAAAGGGCCATTTAAAAACCTACAGCCTGTCACATGGAACGGGCGCTTCACAGAAATAGGTGTTTCTATAACCATGCATGGAAATCTCGGGACAGGCAACATTGACCTAGTTGTCAGACGGAAACGCGGTTTTTTGGTGTTCGAACTGAAGAAGCCCGGAGATTCGGAAATCGAGGATGCGCTAACTCAGGCATCGCGTTACGCGATTGCGCTTAACATAGAGGCCAATGAAGGCGGCAAAGAAAACCTAAAGAATTATCGCGCTGTTTTTGGCGCCCGAGGAGATAGTGAGCTGAATATCGGTGCCGTAGCAGTGCTTGAGGACAATGAAGCAGTCAGGAAGAAGGCTCACGAAATTCTGCCATTATTCCGGGGCAATACGAACAATACGCGTGTAGATCGGATAGGCGTTTTGCTATACAAATTCGATAAGAATGAAGGCAAAGTTACCTCTTGGGAGTGGCTCCCAAAATGGGACGCACGAGAACCGAATTTAATTTAATATGCATTCGCCGTCTGAAGATGCGCATCATAAAAACCATGTGCATTGAGTTTTCACGTGACTGCATAGCTTGCCTGCCCCGGTCGGTTATAGTTCACGATGAGCATGGGATCATCGTTCAATTATCAGCCTTCTATCCTCTTTCGTCCGGATGGATTGGATGATTTCGTGTTAGAGCGAGTGGTGACTGGCACTCTTGCGAATCTGCGGAATTGAAATTCACTTTGCCGTAGCGGAGGAAGCTCATCGCGGCAGAGGTAAGCAATGAGTCGGTTGATTGTTTTGAGCAGGAATTTCATGACCGTCGTTTTTGTGCGCACGGAGGAAACCACGGCGAGTTGGACAAATGCTGTCCGACCCTCGAACGAATGTTCTTGAGAAGCATCTGTGGACAGCCATACATCTCTGCGTATGTCGCGCTTGAAATCCCCAGTTCGTCTTCCCAAAGCCTCGCAATTTTCACGTCCGCCGCTGGAGCGGATGATGCGGCTGCACAAAAAACTGATTGCCGGCGATTTTCCGAACTGTCGCAAACTGGCCGATGAAATGGAGGTCTCCACCAAGACCATCCAGCGGGACATTGATTTCATGCGGGACCGGCTCGGTCTGCCGATTGAATACGACCAGCTACACTTCGGATTTTTTTACACCGAACCCGTCACGCACTTTCCGAGCGTCGAGGTTTCAGAGGGCGAAGTGGTGGCGCTCTTCGTTGCGCAGAAGGCGCTGGAGCAGTATCGGGGCACGTCTTTTGAAAAGCCGCTGCGCACCGCCTTTGAGAAAATCACCGACGGCCTCAAGGAGCGCATCGGGTTTCAGTGGGGTGATGTGGACTCGGCGATTTCGTTCAAGGGACTGGGCACCAGCGTGGCCGACCTCGAACTGTTCGAGACGGTGAGCCGGGCGACCCTCGACTCCCACGAACTCGCATTTGAATACAAGAAGCTGCGTGGTTCGCAGCACGAGGAGCGGCGCATCCAGCCCTATCATCTCGGCTGCATCGAGAATCAGTGGTATGTGTTCGGATTCGATCTGGCGCGTCAGCAATTACGCACTTTCGCCCTGCCACGGATGCGTAAGGTGCGCGACACTCGGGCAAAATTCAGGCGCCCCGCGGATTTCTCGATTTCAAACCACCTCAGCGACAGCTTCGGCGTCTTCAAGGGAAAGGCGAAACACCATGTGGTGATTCGTTTTGACGAGTTCGCGGCCCGACTTGTGTGCGAACGCCAGTGGCACTCATCGCAAAAGATCAAGCGACTCGCGGGTGGCGAGGTGGAACTGAGCATGACGCTCGGCAGCCTAGAGGAAATCGAGCGCTGGATTTTGAGTTGGGGCGAACATTCAAAAGTGCTCGAACCGATGGAATTGAAGCGGCGCATCCGCAAGGCGGCCTCGGCGATTCTGGCGGCGGCCTAGAGTTACTTGAAGTGCAAATCTACGGCTAAACCGTTAATCAATCTCAAACAAATGAGCAAAGTAAGTGCCCCCATAATCCATCAGGCGGTGTGGAAACCATTCTTTGCCTCGGCTGCCGCTTTACTGCGGCAGAGCCTATGTATTTCGGGTGTGCAAACGGAGCTTTCACGAAGCTCCCTCTCGTCGGCCTTCGATGATCTGTGGAGGCGTATTGCACCGAATCGTGTAGAGCGCGCTGAATTCCGCCGTCACAAAGCACCTGACTTTAATGTTTTCGACTTTATTAACCCTACAGAGAACGTGCTGTCCGACATTTTGAAATTCTTCCTTGAGCCGACGGAATCTCATGGGCAGGGAAGTTTTTTCCTAGATCGGATGATTCGGCATCTTCATCCAGATTTATCCTTCACTTGTCAGGGTGCGAGTGTCACCCGAGAGGTGCTGACATATTCACTACCGCTCTCGAAGAATCGGCGGCGCATCGACCTTGTCGCCAGCCTTAATGATTACCTTCTCGGGATCGAGAATAAGAAGTTCACAGGAGAAGGCACGGAGCAAATTCAGGACTACTGCCAACACCTAAAGAACATCGCCGCCATGCGGCCTTTTTGCCTCATTTTCCTGAGTCGCACTGGCGTTGAAGCATCGTCTATAACGCCAGAATTGGCGTCCGACTATAAACGAAATAACCAGCTCAAAAGTTGGTCTTGGGAAAGGGATATCCCAGTCTGGCTGCACGAGTGCCATGCCCACTGCGAATCCGCGAAGATCCGACATTTCATTGACGATTTCAGAGGTTACATCGCCCGATATTTAGCAATCCAGAAAACTATAAACGAAAACCATGATAACGAATGACGACTTGATTCCGGTAAGCCAGTTCATCGCTGAGAGTGAACAGAACATTCAGGTCGCGACTGCGATCTTTGAAAACTACACTGCGGCACGAGCAATAATCTTATCGGGGTTTTTTGATCGGCTGACTGCAGACCTTAAAGCACAGCTGCCGGGTTGGCGTTTCCATTATAGTGCACCATTTTTTGAAGAACGATATGGGGGTTATTTTTTTTGGAAAAAGTCTTGGAAGGAACAGTATCGGATTGGAATTGAAGCTCTTCAATATGGTGCGAGTATGGTTTTTGGCGTATGGCGGGATTTCGATTTGTTTAAAACAATACCCCTATCTGCCGAACTTCTGGAGGCGGTCAAAGAGGAATATCCACGGGCCACTTCGCGTAACTATTACGAGGCGGAGATTCAAATGACTTCTCCCGCTGCTGATTGGAGGACGCCAAAGTCGCTCTGGCGGATTCATTCCGACGAAACATTTCGAGCCGAGGTGAAGACATTTCTGCTTCAAATGGTGACGTTGACAGAGGAACATATCGACACCTTAGGGAAACGCTGAATAAAGCGGCGATCGTCTGAAAGTTTTCTGGACGGCTGTTTTTTGTCTAACGAGTGGGAGTGGTATGTGGATTTTTGGACGCGAGAGGTGCGCGACGGGGCAATTAGTTGGTTGTTTTTGATAGGAC
>CAIYUV010000122.1 GCA_903929475.1 uncultured Spartobacteria bacterium
AACGGAGGGGAGGATTTTTCGTCCGCAAATCACACCCTTCCGCCTTGACCACAATAAAGCATCCCGTCATCACTCACTCACACGCTTTTCCGCCATAGCTTAATTTCTATCATCTCTGGCCGAAGAACGGGGTCCACCTCAAACCTTCACGGAAGGTTCGGGCAACTGGTTGATGATCGGCTTTAGATCATTGGGAAGCTTTTCCAAAATGGAACGCAGCGAAAGCGAAGCGACTTCCACGGCTCCGGCAGCCTCGGGATGATGCCGCGCGGAAGCGACAGCAACAGGAACTGGAGCGTGAGCAGGTGCGGCTTTGAAGCCTGCCTTGCTGAAAAGTTGTTTGAGAAACGTGAACATCGTCGGGCGGTTTTTGCAAAAAGAGGGTTAGCAGCATGGGTGCCACGCCGACTCTCGATACAAAAAAACTTTCTCGCCTGCTGGCGGCTTGCCCCCTGCTATAATTTACTGTTCCTCCGCGTTGCAAATTTAAGCGCGAGCCTTACACACCAACATTGCACATGGGCACCCGCCAAAAAATTCTCATTCTCGATGACGAACAGGATCTCCTGGAAATCTACCAGGAGATACTCGCGCGCCTGCCCAGCCAGCCGGAAATCCGCACCGCCACGAACGGAAACGACGCCATCGCCCTCCTCGAAAACGAACCGTGCGCCCTGCTGCTCGTGGATTTGAACATGCCGCAGATGGACGGCTTCCAAGTGCTCGCCATCGTCCGCCGCCGCTTCCCCACACTCCGCACCGTGGTGATGACGGGCGCGACCGAGGAAGATCTCCGCGCCCGCGCCTACAGCATCGGCGTGGATCTTTATTTGGAAAAACCAAAGACGGGCCGCGAGATCATCTTCTTCGTGGACTGCATCGAGAGCCTGCTCGAACGCGAGAATCAGGGCGGCTTCCGTGGCGTCCAGAGCAAGACTCTGCTCGATATTCTCCAAATGGAATGCATCACGCAAAACACCTGCGTTCTCAAAATCACCAGCGCACACGGCGAAGGTCGCGTGTGGATTCAGAAAGGCGAAATCATTGACGCCGCCGTCGAAGATAAAAGCGGAAAGCCCGCAATCGTGGAAATGCTCGCATGGAAGGCGGGCAATTTTGAAATCCTGCCCTACGGCCTGCCGCGCCCGCGCAATATCTTCATCAACTACGAAAGCCTGCTCATGGAGACGGCCCAGACGATGGATGAAGCTGTGGATGCCTCCGAAAATCCCGAGCAAACACCCGAAGGAATGCTCGCATCTTTCTCCCGTTTCACGGGCGTTCAATTTGCGATGGCCGTGGATCTCACTGGAAGTAAACACGAACACTGGGGCTGTGACGATCCTATCGCACTCGGCGATTGGATTTCCAAAACCGCCAAATCCTTCAAACAACTCGGCGCAAAAATCCAGGCAGGCGAACTCCTCGACATCGAATCCCTCGGCCAGCAACGCCACCTCTCCATTCTTTCCGGTGATGAAGAAGCCCTCGGCATCGGCTTCACACGCACACTCGGCATTGGTCAAATCCGCGAAACCCTCAAACAAATCGAAGCAAAATGGGCATTCTAAGACCGTTCTCCCGCACCACCGCCCCCATCAGCCACGACCGGCTTCCCGGCGGCTGCTTCGCCGTCCACCGCGGCGGCGTCGTCATTTCCTCCACACTTCCCAGTTCCTATTCGCAAAAACTCATCGCTGAAATCGCGCAAACCGTCCTTGAAGCCTTCAAGTCCGCCGTGGATGCCAATCTCCCGCTCAACGACCTGCACATCAGCTACAGCGGACTCAACATCCTCGCCCGCGAACTTCGCGGTGGCGCACTCATCTTCCTCAATCCACACCAGCCGAACTTCACACGCCCCAAACATCCTGCCGCCATGAGCTACAAAAACCTCGACGAATTCATCCTCCACCTCGAAGCACACATCGAGTGCTGGAAGCAATTCAACCACTACGTGAACCTCGCCCGCGACAAAAAATTCACCCCCGAGGATGAGAGCCAGTTTCTCGATCTGAAAAGCCTCATCACCCAGGGCACCGAGGCCATCGCCGCAAGCGAGGCAAAAGGCGGCCCGCGCAAGGAAGACGTGCTTGCACTCTTCGCCAGCGCGCCCTCACTGCGCTACCTTTCCGAAATGAGCGAAAGCATCCCCGCCGTCGAAGGCCAGTGGCACCGCATCTACCTCGCCCTCCAGTCCCTCCTCGGCCAGCTCAAGGTGCAGCAAAACAAGACCGAGGAAAAAACCGGCTGGAGTCTGTTTGGTAAAAAGTAGCGATTACTTCCCGCTGGCCCACTGCACTGCGTTTTTCAGCAGCGTTTGGTAGGCTTCGAGGTTGTGGGCGCGTTCGTCGTGGCCGAGGGTGAAGCCGACGATGCGGGCCTTTGGGTGTTTCACGATGAAGACTTGTGGGAAGACTTTGCCGCTCTTGCGACTTGTCGCGGTGGCGAGGACTTCGATGGGCGTGGCGCCGGGATCGGGATTGTAGTTATAGAGTTCGTCGGTGATTTCAAACTCCGCTGGCACGCCCTTCGTGATCGGGTGTTCGGCGTTGGTGACTTTCGCCGTGAACGGTCCGAGCGCGTCGTGACCCTTCGTTCCGCCGCCGATGATTTCCTTGTTCCACTCGGGGAAGTTTCTCCACGCATACCAGCAGCCGGGATGGTGCGCGATGATGGCACCGCCGCGATTCGCGTAGTCGAGCAGCGCCTTCTTCGTCGCGGAACTGATGGGCTGGTTCGCGCTGAGCAACAGCACGTCAACGCGGTCGAGGATGGCGGGGATGCCGTTCAGGTTTTGCGTATAATCCACCCAGCCGGTGACGGGCGTGAGCGTGGCTTTGTCGGTGCCGCCGAAAAACTTCACGAAATCGTGCGACGAACCTCCGCCGACGATGAGCACGCGCGGGCCGTTCGCGGGGCGGGCGGCAGGTGGCTGCGGGACAGGGTCGGTGAACTGCGGCTTGAAGCCTGCGTCTTCATCCACAGCAGCGCTCTTCGGCGCGGGCGCGGGCGCTGCGGCACCGTCACCTAACTCCGCAGTGATCGCCACGATGGTCGGCGCGGCGTTCGTGCCGAAGCTCTCCAGCACGATGCGATCGATCTCCGTCGCGGCGCTCAACTGCTTCGTGAACCAGCGCAACTGGCGCGCTTTCACGATGCCTTCGGCGAATTTCGAGCCGGGGACATCCACGCGGTTGATGTAGTCGGAAAACTCGTTGCCGTTCTTGCACACGAACGTCTCGCTCGCGCCGCCGGTTGCGTGGACGGTGATTTTCAGCACGTCGCTGGTGTCCGTGCCTTCTTTCAAAAATCCCCAGCCAGTCACACCGCCGAGGAAGTGCAGCCTGCTCGCCCTGAATCCCACTTTCACTTCCACGCGCTGCGGCATCGTCTGCGCGACCGCGTTTGCCGGGCCGCCTTTGAGCACGACGATGTTCGACGCCGCTTTTTCAGGCGCGACGACATTGAATGGAATGGTGCCGATCATGACCGTGCCCGTCTTGCTGAACTCGAACGATTCGCCCTTCGCAGCGGCGCTGTTGTAAATGCCGCGCGAGGTGTTCGTGGTGAATGCGCTCTTGAGATCGAGCACGCGGAACTTCCCGCCGTCCACGCTCTGCATGTAGGCGATGATGTCGCGCAGCGCTTCGCCGCCGAGTCCCTCGAAGCCCTCGGGCATGAGCGAGCGTCCGGTGTTCGAGCGCGATTTGAGATCGGCGACTTTCACCTCCTGGACTCCAGCGAGGCTCTTCAGCGTGATGCTCGCGGCGTTTTCCGCAGCGATGACTCCGGAGAAAAGCTGGCCGTCCTTCGTTTCGAGATTCCATGCGTTAAAGCTCGGGTCCACCTCGGCATTCGGGTCCACGATTGCGCCGAGTAATTCCGCTGCGCCGTGCGCGCCCATACCGGTGAGGCCGGGGCCGATGTCCGCTCCACCGTCGCCAAATTTATGGCAGATGGCGCAGGTCGTCGTGAAAAGCGCCTTGCCCTTCGCGGGATCGCCTTTGCCTTCGACGACGGGGAGGAGCTTCGCGATGGCCTCCTTCTTCGCCTTCGTCTGCGGGTTCAATTCCGCGAGCATGTCGGTGGCGCGTTTGGCCACGCCTTTGTCGGGATGCGTGCGGAGACGCGCGGCGGTGGTCGGGCCGAGCTTCGTCACGTCCACGGCGTTGCTCTTCAGCGCATCGAGGAAAGCGAGCGTCCAGTCGGCGCGCTTGAGCAATGTGTCAAAAGCGGGAGCCTGCACGTCGGCGGGCAGTTTTTCATAGGCGGCGGAAAGCGCCGTGCCCACGCTCACGTCGTCGGTTTCGCCGAGGGCGGCGATGAGGCCGCGCTGGAAGCCGGGCGTGCCGGCGGCGAGTTGTTTCACCACGGCGGGGAGAATCGTGGCGTCGCTGCTGCGGAGGCTGATGAGACTGCGCGCGGCGGCGAGACGCGTGGCGTCGTCGGCCTTTGCGTCTGCGACGGCGGAAAGGAGCGAGCCGGAGAGTTTGGCGACCTCGCCTTTGAGCGCGCCGGCCTTGTCCCACTTCGCGGCGAGCGGGAGCACGCTGGAATTGGCTCCGCTCACAAGCAGCTTGGCGAGCGCGGCGGAAAGTTCCGGCGTCATCGCAGGCGCGTCTTTGAGTTTGCCGAGTTTTTCGAGAATCGCGCTCTTGAGCGCATCGGTGCTGGCGGGCTTGCCCGCGAGCGCGACGACGAGCTTCGCCGCAGCATCCACATTGTTTCTCCACGCGATGGCGCTGGCGAGTTGCCCGACGAGCTGCGCGAACTGCGCTGGATCCGCGCTATCGAGCGCAGCCGCTATCGCCGCATCGGGAGCTTGATTGAGCGCGCCAACGGCGGCACTGCGCTGCCAGTCGTCGTCGAATTTGGACCAAGCGGTGGTGATAGTCTTGGCGGTCGTGGGCCAAACAACGCCTGCGGCAAAAGCACGAAGTGCAGCGAGACGAACTGTGGGATCAGCATCCTCAACAAGCTTTCCAATTTTCGGCTCGTAGTCTGTGTAAACGCTCATCCCTTTGGCGTAAGCCTCCAAAATCAGCGCGGCGTTTCTGCGAACCGAGGCATCTGTATCTTCAAATCCGGAAAGCATATTAAAAGCGGTTGGGAAAATCGCTTGCTTGGTCCAGAGCGTGGCGATGCGAGCATCGGGTGATTTACTGGCTTCAAGCGGTCGCAGAGCAGCGAAAATCGCCGCTCTCGTGTCCTCTTTTTTGCCCGGTCCTGCCAATTCCACGAGCAACCTGCTCGCCGTCATCCGCATATGTGCGCTTGGAAACTCCAGCGCCTTCACCAACTCCGCAACTCCCGCCTTCGACAAATCCGGCACCGTGAGTTTTTTCGCGTCCTTGTGATCAATACGCCAGATGCGGCCGAAGTAGTGGTCGCGGTCGGGGCGCACGGCAGCGTTGGACTTGTTGTGATCGGGGCCGCGCGTGTCGTTGTGGATGACGGCCTGATTGTAAAAGTCGCCGATATACACCGCGCCGTCCGGGCCGACGCGCACTTCGATGGGACGCCACCACATGTCGCGGCTGCGGATGAACTCCGTCTCCTCGCGGCCCGGCAGTTTTTTCGCCGAGTAGGTGGAGCCGGCGGGCGTGAGGCGCTGGTGCGCAATGATGTTGATGGTCGGCTCGGTGCAGAAGTAATCGCCGTTGTATTCCGCCGGCCACGAACCGCCGTCGTAAATCGCGCAGCCCGCGCCCGCCGTGAAATCGCCCACTCGGTCAATCTGCACGTAGGCCATTTGCTCCCACGTCATCGCGGGGAAACTCTTTTGTGCGCCGATGATGACGCTGGAACTTTGCGTGTTGCCCACTTTTCCGCGCGCCAGCGCATACTCGGGCAGGACGACCTGGCTGAGCAGCGTGCCGCTCGTCGGCTGCGTCCAGAAAAAGCGGTTGTCGCCGGTGATGTGGAGACCCCACGTGTTGCCGCCGCGCGAGCTGTATTGCTCGAAGGCGGAGCCGTCCGGTTTGAAGCGCACGACGCCGGAGCCGATGTTGCCGAATTTCTTGCTGCCGTCGGGGCTCGTCACGTCGCCTGCGCTGTAGCCGTGCGTGGCGTAGATCCAGCCATCCCAACCCCATCGCGGATTGTTGATGACCGCGTGAGTGTCGCGCGTGCCGAGGCCGGTGTAGAGTTTTTCGACTTTGCGCGCCTTGCCGTCCGGGCCCGGGTCGTGGATGAAAAGAATGTCCGGCGCCTGCGTGACGATGACGCCGTCCTTGTAAAAGACGAAGCCGGTGACGAGTTCGAGTCCTTCGTAAAAGACCTCTTTTTTGTCCATCACACCGTCGCCTTTGCTCGATGTGAGGATGCTGATTTTGTCGAGAGCCTTGCGCTCCTGCTGGCCGGGCGTGGGGTCAATGCCGCCGTGATCCTTCCACTCCTTACCACGGTAATCCGGGCGCATCCCGCGACGGCCATTCGGATACTCGGGCGTCTCGGCGACCCACAAACGGCCCGCAGGATCCCAGTCGAAATTCATAGGCTTCGTGATGAGCGGCTCGGCGGCGACGAGCGTGAGTTTGAAATCCGGGTGAATCTCCAGCGCCTTGAGCGTGTCCTCGGGTTTCTGCGGCCCGCCCTCGGGATACGTGAGCGAGGCGACTTCCTCCTTCTTGCAAAATTCATCAATATTTTCGCGATGCGCTGCCCACGCAATCGAGCGCAGCAAAATCGCGCGATAGTGCGGCTTTTCAAAAGTGAAGTAGAGATGGCCGGGGATACTTACCACGGCACGGTATGGTTTCGTCCCGCCCTCGGTGGTCTTTTCGTAAGCCCACATCATCGGCTGGATGTCGAAGACCTGCGCCTTGTTGCCGAGGCCCTTGCCGCCGCGCCCGTAGGGCGTGTAGGTCGTGGCCAGCACCTTCACGTCGGGCGAGATGTCCATGTCGTAGTAAATCTCGTCATCAATGCGGAAATTCGAGGCTCCACGAGTGATGGGATGACCGCCGCCGATTTGCTGATTCTCCGTGTAGTAGAGGTCCATCATCCCCTCCTTGAACTTCGTCTTTCCCTGCACCCACGCGCCGCCGATAACCGATTTCCACCACGCCGGATCATTACTCACCGACGCCGTGTGGATGACGACAAGCCCGCCGCCGCGCTTCGTGAACTCGGCGACATTCGCCTTCTGCTCCTCGGTCGCGTTGCCGCCATCCTGAGCATACATCACGAGCACGTCTGTCTGTTTGAGTTGCTCGGCGGTCGGCCAGTCCATCGCGCCGTCGGTTTTCATCCCGCGCTGCGCGAGCAACACCTTCCAGTCATTCAGAAATTTCTCGTGCTCATGCGCATTCGGCCCATGTGATTTTTTTCCACCACGGATGAATACCCGGAGCGGTTCGGCGGAGAAGGCGGAGAGTGAAAAACAGAGGAAGAGACAGAGTTGAATGAAGCGTTTCATGAATGTTTCTAGCGGTTGGGAATTTGAAGCGGGCGTCGTGTGTAGCCCGCCCGCAGACAACCGCCAGCCTTTCCAAAAACTTAGGCGAAACCCCTAGCGCGTGATGAGCGCGCCCGTGGCCTGCTGATTCCAGCCGAGCGCCGCGACGAGTGCGCGCGAGCTAGACTGGCGTTCGAGGGCGTCGGCGGCGAGGACGACTTGCAGCAATGCTCCTGCGCCGATGGCTTCTCCGAGGAATTCTTTCGCAAAAAGATCGCGAGGAGCGGGCGATGGGAAATGACGTGCGGTTGCAGCGCGAAGAAGCGCGTCCACCCACGTTCCGTTTGCACCGCTGGCTAAAATATCCACGCCTCCATCGGGCTTGAGCGCGGTGAAGACGCGATCCAGCGCGGCGGAGGCTTCGCGACGGGAGATGAAACTTTCGCCGGGATGCGAGGCGATTTTGCCGCGACGACCATCGTGTCCGAGCAGCACGGCTGCCGCGCCTTCAGCGAGCAGCGCGCCTTTTCCCGGACGCGCGAGCCGCCAGTCGCGATGCGCTTCGATGAGCGCCCAGTCGAGTTCCTCGGCGGCGACGACGAGGACGTGATCCGCGTCGCCAAGTTCGAGGAGTTGTGTGCCGAAGTGCAGCGCCTGCAAGCCGACCGTGCCATCGCCGACGAGCGTGTAAGTCGCGCCGTCCACGCCGAGCATCGCGGCGAGATGGCTGGCGGGTGCGTTGTAAACAGTCTCGGGAAACAGCATCGGGCTGGCGGCATTCGCGCCCTGTTTGACAATCTGCTCGTAGAATCGCCGCGTGTATTGCACGCACCCGCTCGACACGCCGAACACGATGGCGAGCCGCGATTTTTGTGCGGGAGTAAACTCGGTGCCTCTATCCGCCATCGCCGCCTTTCCCGCCGCAGCCGCGAGCAAACTGATCGCGCTCGAACGACGCAAACGTGGCTCGCGACCGAGGTGCGCGGTGTATTCCGCCGGCACCGGTGCTGCGCACAGTTTGCGACCAGTCTCGGGATTCGTGACTTCGACGACTGCCGCCCGCTCGCCTGCTTCGATGCGACGGCAGATCGTATCGAGATCGCCACCGAGCGGAGTCACGCAGCCGATGCCAGCGATGCGTGCGCTCATTCCCACGCCTCCTCGATGACTACGCTCGCATTCGTGCCGCCAAAGCCGAACGAGTTCGACACTACGCAGCCAACTCGCGCAGTGCGTGCGGCGTTGGCGACGATGTTCAATTCCCACGCGGGATCCGGCTCGCGGTAGTTGATATTAGGCGGGAGAAATTGTCCGCGCAGCGCGAGCACGCTGAACACCGCCTCAATCGCACCCGCCGCGCCGAGTGAATGTCCCATCATTCCTTTCGTCGAACTCACCGGCACGCGCGCACCGAAAATCTTCGCGATGGCCGCGCCCTCGCTCGCGTCGTTGAACGGTGTCGCGGTTCCGTGCGCGTTGATGTAGTCCACTTCGCCGGGCGAAAGCGCGGCGTCTTCGAGCGCACGACGCATCGCCATCTCGGGGCCGATTCCGCTCGGGTGCGGCTGCGTGAGATGGTGATTGTCCGTCGAAATGCCGTAGCCCGTGACCTCCGCAAGAATCGTCGCACCGCGTAGCTGCGCAGTTTCAAAATCCTCCAGCGCGAGCACCGCCGCTCCTTCACCAAGCACAAGTCCGCTGCGAGCTTTGTCGAAAGGCCGCACCTTGTCCGTCGTCGCCGCTTGCAGGGAGTCGAAACCTACGAAGACCAGCTCCGAAATTGCATCGTAGCCGCCGCACAACACGCGCCGGTATTTTCCCGACCGCACGAGGCGAAATGCGTGGCCGATAGCGTTGGAGCCGGACGCACACGCATTCGCGATAATCTGAACCGGCACGCGAAAGCCGCCCGCCTCCATCGCATCGAGCGCCGGTTTCTGCGGCTGGTAGTTTGCCAGCCAGCGAGCGCGTTCTTTCGGTCGCCGCCGCTCGACCTGCGCACGATAGAACTGCTCGCCAAACGACATCCCGCCACTCGTCGTTCCGATGATCATGAACTCCGGTGCAAACGCCTCATCCGCCCGCAACGCCTCACGCGTCGCCCCAATCATCATCCTGCTCGCACGATGCAGCCCCTTCGTCATTCCAAATTCGCCATCCGTCATTTTCCCCACGCGCCCCGCCGATTTGCACCGGCATTTCGTCGTGTCGAAAGCAGTCACCTCCGTCACGCAGTCGCACGCCTCGCGAAGCGCGTTCTCATTTTCCGCCACACCGAGGCCGAGCGGACTGACAATGCCGACAGCCGTCACAGCGACGCGACGGGCATTGAGTTGTGATCTGGTTGTTCGAGGCACTGCCGGACGTTACGCGCAGCGGCGTGCGCAAGGCAACTGCGGGAGATGTTCAGCGCGAAGTTGGCAAGCGCGTCGCATTGCCCTATGCCGCGTGCGATGGAAAACAACAACAACCGCGAAACTGCCACACAGCGCCAGCCTGTGACCCAACGGCTGCTGTGGTTCCTCGCCGGGGCGGTCGTGAACTACCTGCTGATCGCGACGCCTTTCAAATACCTGAGCAAGCACCATCCCGACTGGCCGACGCTGTTGATTTCGGCGTGCAGCCTCGGGGTAAGCACGACGTTTTTCTATTTTTGGAATTATTTCGTCAATTTCCGCACTGACTCGCGCAAGCGCGACGCCTTTGCGCGCTACATCACTGCCGTGATTGTTCTCTGGCTTATCTCCACCGGTCTTCTTGCATTCTTCAAAAGTTTCAATGCTGGCTTCGCGCTAAAACTCGGCAATTACCAAATCGATCTCGATGTCGTGGCTCTCCAGGCCTGCTTCGGGCCACTGAAATTTCTCGTCTATCACTATTGGGCCTTCCCCGTGGCGAAACATTGAACAAGAGTTGCCGGATGACGCGCCGACCGACTAAGTCTGTTCCCATGTTGCGCACGACCTTTCTCGCCGCCGTCCTCGCCTTCACCGCCGATGCCGCGCCTCTGCCGCAGGCGCGCGCCAATGCGCTGCGCGATCAATTTGAAACACGACAGCGCGAGACGAAGACTTGGTCGGCAAATTTCACACAGACCGTTGCGATGCCGGGCATGCGCGAACCGGTCGTGAGCACTGGCACGCTGTCGTATCGCGCGCCGGAGCAACTGCGGCTCGATTTCACGAAGCCTGCGGATGAATTCGTCCTCGCGCTGGGTGATCAGCTTTTTGTGCAAAAGGCGGGGAAAAAACCCGCGCTCAAATCGCTGAGCGGCGACAATGCGGGAAAACCCTTCCAGTCGCTGCTCGGCCTGCTGCGCGGCAAGCCGGTAGAGGAGGAGGCTTTTTACACAGCGGAAGTTTCGCGCGAGGCAGGTCGCTACATCGTGGTGCTCACGCGCAAGGCGGATGCCTCGGGCCGGATGCCGAAGCGCATCACCAACTCGATTGACGTGGAGTCGCTCGAAGTGCGCGAGGTGATTGTCGAACTGCCGAATGGTGGCACGCTCACGTATCGCTTCGACGAAATCGCACGCAACCGCCCGCTCGATGCAACCCGCTTCGCCGCACCCGCGATACGCTGACGCATCCTTGCGCTTGTCACATTCCCGCCGCTGTCTAATGTCGGGCCGACAATGAGTGAACGTCCGGACAACCTCGACGCCATGCCATGCGATCCCGCTACGATGCAGGTCGCAACGCGCCTGCTGGGACGCATCCGCAGCGAACTGTTGGAACTCGACGGCTCCTTCGGCGTGGACTCCGATCTTTTCGCCGCGGGGCTCGACTCGATGGCGATCATGCAACTCGTCCTTATGCTCGAGGACGAATTCAACGTGAAGTTGCCCGACTGCTCGATCACGCGCACGACTTTCGCCACCGCGCGCCAGATAGCCGAGGCCGTCGCCACGGCCCGCGCGCAATCCTGATGCCCGTGACCCAGGCCGGACGGACGGAGTTGAGCGGCGCTGACTGGTTCCTTTTCAGCGTCGAACAAATGATGCGCGCGACGGGACAGGGCGAGCACGCCGGACTCACCGTGCTGCGACTCGGGCCGGGTTTTGAAATTGATGCGCTCCGCTCCGCTGCCTCACGTCTCGCGGGCGCGAGTCCCATCGCCGCCGCACGGCTGCGCAAACCGATCCTCGGCGTCCCACGCTGGCAATGGGGCGCGGAGACACGCACAGATTTTCCCGTGGGCGAAGCGAGTGGCACGTGGAAAAACGCGGGCGATGAATTGCTGAACGCACCATCCGAGGCACCGGTGAAATTCGTCGTTCTGCCGGAGGCCGACGGACGCGCGACGGTGCTCGTGCGCTGGCGGCATGGATTGCTGGACGGAAAAGGCGTGGAGCTTTTCCTCGCCGAGATCGCGCGACTGGCAGACGGAAAAGCCGAGTCAACGCGCGAAAATTCGTGGGGCGTGTCCGCTCCGCGCACACAGGGCTGGCGGGCGTTTGCGCGTGAGGCGGGAAAATTCAAAGATCACTTTTATGCACTGTCGAAACTCGGCATCCGCTCGCTCGGTGGCGCAGAGGCGCGGGCGGGGGCGGCGCGGTTTTGCGTCGAGGAATTCAATGCGGAGGAAACTGCTCGCATCACCGCACGCGCGGAAAATGTGACGCACGGAGTTTTTCAAATGGGCTGGTTTCTCGCGGCGACAATGCGGATGCACCTCGCGGTGCTGGAGCGGCGCGGGGAGACGGCGGAGTCGTTTCAATCCGGCTGCGCGGTGCAGCAGCGCAAACGCGGCTCGCGTCATCCGATTTGGCAAAATCAAGTCTCACAGCTTTTCTTTCACCTGCTCCCGGCGGAACTCGCAGACCACGCGAGTGCGGCGCGACGTCTCAATGAGCAATTCGGCGAGCAGACACGCCAGCGGCTCGATGCGGCGTTTGCGGCGATGACACGGCTTTTCCGGCGACTGCCGGCACGCTTGTATCTGCGTATGTTGCTGCGCAATTCCGGCGGTCATCTCACTTCGTTTTTCTTTTCGCACACCGGCGAATTCCTGCCGGAGTGCAAGACGTTCTGCGGCGCGCCTGTGGAGGATGGCTGGCACATTCCCTCGGTGAGCCAGCCACCGGGCACGGGCGTTTTTTTTAGCAATCGCGGTGGAAAACTCGCCGCGACGATCTCGTGGCGCGAAGGCTCGGTGAGTGATGAAGAACTAAAACTCATGCGCGCAAAGATGCGCGAGGATTTGCTCGGAATATGAAATGCGACGTTCTCATTCTCGGCGGCGGCGGCGCAGGTATCGCGGCGGCAGTTTCGGCAGCGCGGGCGGGCGCGCACACGGTGCTTGTTGAACGTCACGGCGCTCTCGGCGGGATGGCGACTGCGGCGCTCGTTCATTCGGTCTGCGGACTCTATCTGCTGCGCGCCGAACCGGGCGCGGTGCTCGCCAATCGCGGACTGCCGGGTGAATTTGTTGCGCGTCTAGTGCGCGCGGGAGCCTCTGCGGGCCCGGTGCGAATGGGACGGCTCGATGTGCTGCCACACTCACCTCCGGGATTCGCCGCCGTGGCCGACGCAATCACGGCGGAGTGCGGGACGCTTGATGTGCTGCTGCACACGGAACTCATCGCCGCACATGGCAGCGGTCGCGTGGATTCGGTGGAAGTCATCTGCCGTGGCGCACGCATGGCGTTGGAGCCGCGCACCATCGCGGATGCGAGCGGCGATGCCGTGCTTGCCGCGCTCGCGGGCGCGGGCACCGAAATGGCGGAGTCGGCCCATCTCCAGCGGCCCGCGTTCATTTTCGCGCTGCACACGGTGGATGTCGCGGCGCTCGGCGACGAGGGGCGCATCCATCTCGCGCATCAAATTGCGGAGGCAGTGCATGACGGACGGCTGGATCGCGGCGCGCTCGGGGCGCAGTTCCGCACGACCGGGTGCGGCTCGGAAGTTTATGTCACGGTGGATCTCGCGGGGCCGGAAAATTTTGATCCAACTTCGCCCGCACATTTGTCCGCGCTCGAAGTCACAGGACGAAAAATCGCGGTGGAGCTGTTCGCTTTCCTCCGTGCAAATCACGCCGCGTTTGCACGCGCAGAGCTGGCGGCTTTTCCTGCGCGCGTGGGCATCCGCGAAAGTCGGCGCGTGCGCGGGGAAATTACCATCTCCGCCGACGATGTGCTGCGAGGCACGGAGTCGCACGATGTGGTCGCACTCGGAACATGGCCGATGGAGTTGCGCGAAAAGGCAACGGGGCCGCGCTGGCGTTTCCCGGAGGACAACCGCCCGACGCAAATCCCGCTCGGCGCTTTAAAAGCGGAGGGAATGGAAAATTTATGGACGGCGGGGCGCTGCATTTCGTGCGAACACGAAGCACAGGCGGCACTGCGTGTGATTGGAACGTGCCTCGCCACGGGGCAGGCGGCGGGCATCGCCGCGGCATCGCAGGCAAAGCACGGACGCGCACCGATGGCGGCGGATGTGCGGGCGCAAATCGAAACCGTGATGGGAGGCGAGACATGGCGTTGAACGTGACCGTCCTTGTCGCCGCGCGTGCGGCAAACGATCCGGATCGCGTGGCGCTGCTGCACAGCGGACAGTCGTGGACTTATGGCGAACTGCTCGCGCGCGCGGATGCGATTGCGGCACGCCTGCGCGAATTGCTTCACGGCGAGCACAGCGCACGTGTGGCTTTGTTTTGCCCGAACGGGCCGGACTACGTCGCGCTCGCTCTGGGAATCCTGCGCGCCGGTGCGTGCCTTGTTCCCGTGGCATCCGAACTGGCGGTGCCGGAACGCACGGCACAAATCGCGCTCACTGCCCCGCGGCTCATGCTCGCAGCAGGAGCGCATCCGTGGCTGCCTGCGGCGGGCGTGGCGGAGGAAATTGCAGGCGTTCATTTTTCATGGTGCGCTGTGGATGCGACTCCTGCGTTTCCCGAGGATCATTTTGCCGCGCTCAATCCTGCGTTCGTCCGCTTCAGCTCGGGCACGACGGGGACGAGCAAGGGCATCGTGCTCGGACACGAGACGCTGCTTGCGCGCGTGCACTCGGCAAACCGGCGGCTCCAAATCACGCCGCTGGATCGCGTGCTGTGGACGCTGCCGATGGCGCATCATTTTGCAGTCACCATCATGCTCTACATGATCGAGGGAGCGACGACAGTGCTTGAGGACTCGCACCTCGCCGCAGAGGTGCTCGCGACTGCGTGCGCGACGGGCGCGACGGTTTTCTACGGCTCACCATTTCACCTCGCGCTGCTGGCGGCGGAAGGATCGGGGCGCGGCTGGCCATCGTTGCGCCTTGCCGTCGGCACGGCTGCGGCGGTGCCCGCGACGACCGCGCAGGCTTTTCAAAAACGCTACGGCATCGCGCCTGCGCAAGGTTTCGGAATCATCGAGGCCGGGCTGCCACTTTTGAACACCGATGCCGCCGTGACGAAGCCAACGAGCGTCGGGCGGCCCGATGACATCGCGGTGCGGCTGCGCGACGAGCACGGCGCCGACGTGGCGCGCGGGGAAATCGGCGAGATGTGGCTGCGCGGGCCTGGGATGTTTGATGCGTATCTCGCGCCGTGGTGCGAGCGGGCGCAGGCGACGGACGACGGCTGGTTCGCCACCGGCGACCTCGCGTGCCAAGATGAGGATGGTCACGTTTTCCTGCGCGGCCGGCGCAAGTCGGTGATCAATTTCGGCGGGATGAAATTTTTCCCGGAGGAAGTGGAGGCGGTGCTCAATGCACATCCGGCGGTGCGTGAAAGTCGTGTGAGCGGCGAGGCGCACGAGCGATGGGGAATGGTGGCGGTGGCGGAGATTGTTCCCCGCGATGCAGCGCAGCCGCCGGCGGGCGCGGCGCTCGGCAAGCACTGCCGCGGGCAGCTCGCGGGCTACAAAGTGCCGGTGAAATTTCGTGTCGTCACCGAGTTGCCACGAACTGCGAGCGGAAAATTGAAACGATGAGTGCGAGCACCCAAGAAATCGTAGTGCGAATTTCATCGCACTTTGAACGGCGCTGGATGCGTTTTTATTCGCGCGGTAAATTGCGCCACGACCCTGCTTTTCCGGCGGCTTTTGAGCGCATCGGCTCTTCTAAACTTCCACTGCTGGACATCGGCTGTGGAGTCGGACTGCTCGCTTTTTACCTTCGTGAATACGGCTTTGCGCCCGACATCGTGGGTCTGGATGTGGACAGAAATAAAATCTGCGAAGGTCAGGTGGTAGCCAGGAAACACTACGCAGGGATCTCTCTGCACACGGGCGATGTTTCGGCGCAGCCGGAGTTCTCAGGCAATGTAGCCATGCTCGATGTGCTGCACTATTTACCAGCGGAGGCGCAGCAGCGTGCGCTTGCTGAAATGGCGCGAAGGGTTGCGCCGGGCGGATGGTGTTTCATTCGCACGACACCGCACGACGGGAGCTGGCGGTTTCGTTTCACTCAGATCGAAGAGTGGTTTGCGCGAGTGATCTCATGGAGCGCGCGACCTGTGGTCGTGTATCCCACGCTCGCGCAAATTCAGGCGTGTTTTCCAACGGCGGAGTTCGATTCGGAAGTGCGCCCGCTGTGGGGGAGCACGCCGTTCAACAGTTGGCTGCTGGCTTTTCGGCGGCGCTAGAAAGCGTCGCTGCAACGGTGCGCGCGGAGGATGCGCCGAGCGCCATGAGATCGCGGGCGTAGTCGGGCCACGGCTTGGGCGGCGGAAGCGTAATGGGAATGCCGATGCGGGGGCGCCGTGAAATCGTTTCCGCTGTGACGACGATCTTGCCGGAGCGACGCGCGAGTTCGAGTTTCCACCTCAGCAACTCATCGGCGGTGAGTTGGTGTCCCGCGAGCATGGCTGCGGCGAAGTTGAAGCGATGTGTGCGTTCGCGCGAGCGAAGCTGCGAGTCGTAGATGATGCTGTGCGTGACGATGTGGGTGACTTCGGGATCATCTATCCACTGCTCGACGGGAACGGAGCTGCCGAGGCCGCCGTCCCACAGAAGTTCGTCCCCGATTTTTCGCGGAGCGATGATGCCGGGAAGTGCGCAGCTCGCGAGCATGGTTTCGACAAGCGGGCCGCAATTGCGAACTTCGACGCAATTGGTGCGGAGGTTGGTGACGGCGATGTGGAGGCGGGCGGCAGCGCAGTCCTCGATGCGGCGGTCACCTACGAGATCGCGCAGCATGCGCTCAAGATGCACACCTTTGATCAAAGCGGGAAAACCCGGCAGACCGAGCAGGACACAAGGCCCGCGAAAGGGTGTGCGCCATTCACGGAATTTACTGCGCAGCTCTGGGTGTGTGAAAGCGGCCTCCATTTCATCGAGACTGAGCCCGGCTGCGTAAAGGCCGGCGACAATGGCGCCTGCGGAAGAGCCCGCGACGCTCGCAGGGCCATGGCCTGCTGCGATGAGCCCGCGCAAAAATCCAAGATGCGTTGCGAAGCCAAGGAACGAGGAACCGAATGAAACGGCGAGGCGGGATTCAGGCATGAGTGGTGTCTGTCTTTTGCACGGAACGAAAGCGAAGGAAAACTGGAACGCCCGCAAACGCCCACGAAGCGGCGATGAGGAATCCGCTGAGCGAAATAAAAACCGCGGTGGCTGGCGCGATGCCGCAGAGCGGAGTGAGAAGGGCTTGCATTGTCGTTTCACGCAGACCGAGACCGGAGATGGTGACGGGTAGCATCGAGACGACATCCATCACCGGCATCACGCTAAAGGCGTCGCCTAGTGAAAGGTCTCCAGCGAAAGCGAGCGCCGTAAAATAATAGAGCAGGAAGTAGCAGGCGTGACTGGAGGCGGAGAGAACGAGCGCAGCACAAGCACGACGGCGATCGGCGAAAAATGTGTCGAAGACAGCGGCTATCTCAATGATGCGTGCACGGAGCGGAATCCATTGCGGAGTCCTGCGCAATAGTGGCGCGCGGCTGGAGATGAACCACACGAGCAGTGCGCCCGCTGCGACGCCGAGAAAGATAAGCACCGCGTGAAAGAGCGCGGCGGTTGCGGGAGTCTGGCGGAACCATTCACCGCGCTTCATGGCGACGATGAAGGTCCACACGATGATGGAGACGAAACCGCTGAGGCGATCCATGAGCACCGCGAGCACGCCGCCCATTTTCCGCTGCGGAAATTGCAGCGCGAGGAATGCGATTTTCACCGCATCGCCGCCGGCCATGCCCGGGAGAAAGAGCGAGGTGAAGAGGCCGAGGAAGTGCAGCGCGGCAGCGCGGCGAAGCGGCAACGCAACGCCCGCGAGATGAAGGCAGCACCACCAGCGGAGGAGGCTGGCGAGTTCGTTGAGGCCGGCGGCGATCCAAGCGGGAAGAAGCCACGCGGGCGCGGGCGGGCGCGGAAGTGCGGCGAGTTGTTCGCGCAATTTAGGATCGCGCAGCAGCCATGCGAAAAGCGCGATGGTGAGTGCGAGCCGGAGGATGAGCCAGAGGTAGCGTTTCATCGTTCCTTTTTCAGACGATTGCTGACGCAGAAGGATCGCCGAGCCATGAGCCGTGGCGCGACATGAGTTTCACCAGCCCGCGCGAGTAGCGGGAGAGTGTGCTCGCGCCGGAGGCCATGCAGGCGATGTTGCGCTCCATGTGGCTTTGCATGAAACGGCTGATCGCGCCGGGATATTTTTTCCCGAGCGCGAGGCCGGTGTGATACATGGCGAAGATTCTGCCGTCGTAAAAATAGCCGATGAGTTCCTGCCATGCGCGCAGCCATGCGTCCATCTGCCGTGCGTATTTTGCGGGGGTCTCGATGTTGTCGGCGAGGATTTCAGCAGAGCGCAATGCGAGCATGAGGCCGGGCGAAAGCATCGGATCCACAAAGCCGAATGCGTCGCCGACCATGACCCAGCCGGGGCCGTGGCCGCGCTCGGTGATGAGTTGGTAATTCGTGTAGCTCGCCACTTTCGTGAGTCGCTGGCGGTTTGCGCCTGCGGCGGAAAGCGCGGGGTCGCGAGCGATGGCGGCTTCGAGTCGCTGCTCTGGCGTTTCGCCAAGGCGGGCGGCTTCGTCGCGATTGATGACGACGCCGACGGAAAGACGATCTCGAAGCGGGATGCGCCAGCTCCAGCCGACGGCGAGACGCGTGATGACAATTTGCCCTCGTGGCTGCGGCTCCTCGAATCCGGCATAGTGAGCGAAATATGCGGCGTCTTTGCGTGTGCCGACGGTTGCCGGGATTTCGAGCACGCGCGCGAAGGTGCGTGCGCGGCCCGTGGCGTCCACGAGCAAGTCCGGCTGTTTGCCGCCGAGTGATGGCGCAGCGGCGAGGGATTCAGCGGTGAGGTGCAGTGTGTCTGTGCCGGTGCGTTCGACTTTCGCGCGCTGCGCGACACGCGAGACACCGAGTTCGATGGCGCGTTGCTCGATTATCGCATCGAACTCTGCACGCGGAACGTTGTAGGCGAAAGTCGGGAGCTTGCACTTGGAGACGGCCTGGAAGTTGAACGTGATCGTGCTGTCGGGGCCGAAGACGAATGTCGCACCGGGTTTGTGCAACCCGACTGCCGCGACACGCTCACGGACGCCGAGGCGATCCAGCATCGGGAGGATGGAGGGAATGAGTGATTCGCCGACGAGGAGGTCGGGCCGCGAGCCGTCGTCAAAAAGTGTAACGGAATAACCGCGCTGGATGAGATGGCAGGCAAGTGCGGAGCCGGATGGCCCGCTACCGAGGATAGCGACTGTATGGATGCGTTTTTTCATCGCGCAAAATGCCACGCACTGCGCGGCGAAAGGCTGCGCGTTATGGTCGGCGGGGACGCGCGGTGCAATACGGGATGCGGCGGATGCGCCGTGCGATCAGTAATTGCCCGCTCCAGGCATCATCGAACCAAAGGGCCCCGTGCCCTCCCATCGCTCGGGTTTATTCCACGGAATCGTGGTGACTTGGTTGGGGTCTTTTTTTTCCTCGGTGCTTGCGCAGCCACCAAGGCTGAATAGCAGGCCGAGTAAAAGTGAATACGCAAGTGCTCGCATGAGGAGACTATTGATGTGGAAGCGCGAGGACAGGTGCGCCTGCGGGTGCGGGGGCACCTGCAACGACCGGCTTCTCCTCTTCAAATTTCACATTCTCATCACCAACATAAATGACTTCGTCGCCGGGTTGGACAAAACTACCGCGTATGAAAGTGGATGCCTGTATATCGGCGATGGACTGGTTGGTCTCGACATTCGTGATTTTCACTTTGCCGATGGCTTTGCCATCGCGGGCGACAATCATCATTCTTCCGGTTGCAGCACCTTGCTTGTCACCAGTGCTGAGAACACAGAAGCCCCAACCTGGATTTACGGCCAAGACCTTGCCCTTGACGCCCTTTTGCATGACATGATCCTGATATTTCTTGATGACCTTTCCTTTGGTGGCGATTTCCGCTTCGTTCCGTTGTTTGTCAGCAGTGAGTCCGGCGATGATTGTCTCGTGCTCGGCCTTGATTTTTTCCAATTCAACAATCTTGGCGTCCTGATCCTTGACCTTGGCAGCCATGGTGGCGATTTGCTCCTTGATGGCCTCAATGGCCTTGGCTGGATCTAAATTTTCGCTCTTCGGAATTCCGAGCGCTTCGGCGATCTTTGTCTGCATGTCTTCCAAAGCAGCCTTCTGCGCATCACGCTCGGCAGTGACGGCGGCCAGCTTTGACTCAGTGCTGGCGAGTTTATCCTCGGTGTCGCGGAGCTTAGTTTTGGTTTCTTCGAGTTCTTTCTCGGTCTTCGTCAGCAAGGCCTCCACCTTGTCGTATTCGCCCTTCGTCCTCTTCAGCTCCCTCTTCGTATCCTCAAGAATGCCGTGTGTCTTCAAACCTATCTCTTGCAGATTGGTGACGCGCTTTTCGCTCTCAACGCCGAGCCATATAGCAACTCCGGCGATGATAATCGTGAGAATGGAAAATATTTTCGGGGCCATGTTTGTTTGAGGTGTTTGTTAAAAATGTTGTTGCTGAGGGCGGCGTAGGTAAGTGCGCCCTTTCAAAGTGATCGCCTTTTAAGCCGTGGTCTTTTTAATTGGCAAGGGGTTTCCACTAAATCTTCCTGACTTTTCATTTTGCATCATTCGCCGGGCCTGCCACTGTCCGCGCCTCCGTCAGGGGCCACGGACTGAAGGCTAGCCAACCCCGCCAGGGCCGGAAGGCAGCAACGGCAGCTTGCCCTTCTTTGTCGTGGTTCCCTGACGGACTTTCTTTTTCTCACTGAAATGGCCCAGCATTTCGCTCGACGAACGCCGCTCCCCTCGGCAAGCAGTGCCTACGATGAAACCGCACCATTTTCTCCCACTCCTCGCCGCGTTTGCACTCTCCGCCTGCTCCACCACCCGCAAAGGCGCGGGCGGCGGCGGTGCCGATGGCGACTACGTGAGCGGCACCCCGCTCGGCACTCCGCTGCCCGACAGACAAGAAGGCGTGTCCTTCCTCGGCGCCAATGTGGATCGCTCGAAATTCCCACCCGTGTATTTCGGTTTCGACAGCACGAGCCTGAGCGCGGGTGAAAAGGCGAAACTTCACGGCGTGGCGGAAGCCGCCAAGAGCGGGAGCACGATCATCATCGCGGGCTTCACAGACGAGCGCGGCACACCGGAATACAACCGCGGCCTCGGCGAGCGCCGCGCGCTCACGGTGCGCGAGGAATTGATTGCACTCGGCGCAGGCGCAGGGCGTTTGCAGACCGTGAGCTTCGGCGAGGAAATGCCCGCCGACTCCGGCAGCGGCGAATCCGCATGGGCGAAAAACCGCCGCGCGGAATTCGGCGTGACGCGCTAGCGCCCGCTACTTTTTCCCAGCAGCCGCGTCTTCGTTCAGCTTCGCCTGCACGACGGCGTAAAGCTCCTCGTAGAGCTTCGTGTCCGTCTTCAGCAATTCCTTCGCAGCGTCACGACCCTGCGCGAGCTGATTGCCTTTGTAGCTGAGCCACGAACCGCGTTTTTCCACGATGCCCTTTTCCAGCGCGAGGTCGAGCAGCGCGCCGGTCGAGGAAATGCCCTCGTTATACATGATGTCGAACTCGCACTCGCAGAATGGCGGCGCGATTTTGTTCTTCACGATTTTCACCTTCGTGCGGTTGCCCGTCACCACGCCGTCGTTCGATTTGATCGCGCCGATGCGGCGGATGTCCACGCGCACGCTGGAGTAAAATTTCAGCGCCTTGCCGCCGGGTGTCGTCTCCGGGTTGCCAAACATCACGCCGATCTTCTCGCGGATCTGGTTCGTGAAAACACACACCGTCCGCGCCTTTGAAATCAGCGCCGTCAGCTTGCGCAACGCCGCGCTCATCAGCCGCGCCTGCGCGCCCACCGTGCTGTCGCCGATCTCGCCCTCGAGCTCCTGCTTCGTCACGAGCGCCGCCACCGAGTCGAGCACGATCACATCAAGCGCATTCGAGCGAACCAGCGTCTCCACGATGCGCAGGGCCTCCTCGCCACTGCTCGGCTGAGACACGAGCAAATCGTCCAGATTCACGCCCAGCTTCTTCGCATATTGCGGGTCGAGCGCGTGCTCCACGTCAATGAACGCCGCCAGCCCGCCGCGCTTCTGCGCCTGCGCGATGAGAGTGAGCGTGAGCGTCGTCTTGCCCGACGACTCCGGCCCGAAAACTTCGCACACACGTCCGCGCGGAAACCCGCCCGCACCCAGCGCGCGATCGATGAGAATGTTGCCCGTCGGGATCACCTCCACATCCATCTGCTGCGAATCCCCGAGGCGCATGATGGCCCCCTCGCCAAAATCCTTCGCAATCGTCTGGAGGACGAGATCGAGATTCTTGTTACGTGCTGCGATCACTTTGCTTTCTTTCGTTTCGTCGGTTTCTGAAGCTTTGGCCATGGTAGATGAGTGCTGTGGGTTGGTGTGAAATTGAACGCCCCGTGAGTATGCCCCACACGCCGCCGGGGAAAGCGAAAACATCCGTAAAAAAAACGCAGCCTGCTTATTTTCCAGCATATCATCCCACTTCACCTGAAAGATTGAGACACTCCCTCTATTTAGCCTCGGCTTTCGGAAGCTCTGCTTTTTGAACTGAAGGCTTTGCCCACTTCTCGTTCGGCAAGATCACCTTCATCGGCCAAACCGCGTCTTCGGGAAACACTCTATACCCGACGCGATTCACTATAATACTGAGGCTTTGAAAACCCGGATTCCCAAACTGTATTTTACAAACTCCTTTAGCATCCGGTGTGAACTTTCTCGGATTGTTAGACCCATACCACACCCCGACAAAGTAGTTTAATACCGTCTTCCCATCCGAATCGGTCACAATGAGACGCGTATCCTCGTTCCGAACGTCGGCTGTCTCTACGGCCATCGAGCGCAGAATGGCGACCGCGAAAACGCAAAACGCTACCCACAATCTTACGCTTGTTCGCTGGAGAATGTGCTCGCACGAGTATGATGGACTATCGAGAGAGAGCATGGAGACATGGGTAGTTGGTTTGCCTCCCAAAGTCCATGTGAGATTCAAAGCCAAGAGCACAGTGCAACCGCCCCCAAGGGAAAGAGAAAACATCCGTGATATCCCCTTTCCCCTCCTCCTAACAACAAAGCCACGGGCACCCGCCGGGTGCTGTGCTAAATTCCCGCTATGAAACACTGGCTCGCCCCGTTTGTCGTCGCCCTCTTCATCGCCGCCGCTGCCGCTCAGGAAGCTCCATCGCTCCAGACTTTGCGCACGGACGCCGCGAAGCTCCAGCCGCTCATGCAAAAGAAAACGCGGCCCGCCGCCGGTGACTGGCTCACGGAGCATCCCGAGGACGGACAGACGTTTGATCAATACCTCGCCTCGAATCCAAACCGCCCGACTGCCGAGCGCACGACACTTTACATCCAGCCCATCGGCGATTTCACCAAAGCGCAGGAGCCGCTCGTGAAAGACACGGCGGAAATCCTGCGCATCCACTTCGGCGTGCCGGTGAAAATCCTCGACGCCCTGCCGGACGCCGCGATTCCCGACCGCGCACGCCGCACGCATCCCAAGTGGGGCATGAAGCAATTCCTCAGCGCCTACATTTTGGAAAGCGTGCTGCTGCCGCGCCGCCCGAAGGACGCCGTCGCGGTGCTCGGCCTCACGGCGACGGATCTTTTTCCGCAGCCCTCATGGAATTTCGTCTTCGGCGAGGCATCGCTCGAAGAACGCGTCGGCGTGTGGTCGCTCGCCCGCTACGGCGATGTGGAGAAAGACTACGCCACCGTGCTTCGCCGCACGCTGCAAGTGGCGACGCACGAAACCGGCCACATGTTCGGCATCGAACACTGCACGCTCCACGAATGCGGCATGAACGGCTCCAACAATCTCGCCGAAAGCGACCGCGCTCCGATGCCCTTCTGCTCCGAGTGCGATCTGAAACTCTGGTGGGCCTGCCGCCTTGATCCCGCAGCTCGCTACACCGCCCTCGCCGATTTCGCAAAAGCCCACGGGCTCGCAAAAGAGGAAGCCCAATGGAGACGCCGTGCGGAGGTGCTGAAAAAGTAGGCCGAGGGTTAAGATTACTGTTTCCCTTCGCCAGTAGGATAGATGCTGATCAATGCAGGCGGGTTTTTGTCGACTTCGGCGGCGGCGATGATTTCGCGGAGCTTGGCGATTTGTGGGGTGAGGCCGTGGCTGGTAGCCTCGTCCACGGTCCATGTGCGCTCGATTTCCCGGAGCACGGGCAGCGCGTGGGCGCCGTATTCCTTGAGCGCGTCGAGGCAGACGGCGATGCGCTCGCCGGATCCCCAGTTACGCCAGTCCATCGCAGTGAAGGCGAGCGGGATTCCTTCTTTGATGCGGTATTTTGTGAGTAATTTCACGCCTGCGAGGCGGACTCCGCCGGCGAACATTTCTCCGCTCGGGGCTTTTTCGGCGATGGATTTCACGATGTCCGGTGCGAGTGCGCGCACGTCGTCGAGCGTGAGGAATTGGTAGGTGGAACGGAGGCAGCCGCGAGCGCGTCCGTCGTCGGTCGTGGCTACGCTGCGGATGGCGGGATAGAGCAGGCTGCGGTCAACGCCTTCTATGGATCGGGCCAGCAATCCATCGCCGCCAAGTGCGCCACGCGGGTAGAAGAGCGAGAATGCGAGGCCGCGCCGCTGGAAGCCGCGAGGGTCTTTGGGGTCCTGACGCGCACAGGCTTTGAGCATCGCGGGGATGGCCGGGCGTGCGGGTTCGCCGATGCCCGCGAGCGCTTCGGCGGCGCAGACGCGGAGCCATATGTCGTCGTGATCGAGCAGACGGATCAAAACGGGCACGGCTGCGGCACCGCGCGCCTTGAGTTCTTTCACCGCCTGACACGCGCCAATGCGCGCCTGAGCGTCGTTGCCTTCGAGCAGTTGGAGCAGGGCGGACGTCACGTCCTCCTTCTTTTTCGCAATGGCCTCGGCAGCCCGCGTGCGCACAACCAGCGACCAGCTTCCCAGTTCCTTCATCAGCGCGGGGAGATCCAGCTTTTCGTAATCCATGTTGCGCCCCGCTTCGATGGCCTCCTTCACGTCCTTTTCGCTCAGCCATGTATCCGACTTCGCGTCCTTGCCGGTGAGGAAAAGTTTCCGCAACGGCAGCGCGTAAGTGAGCATGTAGCCAGTCGTGGAATCCCAATAGCCGCCGCCACCGCCGCCGAGCCCTTGATAAACGAAATCGCCCTTCCAAGTGCGCGCCAGATCGTAATACCAGCGCATCTCTTTGAGGAATGCCGACGCCGCCTTCGGCCCGCCGCGCGCCACGCCCATCCCGGACCATTGGTGGCTGAATTGATTCCCCGTGTGCCCCTCCTCGCGGTCTTCGTAGGACGCCGTGATCAGCTTCGTGTAAAACTGCGAGCCTCCCTTCATCCCTTGCAGATCAAAGATGAGCGCCGCCTGACAATTCTTCCCGTTGTCGTCGTGGCAATTCAGCGTCGGGTTGTGATCGCCGTAGGGAATCGTGCCCTTTCCCACGTAGTAACTCAGAAAATCATTCGCCCGTTTCAGCGCCGCAGCGATTTCACCGTCCTTGTCCTCGATGCCGCACTTCGTCGCGAGGATCAGCCCCATGTGGCAGACGAGCCCCGCTTGATTCAGCGCGCCGTAGCCGGGGATGTTGCCGTGAATCACGCCGCCATTCAGATCCGTCCACGTCATGTTCGAGCCCCACGTGCCGATGCGGCTTTGCCCCAGTGCGATGAAGTGCGCGTATTCCTGAATCGCTGGCAGGACATACTTGTCGCCGGTTGCGAGATAGTATTCCGAGAGAAAGACGCACGTGTAGCCCGTGATCCAGCCGCCGGGATTTCCGGGCACCCATTTATCAATCGGGAAATGCGGATTCTGAGGAGCGACCTCATGCGCCTTCGCTTTCAGCAACTCGGCATACTGCGGATCGCCCGACGCCAGCAGTGCGAGGTAGCCGACGAGACACCGCCCGTAATCCTTGTTCTCCACGATGCGCTTGCAGCCTTCCTCCAAAATCTTGCGCGATTTCGCGCAATCATACGGAGCCGTCTCCGCATAGGAACCCATCACCTTCAGCTTCACCACCACATCCTTCTGCTCGCCCTTGCGCCACACCATCAGCGCCAGCGCGCCGTCCTTTTCCGCGCCGTCAATCGCCCGGCCAAACACCCGGCGCGCATCCTCGCTGAAAAGTTTCCTCGCCACGCCGAGGATCACATCGCCAACCTGCATCACCCCGTCCGCAGGCGAGCCGGCGTCAATTTTCGTCACCAAAATCTGCCGCGCATCATCCGTGTAATTGTCCTTCACAAACATCCACCCCCGCATCCCCGTCGGCCCCAGATTCCAATCCCCTTTTCCCTCCGCCGCCTTCGGCTCCTTCGTCAAATCCGGCGGCACCGCAGGCTGCGCCGCATCAGCGAAACAAGCCGCCGCTACCAGCATCGCCATCGCCAAAATACGAGTGAACATCTCAAAAGTCCCCGCCCTGCATTTTGTGAAACGCCTCATTTCGACTTCATCAATTCCAGCATCGTGTCGGCGAATTGCTTTCCGAGCAGGATGAAGAAGCGGCCTTCGCCGTTGTAGTGAAAGCCCATGTTCGATGTGGAGCGTTGCAGCAGCGCTTTTTCCTCAGGGGTGTGCGGGTCTTTTTTGAAATCGCGGGTGTGCAGCCATTCACCAGCGGTCAGCTCCACTACTTTCGGATGCAGCAGTGGCGCGCTCTCGAACGCCTTCACGTTTCCTTTGAACTCCTCGACCGTGTTCACGAAGCGTTGCCCCTCGCGCACGTCCTTCTGCTTTGGGTTGATTGTTCCTTCGTTCAGCGGGCCGTTCACACCCATCACGCCGACGGCCACTTTCATATTCGGCGCGTTGAATTCCTTCCGCAAATCCTTGATCAGCATCACGAGGTTTTTGCCGTATTCCTTGCGACCCGTTTCGTCGAACATGTCGTTATAGCCCTGAAACCAGACGAGCCCCGCGATTTCATAGCCGGTCTTTTCGTCGTAGGCGGGGAAGAGTTTTTTTAAATCGCGCACCGTGTCGTGCGTGTTCTGCACCAGCGCGCGATACATCTCGCCGACTTCCTCGGGCTTCACATTCGGCAGCGGCCCCGCACTCGGCGGACGCCAGTTTTGGTGCAGGCTCGTGCCGCCCTCCGCCACTTTGATCAAAAGCACCTGCTCATCCAGCGCCTCACCCATGAAATAGCCGAACCCGTATTCCGGCCCGATTTTTCCACCGAGTGTCGCGGCATCCTTCCGCGCGCCGAGCCCCGGCTGGAGTTTGTCGAAAGGCGCGCCGTTGCTCACCACCCACACGTCATCACGGGTCACGAGCGTCTTGCCGTCGGGTTTGAATTTTTTAAGCAACGCCGCCCGCGCCGGGTCCTGGTCCTCGCCGAGAAAATCAATCGTAGGCAAAGTCGCGTGCCCCTCCATGTTCGACTGACCCGCGAGCAGGAAAATCTTCAGCGGCCCCTTCGCAAGCTTGCCCGTAGCCACATCTTCCGCCCGTCCTCCCGAAGCGAACAGCACAGCCAGCGCACACATTGCAGTGATAGTTTTGACGAAGGATCGAAAAATGGCGGGTGATTTCATGGGTGGGTTATTTGTGAGATTTGCGCAGAAAGTGTCAGTCAAAATCATCAAGTGTTTTCCTCAGTTCGCTCGCTCCAGACCGATAACGAATGACCGTTAGTGATTTACCACCGTTGTAGCAACGCACTTGAAGTAGGAAATTAATAGCGACAACACCAATCAGTGCCACAATAGGAAATGCAACGCCGTTATGGTCAAATACCGCGAGGCAGAATACGATTCAAACGATCACACTGAGAGAGCTGAAAATCACCATGTGCGGCGGCGAAATAAACTAAGGCCATTGAATGTGAACCGTAGTGTTTCTCCATTGCAATGCGGCACAAATATTATTGAGAATTTCGACTCGTTTTTCCGCAGTAATTTCTTCCTTATTGTGAGGCGATTCCCAAACTTTTACGGAACTTTTCCATACGACGATGCTTGGTGCGTCAGTCATTAAAATCTCAGATTCAATATGCATTGTCTTTTTCCCTTCGCGATATTTCATCCCTGTTCGTCCAAGCAATTGAACAGAAAATCCTGTATCACTCACGATCCAGTTAGTGCAGGGAATAGAAAACATAGACCATTTATAGCCTGTTCTGTTTATCGCTACGTCACATAAAGAAGTCCGCTACGCACTCGGCAGCGGCTGCATCGGCTCGGCTTCGGCTTCGTAGTTGATGCCTTCCAGTCCGAAACCGAAGAGCTTCAAAAATTCCGCACGGTATCCGGCGATGTCGCTGATGTCGGCGAGGTTTTCGGTGCTCACTTTCTCCCATAGCGCGGCGACTTCGGCCTGGATGTCCTCGCGCATTTCCCAATCGTCGATGCGGATGCGGCCATCTTCGTCGGGTTGCGGATTTCCGGCGAGGCGCGTGGCGAAGAGCCGCTGGATTTGCTCGATACAACCTTCGTGGAGGCCCTTTGCCTTCATCACACGATAGAGCAGCGAAATGTAGAGCGGCACAACGGGAATCGCGCTGCTCGCCTGCGTGACGAGTGCTTTGTTCACGCTCACCCATGCGCGGCCTTCCTTGTCGGCGAGCTTTGCCGAAATGCGGTCGGCGGTTTCTTCGAGATGTTCCTTCGCGCGACCGATGGTGCCGTTGCGATAAATCGCCCACGTGAGCGACGGCCCGATGTAGCTGTAGGCGACCGTGACGACGCCCGGCGCGAGCACGCCCGCAGCTTCCAAAGCGTCCATCCACATCTCCCAATCTTCGCCGCCCATGACCGCGACCGTGTCCGCGATGTCCGCATCGCTTGCGGGCTCGATGTTCACTTCGCTCACGATGCCGCGATCGGTGTCCACGGTCTTGTTGGAATACGCTGCGCCGATGGGTTTCAGGCAGCTTTTGTGCGTGACGCCCGTGCGCGGATTCGTGCGGCGGGGCGAGGCGAGGGAGTAAATGACGGCGTCCACCTGACCGAGGTCGGCCTTGATTGTGGCGATGACCTGCTCCTTCACCGCGTCGGAAAATGCGTCGCCATTGATGCTCTTCGCATACAGACCGGCGGCGTGCGCCTCGCGCTCGAAGGCGACCGAGTTATACCATCCCGCCGTGCCCGTGCGATCCGGCTCCGGTGGTTTTTCAAAGAACACGCCGAGTGTGGCTGCGCCGCCCGCAAACGCTGGAACGATGCGGCTCGCGAGGCCGTAGCCGGTGCTGGAACCAATCACGAGCACACGCTTTGGCGCGCTCGCGATGGGGCCTTTGCTGCGCACGTATTCGATTTGCTGGCGCACGTGGGCCGCGCAGCCGTCGGGGTGCGATGTAGTGCAGATGAAACCGCGAATCTTGGGCTTGATGATCATGCTCAGACGGTGCGCGAGCGCCGCGCGGGGCGTCGAGGTTTTTTCTGGTGTGAACCATTGTTGGAAATGCGGGAACGGCCCGCTAGCATCCGCGATGTGAAACTTCGTGGCATCCTTTTGATCCTATCCATTTTCGTCGGCTCAGCGCTGGCGCAGAAACCAACACCCAAGCCTGCGCCCGCTCCCGCGCTCGATGAAAACACGGCGCTCGGCGCGCTGCGTCAGCTCCCGAAGGACGCTGCAAAACGTCTCGCCCGCATCGAAGCGCGCGACGGCAACCCGTGGCCGCAGCGCTGGTATTTGCTCGTGCATGATCCCGCCCAGCCGCGCGGGTTGCGCGAATTTGTCTTCGCCGACGGCAAGCTCGTCACCGCACGCACGCTCTCGCAATTCGCCGACACGCTGAAAGCGACCGACGTCATCGGCGACACCGTCGCAAAAGTGAACAGCGATCAGGCCGCCGGCATCGCCGGGCAATACGCGCTCACCAACGCCGTGCGCCTCGGCACCGTGAACTACGAACTTTCCAAAACGAGCGCCGGAATCGTGTGGCAGCTCACCTGCCTCGATCCGCAGGGCAACCAGCTCGGAGTCCTCATCGTCAACGCCACGAAGGGCGGCGTGCTCAGCCACGAGGGTTTTGAAAAAGCACCCGTCACCGCAGCGCCCGCACCAACTCCCGAACCGAAAACCGTCGCGCCGCGTCCCGTCGTCACTGCCACGCCCGCGCCAAAACAAACGCCGAAGCCTGCGCCTAAACCCGCCGAGGCAGAGCCGCCAAAACCCGTCATCATTTCCACACCCGCAGCAACCCCGGCACCCACTCCAAAGCCCGGCGTCGGCAAACGTGTCGGCGATTCGGTGCGTAAACTTTTCGGCAGCGAATAGCATGACTCCTCTCGCCCGCTCGCTCACAAAACTGCTCGGCCAAGGCATCGTCCGCGACGACCCGGCCACGCTCGCCACGCACGCGACGGATCGCTGGTTCGCATCCCGCAAGCCGGATGTTGTCGTGCTCGCAAAGACCCGCGCACACGTCGAAGCGACGCTCGCTTTCGCCAACAAACGCGGAATCCCCGTGACTCCACGCGGCGCGGGCTACGGCTACGTCGGCGGCTGCGTGCCGTCGCACGGCGGCATCGCGCTCAGCGTCGCGCGCATGAACCGCATCAAGGAAATCCACGTCGCCAATGGAGTCGCAGTCGTGCAGCCGGGCGTCATCACCGGCGAGTTGCAGGCGGCAGTGCGAGCAAAGGGACTTTTCTATCCGCCCGATCCCGCGTCGCTCGCCGATTGCAGCATCGGCGGCAACATCGCCACCAACGCCGGCGGGCCGCGCTGTTTGAAATACGGCGTCACGCGCCACTACGTGCTCGGCCTCGAAGTCGTGCTCGCCGACGGGCGCGTCCTCCACTGCGGCGGGCGCACTCACAAAAACAAACAGGGCTTTGATCTCATCGGTTCCTTCGTCGGCAGCGAAGGACTGCTCGGCGTCGTCACCGAAGCCACGCTGCGCCTGCTCCCCCACCCTCCCGCACGCGCCACGCTCGCCGCGAGCTTCCGCACTTTCCGCGCAGCAGCGGATGCCGTGCAGCAAATTTTCGCCGCCGGATTCCTGCCGTGCGCACTGGAAATCGCCGACCCTTTCACGCTGAAAAGCGCACGCGAATTCCTCGGACGCGAGATCGCACCCGGCGCGCAATCGCTCGTGCTCGTCGAATTGGATGGCCAGGTGGACTCCGTGAAAAGCGAGTCCGCCGCCGTCGCAAAACTACTGCGGAAAATTGACGCCATCCGCGTGCTCAGCGCATTCGGCGACGAGGAATCCGAAAAACTCTGGGGCCTCCGCCGCGCCTACAGCGCATCGCTCAAAGCCACCGGCCTCACGAAGCTGAACGAAGACATCGTCGTCCCGCGTGGCCAGCTAGTCGCGCTCGCGGAATTTGGCGAACACCTCGCAAAAAAACACGGTTACCCCGTCGCGTGCTTCGGCCACGCGGGCGATGGCAACATCCACGTCAACATCATGGCCGCGAACTACCACGAAGACCGCCGCGTGAAAGCCAAAGTGGATCGCGCGCTCGACGAACTTTTTACATGGGTGCTGAAACACGACGGTGTCATCACCGGCGAACACGGCATCGGCCTCGCCAAAAAACCATGGTGGCCCCAAGCCTTGGACAAAGTAGGCCGCGACGTCCACCGCGCCCTCAAAACCGCGCTCGATCCAAAAGGAATCCTGAACCCCGGAAAGTTCGTCTGAGCCCTACGCCACGTTCACCACACTTGCGCGGCCGCTTTTTTGCGTCGCGACGATCTCGTCGTGGATCCATGCGTAGGTCTTTTCGAGGCCGGCGCGCAGGCGGATGTTTGGCTCCCAGCTGAATACTTTTTGGATGAGCGTGTTGTCAGAGTTGCGACCGTTCACGCCCTTCGGTGCGTCGAGTTTGTAGCGGCGTTTCAGCTTGATGCCCGCGATGTCCTCCACCACATCCACGAGCTGGTTGATGCTTACTTTTTCCGAGCTGCCGATGTTGATCGGCTCGATGAAATCGGAGCGCGTAAGCATCTGCGTGCCGTGTAAGCAGTCGTCAATATACATGAAGCTGCGCGTCTGGTGTCCGTCGCCCCAAATCTCGATGTCGTGCTTCCCGCTCAGCTTCGCCTGGATGACTTTGCGGCACACCGCCGCCGGAGCTTTCTCGCGTCCGCCGTCGTAAGTCCCGTTCGGGCCATAGACGTTGTGATACCGCGCCACGCGCGTCGGGATTTTGAAGTCCTCGCGGAAATGCCGGCACATGCGCTCGCTGAAAAGCTTCTCCCAGCCGTAGCCATCCTCGGGCAGCGCCGGATACGCATCCGCCTCCGCAAGCGCCGTCACGTTGGGGTCCTTCTGCTTGTCGCCGTTATACACGCACGCGCTCGATGCGTAGAAAAACCGCTCCACGCCGCCCGCCTTCCGGGCCGCCATGAGCAGGTGCGTGTTGATGAGCACCGTCAACATGCACAGCCCCTTGTTCAATTCGATGAAACCCATCCCACCCATGTCCGCCGCCAGATTGTAAATCCAGTCGCAGCCCGGCACCACTTTCTCGCAAGCATCGAGCCGGCTCAGATCGAGGTGAAAATTCTCCACGTCATCGAAACGCTGATACCATTGGTCGAAAGGCTTGATGTCCACCGCGCAGATGGACTTCGCGCCCTGTCGGCGCAAATCAGCAACAAGATGACCGCCGATAAAACCACCGGCACCGCAAACGAGGACTTTGTTCATAGAGTTTCTTGGAAAAAGGGGCCGCAACTCTCGTCATCCGCGCTCACACTGCAAGCGGAGAGTTCACGCCTTCATTTCGTAAATCTGTCAATGATCCCGAAACCGAGCGCGGCGATGAAACCGTTCACCATAGCAAATGCGCCCCACCAAACAGGAATGCCTACAATCCGTAGGGGCCATCTTTTCTCACGGAAAGAAAAGACGACTGCCGGAACCAATGTAGCCACATAAAATACCATCGCCGAAAGTAACAGCGCATGGAAACCAGCATCTTGGTATGTGGGTGGGTGGCTCGCTAATTTTGCGCGAAAGAACGCGTATGACACTGGATAGACAATGGCAACGGCAAGCGTTGGTAAAAACACTATCAACCACTGCCAGTATTTTAGGCCAAATAAACGCGGTGATGTGCTGGGAGATTCATTCATGAAAGCGGATGATTCTCTTCGCCGATAGGATACTTTTTCAGGCCGGTGCGCTGGAGGAAGATTCGGAAGAGGTAGGTGGGGACGATGACGGCGTAGCGTTTCCAAAGGCGGCGCGGGTCGCTGAGGACGCGGTGGAACCATTGGAGGCCGACGCGCATCATCCAGCGAGGGGCTTCTTTGATGCGGCCTGTGTGGAAGTCGAATGCGGCGCCGACTCCGAACATGAGGGTGGTTTCGAGCTTGGGGAGATTTTCGGCCATGAAGCGCTCTTGTTTTGGCGTGCTGAGGCCGACCCAGATGATGTCGGTTTTTTTCTGCGCGATGTCGGCGGAAAGCGCGGCCTGCTCGGCTTCGTTGAGAGGGCGAAAGGGCGGGCAGTAGGTGCCGAGGATGCGGACGCCGGGGAAGCGGCGCTGCAATTCGTCGCGCAGCGCGTCGGCGACTCCGGGTGCTCCGCCGTAGAAATAGTGCGTGTATTTTCCGTCCTGCGTAGCGGCCATGATGCGGAGCATGAGGTCGGGGCCATAGACGCGGCTGACCCACTGGCCGAGCTGTCGGCGGCCCTGCCAGACGAGAGGCATTCCGTCGCACGTGTTGAGAAAGGCGTTGTTGAGGATCTGGCGAAAGGCCGGGTCGTTCTGTGCTTCATGCACGCCGTGGACGCCGGTGACGCAGATGTATCCTTTTTGCCGCTGTGCGCAGGCTTCGAGCGTGGCGGCTGTGGCGATGTCGAGATCCATGGCGCTCATGGCGACACCGAGGACGTTGAATTTCTGAATGTCCATGCAGGGCTAAATGTTTTCTTTGATCCACTCTATGGCGGCATCGCGCGTGGTGAGGGTGCCTTCGAGCTGGAGGTTGGCGACGGTATCGAGGATTTGCTTAAAACGCGGGCCGGGGGTGATGCCGAGTTTCATGAGGTCGTGGCCGTTAACGAGGGGCGGAGGGATGAGCGGGGCGGCGGCAAATTCTTCGCGCTTGGCGCGGATGAAATCGTAGTTGTCCAACATGCCGTGGCTGCTGGTGCAATCCACGCGGTGGAGTTCGAGTTCGTCGTCGAAACCGTCGCGCGCCATGAAGCGTTTGAGCTTGGCGACGCGCATTTCCTTCACGTCTTTGAAGACCATGTGATTGGCGACGGCGGAGACGGTGGCATCAATTTCCGCACGGCTGAAACGAAGGCGCGTGAGGATTTCTTCGGTCATCGTCGCGCCGATCTTGTCGTGGCCGTTGAAGCGAATGCGGCCTGTGGGGTCCACGTTGTAGGTGGCGGGTTTGCCGATGTCGTGAAGCAGGACGCTAAAGACGAGCGGCACGCTGACTCGCTCTGGCAACAGCGCGAGCATGGCGCGTGTGTGAACGAAGACGTCGCCCTCGGGGTGAAATTGCGGCGGCTGTTCGCAGCCGCGCAGGATGAGAATTTCCGGCAGGACGTGCTGCATCAGGCCACTCTCGACGAGGAGGTCGAAGCCGCGCACGCGTGCGGGGGAGAGGAAGATTTTCACCAGCTCGTCGCGGATACGCTCGGCGCTCACGTCGTGAATGTCGCGCGCGTGTTCGAGGACGGCGGCCCATGTTTTGGGTTCGATTTCAAAGCCGAGCACTGCGGCGAAACGAACGGCACGAAGCAGGCGGAGTTTGTCTTCGCGAAAACGCGCGACGGGATCGCCGATGGCACGGATGAGGCGGGCGGCGAGATCCACGCGGCCCGCGACGTAGTCTATGACTTCGCCAGCGATGGGATCGTAGAAGAGGCCGTTGATGGTGAAGTCGCGGCGCTCGGCATCGGTCTGCGGGTTGCTGAAGGTAACTTCCGTGGGGCGGCGACCATCCACGTATGCGCCGTCGCTGCGGAAGGTGGCGATTTGAAAGTCGTGATCATTTTCGTGGACGACGATGACGCCGAAATGCGCGCCGACCGCATAGGTGCGCGGGAAAAGCGCCTGAACTTGCTCGGGTCGTGCATCGGTCGCGATGTCGTAGTCGTGCGGCTCGTGGCCGAGGAGCATGTCGCGCACGCTGCCACCGGCATAGAGCGCGGTGTAGCCGGCCTCGCGGAGGCGGCTGACGAGCGAACGTGCGGTGGCTTCAAGTGACATGGCTTGCGAAGATAGCCAAATACCCCGGTGCGTGCGCGAGTGAAATGCCGGAAAAAGAAGAAGGCCGGAGTTTCCTCCGGCCTTCGACTGTTTGAATTTCGCGAGCGATGAAGCGACTCAGGGATTCTTTTTCTCTTCCTTCTTGTCTTCCTTCTTGTCTTCCTTCTTCTCCTCTTTTTTGTCGTCCTTCTTGTCCTTCTTTTCGGTGGCGGCAGGGCCGGAATCTGTGGAGGCGATGCCGTAGGTTTTCACAATGAGCTGGGCGTCCTTGTCTCCGCTATCGGCGATTTCAAGAAGGTCTTTCATGATTTCACCAAACTGCTTTTGCGTCTGCTCGGCTATGGCGACGTTTTGCTTGTTTTGTTCGAGCGACTTCTCGTTGTTCTCGCGCTGCTTCTTCCGTGCTTCAATTACTTCCTTGTTGTATTTGTTCTGCCACTCGAGGTTCTCGGCGGTTTGTTTTGCGCCCCCGTAGTTGAGGTAGAAAAATAGCGAAAATGCCAGGGCGATGAGTGTCAGCGGGAGGTGGATGCTGAAAAATGGGTTCTGTTCTTCTTTGGTGTCCATGGTAGTAAAAATTTAGCGTGCTGGTGCTGGTGTGGCAGCCGGGGCTACAGCAGGTGCTGGCGCACTTGCTCCTCCTTGTTGGGCTTTGAGTTTCTCGGCCTGCTCGTCAATTTGCTTCACCTGCTCGGGTTTGAGGATAAAGCCGTCAAGCTTCTGGCGGATGAGGATTTTTTCGAGCTTTTCGTTCTTATTCTTGGCAGCGAAATAACCGATATTGGTAAGGATTTCGCGTCCTAGCTTCTGAGCGATATTGGCTCCCGTCTGGATGATCTGTTGCTGGCGATTAATATCTTGCTGTTGAATCGAGATGGCGTCATCGAGACTTTTAATCTCCTGCTGCTGCTTGAGGATATCGCCGGAGATTTGCTGATTGGAACGGCCTTTGTATAAATAAAGACCGCTAAAAGCGAGGCAGACGACTGCCATGATGGTGGATACGAAGAAGGGGATATTTTTCATTTTGGGCGCGGAGGTATCGGCTTGGAGCAGGGCTCAGTCAAGTATTTGTAACGGAAAAATTCACCTCTATTTTCCGGGTTGCTGTTCGCGCATTTTCACGCCGAGGATGATTTTTTGCGCCTCGGCGCGGATGCCGGCGCGTATCTGGCGGTCAGCCTCCTGCGCGGCGGCGCTCGCCATTTCATCCACGGGCAGGACGACTGTAGTCACGGGGATGCACGACGGGATTTCGCCTGCGTGGTCTGCGAGGGCAAGGACGACAAGCTTGGAGGCGAGACCCTTGGCGTGAATGCGCGCGGCGAGGCCACAAGCGGCGGCTTCGCTGAGAGCGAAGACGGCGGTGGGAGAAGGGGTGTGCGCAAGTAGGGAATCGAAAGCCGCGACGCCTGCGGCAAAACTGAGGTCGCCCTGAAAAATATTTTGCGCGGCGATATTGAGGCTGAGTTCCACCGTTGCGTGGCCGATCGCGCTGTTCAATTCCGCCAGCCGTGGCTCGGGGTTGCCGAATGGCCCGCCGACGATGGCCACGTGCTTGTGCCCGCTTTTTATGAAATGTCCGAAAGCTAGGCGCGCGGCGGCGAGGTAGTCGGGCACGATGCTCGTGGTGCCCGGAAATTGCGTCTCGTGCCCGAGTATGATGACCGGACATCCGCGCCGCTGCGCAATTCTACAAAGCGACGCGCTGGCTGTGCCGAGTGAGATGAATTTGGAACTCGTGCCGTTCTTGAGCGGCGGCGGGAGGCTGTCGTCATCGGCGGTGTATTCGCGCGCCTCGTCGTAAAAGGAGACCGTGATGTTGCGCTGCGGTGATGCGGCGATGACCGCACCGGCGACGCGGGCGACGAAGGGATTTGCCAGACCGCCGGGCACTTTCGTGGAGACGAGCAGGCTGGTGTCGCCGACTTCGGGATACATCCGCACGACGGCGCGCAGATCGTTCGGAACATAGTTCATCTCGCGGCAGACTTTGAAAACGCGCTCGCGTGTTTTTTCGCTCACTCGGATGCCGTAGTCGCGATCGTTGAGCAGCGAGGAAATTGCACCCTGAGAGACGCCCGCCGCCCTGGCGATGT
This sequence comes from uncultured Spartobacteria bacterium, assembly GCA_903929475.1. Classification (GTDB taxonomy): domain Bacteria; phylum Verrucomicrobiota; class Verrucomicrobiia; order Chthoniobacterales; family Chthoniobacteraceae; genus SXWH01. The sequence goes on from CAIYUV010000122.1 coordinate 37,040, forward strand.
GCGCCATGGTGATGGGCTTGGACAGACCGGCGCTGTTGCGCACGATCCGTGGGTCTGGGACTCCGCCGCCCTGCGCGGGAAGTCCTCCCTCTGTGGGCAAATTCATGACCTGCTATAAGTGCGGCTCGATGCGAAAAAACAAGAGCAAACTTGGGCTGACCGATGAAAAAGCCGTGCACCCGCATGGCACGCGGGCTTGCAGTGGGCGGCGCTCGCTGCGAGACGGAGGCGATGCGAACGGAAAATTTGTCACATGGCGTCCACTCACGCTGACTCCGTAAAGAAGCGGCGTCACGCATGGCGTCCGCGAATCATCGTCGTGCTGGCGCTGCTCGCAGGCGCGGTGTGGGCGGGTTGCACGATCCGGCTGGAAACTGAACTGCTCGCACTGCTGCCGCCGGACTTGCCGAGCGTGCGCGGGCTCGATGGCTTTCAGCGCCAGTTCGCCAGCGACCGCGAAGTGGTGCTCGTGGCCGAGGAAAATCTGCCCGCAGCGGAACGCGAGGAGTTTTTCCGGAAACTCAAGCCCGCCCTCGCGGCTCTGCCGGGCGTCGAGTCCGTGGAAAGCACAGGCGGCGAGTGGCTGAAATCCGCACCGCAGCTCGCAGCCTGGGCCGTCTGGAATCTCCCGCCGGAGCAATTTGCAAAAGTCACCGCCTCGCTTACCGATGAACGCGTCAAACAGCGTCTCGCGGAACTCCCCTCGATCCTCGCCGGCGCCCTCGATCCCGAGGAAATGGCGAAGCGGCAGTTCGATCCCCTCGACTTGCTCGACGCACTCGGCGGAGGCGGAGACGACAGCGGCTTCCAATGGACGGGGCAGGCTGCAAAATCCCTCACGATCACATCCTCGCACCCGCTCATTGCATTCCAGGACTGCGCGAGTTTCTGCAATGCAATCCAGTCCGCCATCCAGCGCGCACTTCCCGGTGAAAAGCGGCTGCTGCTCACGGGAAGGCCCGCATTTACCGCCGAAATCTCCACACAAATGCGCAGCGACATGATCCTCATGATGGTCGTCGCGACCGTGCTCGTGAGCGCGGCGTTCTGGGCCTTCTACCGCACCGTGCGGCCGCTCGGCTGGATACTCCTCGGCCAGTTCCTCGCACTCGGCGTCGGCCTCATCACCGCGCGGCTCGGCGCAGGGTCGCTGAATGTCATCAGCATGGGCTTCGCCTGCATTCTCCTTGGGATCAGCATGGACTACAGCATCCTCGTCTATCACCACTTTGCCTCGCCGCTTCGCGAAGATCACCACGTCTGGGAGCGCTTGAAACACGGCATCTGGTTCAGCGCCGTCACGACTGCCGCCGCGTTTCTCGTGCTCGCGTTCTCATCGCTCCCGGGCCTCCGCCAGCTCGCGATGCTTGTCGCCTCGGGCCTGGTTGCCTCCGCGTGGTTCGCCACATGGCTGCTGCCGGCAGCGTGGGCCACGCGCATTCCGAAACCGCTCCCCTTCCTCCAGCGCGCGAGCGACGCGATGGCCCGCACGATGGACCGCCGCGGACTCCTTTTGCTCGTCATCGTGATCCTCGCCGCACTCCCCGTCGGCTGGAAGCTCCTCCGCAACCCCGCCTCCCTCTACGCGCCCGAGTTGGACAACCTCCAGCCCTCCACCAGCGCCGCATTTCGCGGACAACTCATCCTCGCAAAAAACGACCCCTCCTTCCGCGACGCCATCTACCTCGTCCAGGCACCTTCCTGGGATGCCGTAAAAGACGCATCCGCCGAAATCACCAACCGTGTCGCCCCCGGGCGCATCTCGCCGATGAACGGCTTCCTCCCCTCCCCGAAAAACCAGACCGCAAATCGCAAATTGTGGCCCGCCTCCCCGCAAACCACCGCCGCCCGCCTGCGAAAAGCCTTCGCAGACGCCGGCCTCGGCAGCGAGTGGAGCGAATCCACCATCACCTTCGCAGAAACGCTCGACCATGCCGGTTCCAGCGAAGCCTTTCACGCCGTCCAGCCACTCCTTTCCAAGCTCTTCACGGAAAAAACCGGCCAGTGCCGCGCCATCATCCGCGTCCCCGACGCCGGCGAACACCCCATCCCCGCCGCCGGCCTCGCCATCGCCGGAGCGGACGTGATGCCCGTGAGCTGGGTCGCCCTCAAAGAAGAACTCAACCGCACCTCCACCGGCGACCTCGGGCGCCTTGGCGGATGGGCCCTCGTCGCCATCGCCGCACTCTGCGCCCTCGCCCAGCGTTCCCTGCGAATGGTGCTCTTGAATTTCGCCGCGCTCGTCATTTCCCTCCTCCTGCTCGCCGCTTTGCTTTCAATCACCGGCACACAACTCAGCGCACTCTCCCTCCTCTGCGTCCCGCTGCTCCTCGGCCTCGTCGTGGACTACAGCCTCCACGTCCTCATGGCCCTAGAACATGAACACGGCGACTTCCGCCAGCTCTACGCCCACATCGGCGCCCCCATATTACTCACCGGCCTCTCCTCGTGCATCGGCTTCGGCGCACCCATGCTCACCAGCCAGCCCGCATTGCAAAACTTCGGCCTCGTCATGGACCTCGGCATCATCGCCGCCGTCACCTCCTGCCTCTTCCTCCTCCCCGTCCTCGCCCGCATCACCGCACGGCGGAAATGAGACGCGTGTCCCTTGCGACCATAGAGCCCGTGCAGTCCAGCGGCACTCCCCAAAGACAAATGGACTCCGTGGACACGATGGACAGGGAAACTCCCCCCTCGCTCCGTGGGCGTTTGCGCCGTCCCCGGCCCTGATTGTGGCTGGATGGGGAAATGGAACGCCGAATCGGTGAAAGATTGCGGCCTACGGGTGGAAAATTGCGAGCTACGATGCCACGCTTGCGGCAAATTTGAAGAATTTTACCGGAAAACGGTGAAGTATCGCTGGAAAACCGTGGAATCTTGCTGGAAAACGTGAAAAGCGAGCGGCCTACTGGAAGTGTGGAATGGCAAAAAGTAAGTGTCTAGCACGAGATGCAACTTATTTTATGCGCAAAAGACTTTGTATTTTTTAAAAAACAGACTGCATTTTGCTCAAAATAGAATTTCTAGTTCTTAATGCATACTTTCTTTCCATAAATGCAGTATTGCTCGTGCTAAATGCAGCGTGTCTCGGACTAGATGTAGACTAACTTTAGCTTAATGCAGAGTTTATTTATCTAAATGCAGTATTTCTTTACAGAAATGCAGTTTGCATTTAATACAAGTAACACTGCATTTTACTCAAGTCACACTGCATTTCGCATAAGATTTCTTACATTTGCTATAAGTTTCTTTGCATTTGCTGCAATAACTCGTGCATTTTATGTGAGAAAGTCTGCATTTAGTGCTAGCAACTCTGCATTTTAAGCGAGACTTTTTAAAGTTGCCGCAAGTGACCTTAAAGTTGCCACGAATGTTCTCCGAGTTATCGCAAGTAATCTCCGAGTTGCCATGAGTGTTCTCCGGGTTGCCGCAAGTGTCCTACAAGTTGTCGTAAGCGTTCTCCGAGTGGGCGCAAATGATCTCCGAGTTGCCATGAGTGTTCTCCGGGTTGCCGCAGGTGTCCTCCAAGTTGCCGTAAGCGTTCTCCGAGTGGGCGCAAGTGATCTCCGGGTTGCCGCAGGTGTCCTCCAAGTTGCCGCAAATTATCTCCGGGTAGCCATAAGGGTCGTCTCGGCCGCTAATCCCCATGCGTCGTCTGCGATTCGAGGAACGCCAACGGCGTTCAATCATTCAGCCCAGGGTTGGCGCGACGAAGGAGCGCCTACCCTGGGTAACGGGAGAGCGGCATCAACCCTGAAAGGGTTGAATCCATTCGTGCAACCGCCGGTGGATTCAACCCCGTTGGGGTTGTGGTTTTGTCGGGGCGCTATCCCAGGGTAGCCACGACTGCGTCGCGTCAACCCTGGGCTGATAGATGGAACGCCGTCAGCGTTCCCACACAGGCCAGCCACCACTCGCCTTGCCTCTTCTGCGTTCCCACACAGGCCAGATGCCACTCGCCTTGCGTCGTCTGCGTTTCCACACAGGCCAGCCGCCGTTCGCCTTTCCCCTTCTGCGTTCCGACACTGGCCATCCGCCGTTCGGCTTTCCCGTTTGCTCAGTAATCGCCCCTTATTTCGCGGGCGCTGGTTCGGCGGGCGGGGTCGGTGTTCCCGTTTTGGCGGCTTCTTCGAGGGTTTCGCGGACAAATTTCGCGTGCAACACGTCGCCGATGCCGAGGGGGTAGTGGACGGAGCGCTCTTCATACTTGGTGTTGATTTTTTCGTCGCTGCGGAATTGCGCGATGACCATGCCGATGACCACCGGGTGGCCGTCGCCGCCGGGGATGAAGGCAGGCCCGCCGCTGTCGCCGTCGAACGCCGTGAAGTCGGCGAGAAAGGTGTGCTTTTTGCCGTAAGGCAGCAGCGGGTGGCTGGCGATGATCCCCTGCCGCGCGACGGGGTAGCCCGCTTCGTTGGCCTCGAAGGTCGTGGGGTAGGTGAGCACGAAGAGCTGGCTGGTCACGCCGAGCGCTGCGGCTTTCAGGCGTGCTTCGTCGGCGAGCGCGTTCATGGGCACCGTCGGCGCGGGCACCGGGAGCGCGCTCGTGATTCGCAGCACGGCTACGTCGTCTTTCGGATGGCGCACCCACAGCGCCTTGCCGGCGTTTTTGATCTCCACCTTGTGCTCGCGCTTTTTGAAAGTGCCGTCTTCGCGCCGCTCGCGCAGCACGAGCGTCGCCTTGTCCGCCTTCATGCCTTCGAAAACATGCGCTGCGGTGACGAGATAGATCGCTTCATCCGGCGCATCGCGCTTTACGAGGAAGCAAGTGCCCGTCACCGCCGGGTCCCACACTTTGAAAGTCGCCTCGACCATCTCCGTCGCCGAATCGGCAGAGGCAGTGAGCGCAAAACCGAGGATGCCGAGGAGCGTTGTGAAAAGAGAAAGTTTCATCCGAGGAAAATGGTTCGCATGGCGCGGGGAGTAGAGCGCCCCCGCAGCGATGTGAACAGCGGGAAGTGTTACTTGCGGCGGCGTCACTGCACATCACTTCCGCATCTTAGTCACTTTTTGCACGCGACCCGCTAATAATTACGCCAGAAATACTGGACACCTCTCGCACGCTTCCCCACCGTCCCGCGCCTTACCCCCGCTCACACATACCATGAAACTCAACGTCACCACTAAAACATGGCTCCTCGCGCTGCCGTTCATCGCAGCCCTCCTCTCCGCCACTCCCGCCAGTGCGCAGGCACCAGCCGCTGCCCCGGCTGCAAAAAAGGACAAGAAATCGAAATCCACGCCCGCCGAGAAAGCCGCGAAGGCCGCGAAATCCGAGGCGACACGCGCCGCATTCTTCAAAAGCACGAGCGACAAGATTCCCACCATCAATGTCACCATCGCTCCGTCGCCCGGTGCCGTGAAGCCCCTCACGCCGCTCATGACGGAGCCGAAGAAATACGTCAAAGCGTCCATCAACATCGGGCCCTATAATTTCGCCAACGTCGGCATCCACCTCCGCGGCGGTCTCGGCAGCTTCCGCAACGTCAACGACAAGGCCGGGTTCACGGTCAACATGGGCAAATTCGCTGAGAAAAAGGATTTCTTCGGCATGGATAAATGGGCGCTCGTCAATTCCGCACAGGACGGCAGCTACCTCTCCCTCCTCGTCGCCAATGAAATGCTCCGCGAATCCGGCGTCCCCGCCCCGCGCATCAGCCACGCCATCGTGAACCTCAATGGAATGCCCAAAGGTTTCTACTGCATCCAGGAGGGTTACGATTCCAACTACTTCCAGATTCATTTCAAAAACGGCGACGGCAATTTCTACGATCCCGGCTTCAAGAGAGACATTGATCAGCCCTTCGAACTCGTCCGCACCAAGGACGACGTCAAAGACAACGCCGATGTCAAAGCCCTCCTCGCCGCAGCCCGCATCGGCGACCCCAACCAGCGCTTTACCGAAATGGCAAAGCTCATGGACATGGATACCTTCATCAGCGGCTTCTGCATCCAGGCCATCCTCGGCGACTGGGACGGCTACGTTTTCAATCGAAACAACTACCGCGTCTATCACAACCCGGCGACCAACAAAATCTTCATCCTCCCGCACGGCCTCGACCAGGAATTTGGCAACGCCGACCAAGGCCCGCTCGTCCCGCCGATGCAATCAATCCTCGGCCCCGCAGTCTTCAACACTCCCGAAGGCAAGGCGCGCTACCTGAAACGCATGGGCGAAATCAACACTACCGTCATGGACACCGACAAATGGCTCAAGCGCCTCGATGCCCTGCAAGCCAAACTCCAGCCCGCCATCGCCAGCGTGGACGCCAAAGCCGGAGCCGACTACCCCAACCAAGTCAACCGTCTCCGCGAGTTCTTCAAAGTGCGCCCCAAGAGCATTGACCGCCAGCTCAAGGCCGCGAAGTAAGCGGGGTTTTATTGTAGCCAGAATGGTATTTTGCAGAAGGCAGGGATCTGCATCCGCTTTCGCGGCTCGGCGCTCCCGATTGACGCCGCCCCTGCTCTGCGGCAGGCTGGCGCGGTGAAATCAATCCTCACACTGCTTTTGCTCCTCGCCGCCGTGCTGCCTTCCGGCGCGGGCGAGCGGGTCGTGCTTTATGTGACACTGCTGGAAAATACGACCACCGAACTGAGCGACGGCGCGAAGTGGCAGATGGACAAGGGCGACTGCTTTCCCGTCGTTTCCTACAAGGAATCGCACACCATGGTGATCCTCCAGCTCGCGAGCGCGACGTTCATGATCCCGGCGGTAAAAACACGGGTCGTCTCGGAAAAAGAACTGCCCGTGGCAATCGCCAATTATCGCGCAAACGTGAGCACCTACATCAACGGCGTCGCCGCCCGGTGGCGCGCAGCGGCGGAATCCGGAAAGGCGCCGCAATGAAACTCTTCGTCAAAGTCTGGTGCCCGTGGTGCGTCTCGGCGCGCGAGTGGCTCGACAAGCGCGGCTACCAATACGAACTCGTGGACGTGGAGGAAAACGACGCCGATTACGAAGAGATGCGCCGCATTTCCGGCCAGAGCAAAACGCCGACGCTACTCACGCACGACGGTCTCGTGCTGCCGGATTTCGGCCCTGAGGAACTGGCTGCTTTCATCAAGGAAAACAACATCACGCCCTAGGAAATGTTCGACCTTCTGCTCATCGCTGGCGTGTTTGTGCTCAGCCTTTCGCTGCGCTCGCTGAACAGCGTCCTCCTTCGCAAACTGGGCACATTTGGTTTTCTCGCCACGTCGTTCCTCATCGGCTGGCGCTTCACGGAATCCTGGCCGATGGGGATTTTGTTCGCGAGCTTCTGGCTCGTGTGGCCGTGGTATGAACTCATCACGCGCGTGCGCAAAATCAAAATGCCTGCGGACAAAACGCTGCGGCACAAAACGCCGCCGCACCGCGAATTTTTCCCCGCGCTCGCCGACCTGACCGAGGAGATCGAGGGCGAAGGCTACGAACATCTCGAAGACCTCGGGCGCGATTGGGACGAGACCCAGCAGTTCTTCCGCATCTTTCACAAAAACGACGAGCGCGCGCAGGCGGTCATCTGCCTCATCGAGCAGGAAAGCTACGCGTTTTACTACATCCGCCTCATCTCCCGTGCGCAGGACGGGACGGTGTGGACGACGTGGAATTATCCATTTTCGCTCAACCTCAAAGTCGCCCCCGAGTGGCGCATGAATCGCGAGAGCGGCGACAAAACTTTCATCCAGCTCCTCGACAGCCACCGCGCCTGCCTCGAACGCAACGGAGTCCGCCCGGAAAATCTTCTCGAAACAAATCCTCTGGAACTTGCCGATCAGCTTCAGTCCGAGCAGCAGGCGCAAATCGCGCACAACGTCACCGCCGGCATCCTCGCCAAGGGCAAGGACGGCGAGATCCGCTACACATGGCGCGGGCTGCTATTTATCTGGCTGCAATTTCTCCGCGACCTCGTGAGACTCCACTAGTCATGCCCGCGATTGATCAAGTGATGGCCAAGGAACGCGCATCCGCGTTCACCAAACGCAGCATCAAAAACGCGTCGAAACTCGCTGGCCTGAAAATGGTCGTCTCGATGATGGACCTCACCACGCTCGAGGGAAAAGACACGCCCGGCAAAGTCGCCTACCTCTGCCGCAAAGCCATCCAGCCCGCAGAGCCGCGCCTCGGAGTTCCATCGTGCGCAGCCGTCTGTGTTTATCCGAATCTCGTCCGTGCCGCGCGCCCGTTCGTTGGCGACAGCGGCGTGAAAGTCGCGGCAGTCGCCACCGCATTTCCCAGCGGCGCGATGCCACTGCGCGTGAAGCTCGCCGACGTCCGCATGGCCGTGGTTTTCGGCGCGGATGAAATAGACATGGTCATCGATCGCGGCGCATTCCTCGCGGGCGAACATGGGCGCGTGAGCGATGAAATCGCCGCCGTGAAAGAAGCATGCGGCCACGCGCACTTGAAGGTGATTTTGGAAACCGGCGAGCTGCACAGCTACGACAACGTCCGCATCGCCAGCGATCTCGCCATGCACGCAGGCGCGGATTTCATCAAGACCAGCACCGGTAAAGTCGCGCCCGCCGCCACGCTGCCCGTCACGCTCGTCATGCTCGAAGCAATCCGCGATTTCTTTTTCGCCACAGGCCGCCGCATCGGCATGAAGCCCGCAGGCGGCATCCGCACCGCAAAGGAATCACTCTCCTACCTCGTGATGCTCGCCGAGACGCTCGGCGACGACTGGATGACGCCCGACCTGTTCCGCTTCGGAGCCAGCACCCTCGCAAACGACGTCGTCATGCAAATCGCAAAACTCACCGACGGCAGCTACCAGGGCGCGGATTATTTTTCGCAGCCGTAGCCTGAAGTCGCTTGCGCAAGGAGCGGCGACATTCCTGTCGCCGACCTCCAAATGCGAAGCACAAACTTTCCAACGCCGCGCCGGGAAGATCAGGCGCTACGCGCAAATATGGACGGCGACAGGAACCGAGCTTGCGAGATAGCCTGCCATAGGCAGCCCGCAGGGCGAGCGTAGCGAGGCAATGTCGCCGCTCCTTGTTAACTGCTCGCTGATTTCGATCCTTTCTTCGTCGCCTCGTATTGAACACGGAGTTTTTCCGCCTCGGCTTTTGCGGCGGTTATTTCCTTCGCCAGCGCAGCAGCGGCCTTCTCGGCGGCGGCTTTGTTTTTCACAGCATCCTTTTCAAGTTGCGGGATGCGCGCCTTGAGTTCGACGATTTGCTTTTTTGCCTCCTCGACGGACTTCTTCGTTTCGTCGAGAGCCTTTTGCGCGGGCGAGATTTTATCGGCGTCGCGCTTTGCTTCCGTCTGTGCTTTCTTCACGGCTTCGATCAATTCCGGCATAACAACGACCGGCTTGCCGACGGGTTTTTCCTTCGTAGCAACGAGTGCCTCCTCGGCTTTGGCGACGACTTGCTTTTGCGCCTGAACCAGCCCGTTGGTCTTTGTGTATTCCGGCGTGCCCTCGGCAAACTTCGCACGCTCGGCTCGGAGACGCGCAAGTTCCGCCGTCGCTTCCTCTAATTTTTTCGTCAGCCCGGCGTTTTCGCCGACGGGTTTTTCCGGCGAAGCTGCCACCGTTTTGTTGTCAGCGACGGCTTTCTCCGCATTCGCAAGTGCGCTCTTCGCAACTTCAGCAGTCTGTTTTGCCGCTACGAGTGACTGCTCTTTGGCTGCGATGGTTTTTGGAGCGGCGGAGACAGTTTGTTGCGCTGCCGCGAGACCTTGTTTCGTCAATTCGACCTGACGGAAAGCGTCCTTCGCGGCAGCCACGGTCTCGTCGTATTTCGCCTGCTTGTCGGCGGCGTTTTGCTTCGCGTTGAAAACAGTCTGGTAAATCTGCGCGCGCTTCCACCGCTCCACGCCCGCCCTCGACGCGCTGATGCGGGCGTTTGCTGCATCAAGCTCTCCTTTGGTTTTGGCAAACACCTGCTCCGCCTCGGTCTGTGACGGCGAGGGCTTGGCTGGTGTTTGCAGTTTCTGAATATCGGCTTCCGCAGCGGTTATGTTTTTCGTGGCCGCCTCGATTTGCCTTGGCGCATCAGCCTTCAATTTCCTCATCTCCGTCTGTGCTTGCTGGAGCTGCTGAGAAACAGCCTCCACATTTTTTTGTGCGGCTGTGATTGCACTTTTTGCAGCCTCGGATTCCGCAGGATTTCCACTCACTCCCCCGCCCTGATTTGCAGCGGCAAGCGCCTGCTCGGCCTTGCTGATTTCCGGCTTGAGCGCCTGCACCACTTCGTTGGCGCGTGCGTATTCTGGTGTGCCTTGTGAAAATTTCGCGCGCTCATCGCGGCGTCTGGCGATCTCGGCGTTCAACTCATCGAGCTTCTTTTTCACAGCAGCCCGCGCGGAATCATCCGCAGGCGCGGCAGTGGTCTTCTGCTGCTCAACGCCCGTGGCGCGCGCTTTTGCGACGGCGTCCTTCGCCTTGGCCAGTTCGGCAGTGAGTTCGTTCACCGTTTTCTCCGCACTGGCAGATGCGATTTTTATCGCTTCGATTTGCTTCGCCTTCCCGGCCTTGCGCGCCTCGGCGGCGGTGATGTCCGCCTTGCGTTTCGACTCTGCGGCTTCTTTCTCCCATTTCACCCTGGCCTCCGCTTTTGCGAGGGCCTCCTGTAATGCGGGCAGCGCGTCGCTGTTCTCAGTGATCGCTTTTTCCGCGGCGGCAATTTGCTCGGCGATGGCGGGCGGATTCGTATCCAGCGCACCGACGCGTTTGCCATCGAGCGAGCAGACGCGCACTTCACCCGTCCAGTCAGTCGCGATGACTCGCTCGCCATTCAGCGTGCAGCGGACAGCGAGGTCGCCGAACGCCTCGGTCGTCGCGATTTGTTTTCCGCCCGCATCCCAAATCTTCACAAGCTTGTCGCGCCCGCACGTGGCCAGCCGCCCGTCGGGCGAAAACTCCGCCCACAGCACGCCGCCATTGTGCGCGGCCCAGCTTTTCATCTCCGTGCCGTCTTTGACATTCCACAGCGTCACTTTCCCGTCCTCGCTCGCGCTCGCGAGCACGCCGGGCATAAACGCCAGAGCCGTTACGCCCGCCTTGTGCCCGGCGAGCGAGTTGAAAAGCTTCGGCTCCGCGCCCGTCTCCCACACTTCGATGCCACCGTTGCGGTCGCCCGAGGCGAGATATTTTCCATCCGGGCTGAAAGCGATCGCAGTCACCCACTCGGTGTGTTTTTTGATCATCGCGGTCTGTTTGCCGTCTTTCGTCTGGAAAATTTTCAGTCGCCTGTCCGCGCCGCCGAGCGCGACGAACTGATGGTCCGGCGAAATGTCCGCCGCCAGCACGGCGTCCGTTTCATTGCCCACGGTGCCCGCTCGCTCGCCCGTCGCCACGTCCCAAAGCACGACCCTGCCCGACTTCCCGCCAAGACCGCCCGCGGCGAGCAGCAGCTTCGCATTGCGCGAAAAACGCAGCACATTCGGAAACCCCTCGGGGAACGCCAGCACGCCGAGCCGCTCGGTGGTCTCGGTGTTGAAAAGGAACACCTGTCTTTGCCCTCCAACCGCCACGAGCGGGGCCCACGGACTCGCGGCCATCGCGAGAATCACGTTTCCCTGACGCGCACGCACAAACGGCTCCATCGGCAAATCGCCCGGCATTGGCGGCGGGCCGTCGGGTCGTTTGAGCGAAACGATTGCGGCGTCCACTTTGTTCGCGGCGACCTGCGCCGGTTTGCTGCCGGGATTTTCGAGCGCAAAACCGGCGATCCAGTTTTTCAGCAACGCGATTTCGCCCTCGCTCAGCTTGTCGCCCTTCGGCGGCATCTTCGGATCCTCCACTTGCATGCAGACTTTATACATCAGCGATCCGTCCGCATTTCCCGGTTTGATGACAGGGCCGTTCTCGCTGCCGGCGAGCGCGCCCGCGTAAGTCGTCAGATCGAGTCCCGCTTTTTTTTTGTCGGGGTTGTGGCAGTTCGTGCAGATGTTGCGGAAGATGGGCGCGATGTGCTCGGCATACGTCACCTTCGCCGGTGCCTGCGCATTTGCGGCGGAGCAAACGACGAGCATTGCTGTGGTGATGGGAAGGAGCGTCTTCACGTTCGTATATTTGAAAGCGGCAAGGGCGGTTTGAATTAGCGGATTTTTCCAGAGTAACAGCAATCACTCATTGCCCTCGCCGCACAGCACCGGGTCGGCAATAATGCCGCGCATGAGTAACGCACCGCGCACAGCCTTTATCCTCGGTGCCGGGCTGGGCACGCGGCTGCGACCGCTGACGGCACGGCGCCCGAAACCGCTCATTCCCGTGGGTGGAAAGCCGCTGATCTGTCATGCGTTCGATCATTTGCTGGCGCTGGGCGTGGAGCGTTTCGTGGTGAACACGCACTGGTGCGCGGAGCGGTATGCGGAGTTTTTTCCGAAAGGGACTTACAAGAGCGCGCCCATAGTTTTTGTCCACGAATCGCCCGAAGTGCTGGAGACAGCGGGCGGGATTTGGAACGCACGCGCTCATTTAGGAGACGGACCATTCGTTGTTTATAACGGGGACATCCTCAGTGACGTCCCGCTGGAACGTGCGTGGGCGCATCACACGGCCAGCGGAAATGAAGTGACGCTCGTTTTGCGCTCGCACGGCGGAAATCAGAACGTGTCGTTCGACGCGGGCCGCGTGCTGGATTTACGACGCGCACTAAGTCCGGACATCGTTCCGGGCCATGTGTTCACGGGGATTTATTTTGTAGAGCCGGGCTTCATCGCGCGTATTCCGGCGGGTGTGAAAATGTCGGTGGTTCCGATTTTTCACACGATGATCCGCGAGGGTGCGAAACTCGGAGGCATCGTGCTCGACGAAGGCGAATGGCGCGATCTCGGGACTCGCGACGAATATCTCGCCGCTTGCACCGCCATCGGCGAACCGCCCGCTGCTCCATCACAAATCGGCGAATGCGCGGTGCTGCGCGATTGCATCATCTGGCCCGGCGGCGAAGTCGCGCCCGGCGCGCGGTTGACGCGCTGTATCGTGACCGACGGCGCGCACGCAGAGGGCGAGTGGGTGGACAGGGATTTCTGAGCGTCACCGCGCGCTCGCCGATGCCAGCGAACGCAGCAGACGCGCGACCACCGCCTCCCGCCGCAGCAGGTGCGGCAACAATTTTCCCGGCAGAGCGCCGAGCAGCGGGATGTTCAATAAACGAAATAAACGCCCAGCCAGCCGCGATGGACGCACACCGCGCTCATTCGCGGACCGCCGCGCAGACTCGTAGGCAGCGACGAGATTTTTTTCCCCTGCGAGAATCAGCCGTGCAAGCGCGACGGCGTCCGCGATGGCCATGTTCGCTCCCTGCCCGCCGGCGGGCGTGACCGGGTGGATCGCATCGCCGAGCAGCACCGCGCCCTCGACGCCATAGCGCTCCGCGTGTCCCCACGGACGGCGAATGCGCGTGAAGCCGTGCGGAAATCCGCACGCGCGCAATTCCTGCGGCACTTCGGCGGCGTGTGAAAAGATCTGCTCCAATTCCGCGGCAAGCACATCATCCGCGCAACCGGCGCGGACAACACCCAGAGCCGCCGCCGCCGCACCGGGCAATGGCATGACGCCAAACGCCATCAACCCACCGCCACGCTGCGCGGGAAAATACAGTCGCACCACGTCCGGTGCCCACTGTGCGGGCCACGGCAGCCCGCGCACGATGAACTCCACGGGAAACTCCCGGCGCTCAATACCAATGCCGCAACCCTCGAGCACCCGCGATTCACCGCCATCATCGCCGACGGTGAGCGCGGCCTCCACCTCGAAGGTCTCGCCGTTTTCAATAACACGCGCCTGCAAACCGCACACGCGCATACCATCGCGCAGCAGTCCGATCACTTCGACGCCACGCCGCACCTCTGCGCCGCAGATTCCGAGCAGGGTTTCGCGTGTGTGATTTGGCTGGGTAAGAAAAGGCTGCACGCCCGCGCGGGCGAGTGTCACGCGCGTGACGAACGGCTCGACGCGTCCGCCTTGATCCACGGTGATGCCCCCGAGCGGGCGCAGGCACTCGCTTTCCCAAAATTCGCGGGGCTTCAGTGCAAAAAGCGCAGCGGCAGCGGGTGGCCAGAGAACCTCCGGGCGCAAAAACGGCGGCGGCCCCTTTGCCCGCTCAACGATGAGCACGCGCTTCCCGCCGCGCACCAGCAGCGCCGCGAGCAGCGTGCCGCCGATGCCTCCACCGGCGATGACCACATCTGTTTGAATAACAGCCATGCGTGAAATCTCGTCTGAGGAAAACCCGGCGTCACGCTTTTGTCGCGGGCTTTCCAGGAGAACGGAGACGAATTTCAAATTCGGTGATTTCCTCGTCCGAGCGCAGCAATCGTAAATCGCCACCCTGCGCTCGTGCGAGTTCGCGTGCGATGCTGAGGCCGAGACCGTGACCGACGCGCTGTTCGTCGCTCTCGCCGCGCGTGAAGCGGTTGAAAATAATCGGCATTTTTTCGCCGGGGATCGGCGTGCCGGTGCTCGCGACGATAATGAATACGCCGTCCTCGTCGGTGCCTGCGCTGACGTTGATGAGCCCGCCGTCGCGATTATATTTCACCGCGTTTTCGAGAAGGTTCAGCAGCACCTGCTCGACGCGCGCCTCGTCGGCGATGGCAGGAATTTTTTCCGGCAGGTCGTGCTCGATGCGGAGTTTGCGCTGGGCGGCGAGGACTTCGGCATCTTCGAGACAACCTTCGATGAGTTGACGCAAATCGGTTTCCACCGCTTTGACGACAAGACGCCCGGCATCGGCGCGCGCGAGGAGGAGCAGACCCTCAGCCAGCGAGGAAAGACGGCGCGTCTGCTGGAGGAGTTCATCCAGCTCGCGACAATGCTCGGGCGAAAGGCCGGGCTGCCGCATGAGGGACTCGATGCACGAACGCATGACGGTGATTGGCGTCTTGAGTTGGTGTGATGCGTCGGATGAGAAGCGAACGGCTTGAGTATATCCTTTTTCGAGCTGCTCGAACGTTTTGTTGAGCACCTCGGTGAGTTCGTGGATTTCATCATTCGCAGCAGGCACAGGCAGCCGCTGGTGCAGATCTTCCGTGGTGATGCGCCGCGCGGCATCGGTGATTTTTTTCACAGGCCGCAGAGCGCGGACGGCCACCAGCAGTCCGCCCGCGAGACTGAACAGCAGGATCGCCGGCAGCGAAATGATGATGGCGTGTGAGACACGGGTGAGCGTGGCATCGTCATTCGCGAGCGACGCGCCGAGGTGGAGGGTGAGCGATTTGTGATAGTAGGTGCCGACACGGTAGGGCCGTTCGCGGAAAGTGAATTCGTGCAACTCCGGCTGGCCGTCATGAAGGCCCGTGTCCTTGAGGTTGGGGGAGCGGTAGAGCGTCTGTTTGTTTGCGCCGATGATCTCGATCAAATGCGAGGCGGCGGACGGCGGCATGAGATCGTCCGCGATGAAAGTGCGCGCTTCAGCGGGGCCGCCGGGGCGTTGATCGAGGTTCCAAAAAATCTCGCTCGCCACGCGATCCATGCGCTGATCCAAAATCTCCATCAGTTCGTATTGGAGAAAGTAGCGGATGCCGAAGAGCGCAAGCCCCATCGCTCCGCCGGCCATCAGTGCGGACCAAAGCGCGACTTTGACCCGCAAGGGCAGTGCGCTCATGCCGCCGGCGCTTCGATTTTATAGCCGACGTTGCGCACTGTCTGGATGAGCTTCACGGGGAAATCCTCATCCACCTTACGGCGCACGCGCTGGATATACACGTCCACGGCGTTCGTTTCGTCATCGAGCGCGCTCTTCCACACGTGCTCGCACAATTCCGTGCGCGTAAAGGCGCGGCCCATGTGGCGCATGAGGAAATTGAGCAGCCCGAATTCGCGCAGCGAGAGGTAGAGTTTGGTCGTGCCGCGAATCACATCGCGTGTGGTTTCATTCAACACGAGATCGCCGACGCGCAGCAGCGGCGAACTGTCGGTGCCCTTGCGCCGGGTGAGCGCATTCACACGGGCGATCAATTCCTCCATCGCAAACGGCTTCGGTAAATAATCGTCGGCGCCGAGATCGAGGCCGCTGATGCGGTCGGGCAGTTCGCCGCGTGCAGTGATGATGAGCACCGGCGTGGCGACGCTGCGGTTGCGGATGGCTCGGAGGATTTCGATGCCGTCGCAACCCGGCAGCGCCAGATCGAGAAGGATGATGTCAAACGGGCGGGTCGTTGCGGCTTTGAGACCTTCGTCGCCTTTGTGAATGGTCTCCACCGTGTGGCCCTCGGCTGTTAGGGCTTTCGCGATGTAACGGGCGATTTTTTCTTCGTCTTCGACTAGTAGTATTTTCATGGGAGGTGAGTGTTATTTTTCAAATACATGAGCAGTTTCCGCCGATGTGCAATAACGGCGTTGATTGCTAACGAATTTTTTACAACTCCCGCACGAAGTCCTGACAACTCCGTTATCACAGTGCGCTACGTTCGCGGCATGAAAACAACACGCACACTAGCCATCGCCACGCTCGCTCTCTGCGGGCTTTCCTTCACCCACGCTTCGGACGCCAAGTCCGACCAGCCGGTAGTTTAAATCGCCATCCTGCTCGATAACTCGGGCAGCATGAGCGGGCTGATCGCACAGGCAAAAACGCAGCTCTGGAATATCGTCAACGAATTCATCTCCGCCAAACAGGACGGCAAAGCGCCGCGCGTGCAGGTCGCGCTTTTTGAATACGGGCTGAATAATGCACCTTCGAATGTCGGCTATATCCACCAGCTTTCGCCGCTCACGGACGACCTCGATAAACTGAGCGAACAACTTTTCTCCATCTCGCAGAAAAATGCCGGCAGCGAGGAGTATTGCGGCTGGGTCATCCGCGATGCGGTGGAGAAACTCGAATGGGACAATTCGCCGAAGACTTACAAGGCGATCTTCATCGCAGGCAATGAACCTTTCACGCAAGGGCCGGTGAAATACACCGTCGCGTGCAAGGCAGCGATCTCGAAGGGAATCATCGTGAACACCATCCACTGCGGCCCGGAAAACGAGGGCATCAGCGGCATGTGGAAGGACGCGGCGGCAATTTCCGACGGACGTTTTCTCATCATCAACCACAACGCGCAGGTCGCCGCGATCCCTGCACCGCAGGATAAGGACATCGCCGAATTAAACGCAAAACTGAACACGACCTACGTGGCCTACGGTGCAAAAGGTGCAGAAGGTAAAGGCAGGCAGATCGCTCAGGACGCGAACGCCGCTGCGGCACCGGCAGCCCCCGAAGTGATTGCCAAGCGTGCCGCGAGCAAAGCCTCCGCGAACTACGACAATGGTTCATGGGATATAGTGGATCGCGCAAAGCAGAAAGGCTTCGACATCAGCAAGGTCGCGGATGCGGAACTACCGGAGGAAATGCGGAAGATGAGCGTGGAAGAGCGCAAGACCTACGTGGAAAAGAAACGCACCGAGCGCGAGGAACTCCAAAAGAAACTCAGCAGCCTCGCAGCCGAGCGCGACAAATACGTCGCAGAAAAACAAAAGGAGCTGAGCAAGAATCCGACGCTCGCGAGCGCAGTCACCACCGCCGTGCGCGAACAGGCGGAGAAAAAGGGCATGAGCTTCGAGAAGAAATAGCGGGCTATTTTAAGAGCCAGTCGGCCCAACCCGGCGACTCGGTAAGTTCAACTTTGTCCGCAGGCTGGCGCTGAAAAAACGCGGCGGCCTTCCACCGGGCGACGAGCTTCAGGCCTTGTTCGGGACCAATCACGCTGCACGCGGTCGAGATGCCCGCCGTCAGGCCGTCGCGGGCGATCACGGTCACGAGATTGTGGTCGGTGAGAGGCTGGCCTGTGCGTGGATCGAGGATGTGCGAGTAGCGCTTCCCGCCGATCTCCAGTCGCTGAAACCGATCTCCGCTCGTCGAAATTGCAGCATTCGCAATCTCCACGACAGGCGGCGCCGGTTTGGGCGCATCACCCTCCGCGTCGAGCGAACCAATCTCCACGCGCCAGCCTTTTCGGCCCGGCGGCGCGTCGCCCGCAACCGTGTCTCCACCAGCAGCCACTAGTGAAATAGGTAGTCCTTTTTCCTTCAACACTCTCACTGCCTGATCGCAAGCATAGCCCTTCGCGATGGAGCCGAGATCTAAGCGCATCTGTGGAGCGAGCAAATCCACTGTGCGCTTTTTTTCATCCAGTCGCATTTTTTTAAAGCCAACGCGGTCTCGCATCTCCGCGACCAATTCTTGTGACGGCAGTTCCTTCTTCCGCCGTGCCCGCCGCCAAACGCTCGTGAGCGGCCCGCAAGTCACGTCGAATGCTCCATCCGTCTGCACCGCCAGTTTCTGCGCGCGTGATAGCACCGTCCACAAATCTTCGCTAACCTTCACCGCTTTGCCTCCGCCCGAGCTTTGCGAAAGTTTCGCCAGTTCGCTGTCGTCCTCGTAATCGCTGAAGATTGCATTCAACGCCTCGATGCGTGTGAACGCTGCATCCGCCGCTGCACTCGCATCACTTTCCTTTTCAGCAAAGATCGTGATCTGAAATGGAACTCCCATCTCCGCTTTCTCAAACGCAAACTTTTGCAATTCCACCGCCCTTGCAGAGAGCGCTGCGCAGATGGTGACAAGAAAGCGAATTGTTTTCAGCATCGGCTCAAAGCAGATTCATCTGTGGCGGCATCGCCTGCATTGCTTTCTCAGCTGCCTTTTTTCCGCGTGGTTTGCCGTGTTTTTTTGGCGCTGGCGCTTCCGCGAGCATGGGTTTGCCGTCAGCGGTGAGTTCGTGCTGCTCGAGGTTGGAGAGGATTTCTTTTGCGCGTGCGATGACGCGCGCGGGGAGACCGGCGAGGCGGGCGACTTGGATGCCGTAGCTTTTGTCCGCGCCACCGGCGACGATTTTGCGGAGGAAGATGATCGCGTCGTTCCATTCGCGGACTGCGATGTGCCAGTTTTTCACGCTGCTGCGGGTGAGCGCGAGTTCGGTGAGTTCGTGGTAGTGCGTGGCGAAGAGCGTGCGGCACTTGGGTTCGTCGTGGAGAAATTCGGCGACGCTCCACGCGATGCTGAGGCCGTCAAACGTGCTCGTGCCGCGGCCGATTTCATCAAGGATGACGAGGCTGCGCGCGGTGGCATTGTTGCAGATGTTGGCGGTTTCGTTCATCTCGACCATGAAGGTGCTCTGCCCGCGCGAGAGATCGTCGTTCGCACCAACGCGGGTGAAAATGCGGTCGGCGATTCCGATTTCCGCCTGCTTCGCGGGAACCCACGAGCCGATTTGCGCCATGAGGACGAGCAGCGCGACCTGGCGGATGTAGGTGCTTTTGCCGGCCATGTTCGGGCCTGTGATGATGAGTAGCCGGTTCGCGGTTTCGTCGAGCGATGTGTCGTTGGGGACGAATTTTTCCTCCACGAGCGATTGATCCAAAACGGGGTGGCGTCCGTCGGTGATGCGGATGCGAAGTTCGTCGCTGAGTTGCGGGCGGCAGTAGCCGAAAAGGCGCGCGGTTTCCGCGAGGCCGGCGATGACATCGAGCGTGGCGACGGCGGATGCTGTGGCTTGTAGCGGGGTGAGTTCGCGCAGGACTTCGTCGCGGAGCTGGAGGAAGAGTTCGTATTCGAGCGCCTGCGAACGTTCGTCGGCACCGAGGATTTTGCTTTCGACCTCCTTCAACTCCGGCGTGATGAAGCGCTCGCCGTTGGCGATGGTTTGCTTGCGGTGCCACGTGGGCGGGACGGAACTGAGATTGGATTTTGTGACTTCGATAAAATAGCCAAAGACGCTCGTGTAACGGATTTTCAGCGACTTGATTCCGGTCTCCTCGATGGTTTTTTGTTGAAGCTGGGCCATCCAATCCTTGCCGGCGCGCGAGGCGTGGCGGAGTTCGTCGAGCGGGGCGTGGTAGCCGTCGCGGAAGATGCCGCCTTCCTTGGTCATCGCAGTCGGTTCGTCCACCATGGCTTTTGTCAAAAGCTCGACGATGTGCGGGAGCGTGTGCAGGTCGGCGTGGATGCTTGCGGCCAGTTGCAGATTACCGCTGGGTGCGGACGATGTGACAAGCGCATCCGGCCCTCGCAGGAGCGATTCGAGGTCGGTGCGAAGCTGCGGGATTTGTTCGAGCGAAGTGCGGAGGACTTGCAGGTCGCGCGCATTTCCGCCGGTTTGTGTGAGGCGACCGATGGTGCGCTCAAGATCGCGGATGCCTTTCAAAGTTTCGCGCAAATTTCCGAGGATGAATGGCTCGGCAATGAAGCGGCCGATGAGTTCCTGCCGTGCGTGGAGCACGGCGAGATCGCAGAGCGGATGGAGAATCCAGTCACGCATCTTGCGCGCGCCCATCGGCGTGTGCGTGCGGTCCAGACAGCCAAGCAGCGAGGTGTCGCGGCCGCCGCCACGCGCGACGACGAGTTCGAGGTTCGCCTGCGTTGCGGCGTCCACGATCATGAACTGCGAATTGCGATATGCAGCGAGCCGGGTGATGTGGCTGAGCGAGCGGCGCAGTTCTTTTAAATAGTTGATGATGGCGCCCGCCGCGCACTGCGCCGCCGGCATTTCGGCACAGCCAAATCCATCGAGCGACTGCACTTTGAAATGATCGCGCAGCGTGTAGTAGGCGTGGTCGGCGAGAAACGTGTAGCCGTCGCGGAGCTGGATGCCGTGAATTTCGCGGTAAAGCGCGGCGTGCTCGTCGCTCACGATCACCTCGGCGGGCTGGACGCGCGCGATTTCGTCGGCGAGCGCGGCGTCATCGGCAAGCTCGGTGAAGCGGAAATCGCCGGTGGTGAGATCCACAAATGCAAAACCGTGCGCGCCTTTTTCGCCGGGATGAATTGCGGCGAGGAAGTTGTTCCGTTTCGCATCCAGCATCTGCAAATCTGCGACGGTGCCCGGCGAGACGATATGGGTGATCTCGCGCTGGACGATCTGCCCCGGCTTCGGCTCGCTCACCTGGTCGCAAATCGCGACGCGCTTCCCCGCTTTGATCAGCCGCCTCATGTAGCCATCGCACGCGTGATGCGGGATGCCGCACATCGGCGTGCCGTTTCGCTTCGTGAGCGCGACATTGAGGATCGCTGAGGCCTCCTTGGCGTCTTCAAAGAACATCTCGTAAAAGTCGCCGAGCCGGAAAAGCAGCAGGGTATCCGGCGGCAAAGTGCGCCGGATGCCTTGGTATTGCTGCATCATCGGGGTCAGGTGTTCGGACATCGGGGAAGCAGACTAGCGGCTGGCGATTCGCGGGCAAGCAGAGGCACGAAAGGTGTGATTTTTTTCTCAAAATCGTATGGCGCAGCCCGAGATGCTCCACTTGCAATGTAATTACCCACCTGTATTGTCCCGCACCTTTCTATGCGCCACTGGCTGCACTTTATCCTCAGCTTTATTTCTCTGACCCTCGTTCACGGGCAGGCGTTTTTACCTTTTCCAACAAATTTTCCGCCCAGTTTTTCCTTTGATGAAACTTACCGAGACGAAGTGATCGGAGACCCGTTCTCTCCGGGTGATTATCTCACGAGATCACGGGGCACCATCACAATCGGCGCCACCGGTTCGCTGGATGGTTTTGATGTCAGCAACCCTGATAATCTGGATATTTTCAGCCCTTACGAAATTACCATTGGCGAGTTCACCATGAGCGGAACCCTCGGAGACGATCCAGATTACGACCCTCTCGACAGCAAACACAATCGTTCGATCACCATCCCAGTTCTGGGCTACGACGACAATGGGAACGAAGTGAATGCAGGCTCCATGAATATCGCGTGGACATCCGCACGAGTGAACTTTTCTTTCAGCGTATCAGACCCGCTTCTCTATGGAGTTGATCAGCCTTTAACATCGGTTGTCAGTGGCGACTACTACCCCGATGTGAACGAGCCGAGCATTAATCGAAATGATCTTCTGGCAAAGATGGTATTCGGTCCTTTTGGTATGGATATAAGGAGCTGCTACATCCTTGGCAGCGCAAGCGCCAAGCCTGATCCGCAGGGCCGTGTAACGGACAACCTCTCGGATGTTCATGTCTATGGGGCGATTGATAGTATTGCTCCGATAGTGACAATTACCCAGCCAGCCGCCAATGCAATCGTGACCACCAATGACGTCACTGTGGACGGCAAATACAATATCGTGGGCAAGGCTTCGGATACGCGTTCCATCTTTGGTCAGACAATGCCGGGTGCTGTTGATACCGTGGAGGTGCAGGTCGGCACACAGGCAAATCCAGGGACTTTTATGTTGGCACAACTCGATAATGCCGGAAACTGGATATTGCCAAACGCCCAACTCGACCCCGGAAAAAACCGCGTCTCCGTGCGCGCCACGGACATAGACGGTAATGCGATCACCACAGCACCGAGGGAGTTCACTTTTAGCAAGCAGGGCACCATATCCGTCACTTGCGCCGCGACAGGCTACAGCATGGCTGACAACGGAAAGGTCGCAGGCACGGTCACCGGTGCATTTTTCGTATCGCCGGGCAAAAAAATCACGATGGTCGTCGGTCAGGTGCCTTTTCAGGATTCGCGCGGCGGCGTGACGGCCGGCCAGATTTTTTCGGTAAAAGCCACACCCGCACCCGGCTCGGTTTTCAACGGGTGGGTGGGGAAAATCAACAACGTCACCGTGCTGACCGCAGTCACCGAGACGCTCGATTTCGAGACAAAACCAAATTTGGTTCTTACGGCCAATTTCGTTCCCGATCCCTTCATCACCAACATTCGCGGCAGTTACTATGGACTTGTCACTGGCGGCAGCGCGGTCGAGCGGGGATTGTTCAAGCTAGTCCTCTCAAAATCCGGTCTTTTTACGGGCACTGTGCAAATCGGCACCCTTACGTTCCCGCTCAAGGGCAAGATTCTCGGCAACGGGTTTTGGACAACCACCATCAAGAAAAAGGGCGGTGCTGCATACACCATCACATTGAACCTCACCTTGAGCCAGGCCGGAGACCGGCAGATCAGCGGTGCCGTCACAGCCACCGGTATCAATTCCACAATCACTGCGGACCTCAATGACTGGCACAAACCCAAGGGCGTTGACCTTGGCAAAGTTTCCGATGCTTATGCGGGATTTTACAACGTGCTCATGCCCCCGGCACTCACCAACAACGACGCGAACTTCCCAACTGGAATTGGTTATGGTCGTGCGAACATTGGCAAGCTCGGCACTGTGAAATTCGTAGGCAAATTCGGGGACGGCTCGCCTGTAACAGCGGGCACCAAACTCGCCAAGCGCAATTCGGGCGCTGTAGTTTTCCCATTATTTTTTGCGCTGGATAAATTGCACGGCAATGTTTCCGGACTCGTAACCTATGACAATACACAGCCTAGCAGCGATCTGACGGCATCCCTAGACTGGGCCGAGCCGCTCACCACAGGCGCAGACCCGGATCCATTCATCGGAAATATCGCGCTTCACGGCTCCCACTACGTAAAGCCCGCTTCCAATACACGCATCATTCTTCAATCAACAGGCGGCATCGGAAAATTATCTCTCGCAGCGCCATCATACACAAAACCGGCCAAACCGCCGGCCGTGGATCTTGCCCTGAATTTCAATGCCGCGACGCTCGATGCCACAAAGCAAAGCGTCGGGCCACTCGGGGCGGAATTGGTAACACTCAAATTCAATACAAGCACCGGTCTTTTCACCGGCAGCTACAAGGATGCCCTGCTGAAAAAAGTCATTCCATTCTCTGGAGCAGCTTCACGCAAGGCAAACAGCGGGGCAGGCGAAGCGGGTGGTGTTTTTTTGCGTGGCAACAGTTCAGGTAGCATTCGTTTTGGACCATAGCACTCAGCGGCTATTTCAATCCTTCTGTCACACGCTTGTTGCATACCGACACTTGACCTGCTGGCATTGAGGACGGAATTTTCATCCGACTCCCAAAACATATCCATGCGTTTCTGCCGCCAACAACTGAATATCGCCTTCACTTTACTCGAGCTCGTCGTCGTCATCGCGATTATATCTATTCTGGCAGCGTTCCTCTTCCCAATTTTCGGGAGCACCAAACAAAGATCAAACCAGACCATCTCGCTCAACAACCTCAAACAGTGGGGCGTTGCCCTCAATCGCTCCCTCGGCGATAACAACGGCCTTATGCCGTCCGACGGTCAGGGCAGCAGCAGCATCAAACTTTATGACACCAATGCCTGGTTCAATCGGTTACCTCCATACATTGACGAAAAACCACTATCAGACCCCTACTATGTGACAAATCCACCGAAGCCCGGCAACCGGAGCGTCTGGATCAATCCCGCCGTTCCCAAGGATGACGGTATGCAATACGTCAAGCCGCCGCAGAAATTCCTGTTCTGCTACTCGATGAATTATTTTCTCAGCAACAGCGCTGAACCCACACAGCCCATCAGTCGCATCGAATATACTTCAACCACCGTTTTTATGGCCGAAAAAAACGACGATTTCGCCAACTGCAACCCGAAGTATATCAAAGCCTACTTTGGTTCCGACGCCCCCGGAGCTGCCGAAACAGACAAGAATAACGCTGCCCATTTTCTTTTCTGTGACGGGCACGTCGAACTCATAAAACGCGCGATCTTTGATCCGAATTTTTCGCCAAACACGAACGACAACCCGAGTTCGATCAACACGACAAACATCAATACGCATTTCACCTTCATCCCCTATCCCGGGGCGAAGTCTTCGTAGAGGCGCGGCGCGGCTTTACCGTGCGAAAAACGGGTTATTCTTCTGCTCCTCGCCCACGCTCGTGAGCGGGCCGTGGCCGGGACAGATCACGGTGACGGGCGGCAGTGTCAGGATTTGCTCGATGTTGTTCTTCACCGCATCGGCGTAGCTCACGCCGCCGCCGCCCATGCTGCCGGCAAAAATGCTGTCGCCGACGATCGCCACAGGCCGCGCCAGCCCGCTAATGACGTAGGTGATTCCACCCGGCGAGTGACCCCACGTGAGACGGCTCTCCACTTTCAGCCCGCCAAACTGCCAGCTCTGGCCCGGTGCAAAAATATGCGCGACTGCGACCGGTTCGCGATCCCCGGCCCACACCTCGGCCCCGGTTTTTTCGCGCAGGCGGTCGAGGTCAAAAATATGATCCCCGTGCGTGTGCGTGATGAAAATGTGCCGCACGTTGAGGCCGCGCGACTGCGCCTCGGCGAGGATGCCACTTGCATCCGCACCTGTGTCGAAAACAGCCGCGTCCTTCGTGACGGGGTCCCAGACGAGATACGCATTCACCGTCATGTCCTCGTAAGGCGTGTTGAATTGTGCCAGCCCGTCGAGCGTGACCGGCACTGGAAAATACCGCTTCTCCGCGAGCGCCGTCAGCGCACCGGCGCACAGTCCGAGCACCGGCGCAATCTTCGCCGCTGCTGCGCTGCTGAAATCCCCAGCTCGAAGCGTCTGCAAATCCGGCAAGCCGATGCCAGCGCGTTGAGCAAGTGATTGGTCATCGAGATGCAGCCCCCGCATGGCCTTGCCGATGATGTCTGTGAAAGTGTCTTCGAGTGGGATAGTAGGCATGAGCGCAAAGTAAATTGCCCGCGCACCGCCTGTCGAGTTTTTGGAAGCGCCGAAGCCCATGTCCATCGAATCCCTCCCCACGTATTTCGTGGACAACACCCACTGTGCTCGCGTGCAATCCCTCCATGCCCGCCGCCGAGTTCCTGCTGATTGATAACAGCAACTCTTTCACAAAATTTGCCCTCGCCTCACGCGACGCCATCGGCCCCGTGCGAAAACTCCGCACCTCCGCACTCGACGCCACGAGCCTGCACCACATCCTTCGAGGCTGGCGCTTCGCACGCATCGTCATGTGCAGCGTCGTGCCGGAAAAAAGCGCGCTCATTTCGCAGTGCCTCGACGGCCTCCCGCTCCACCTCGTCTCGCACCGCAGCAAACTCGGCGTCGGCATCCAATATCCCCGCCCGCGCAGCATCGGCGCGGATCGCCTCGCCAACGCCGCCAGCGCCGCCGCGTTCCACGGCACGCCTTGCGTCGTCGTAGATTTTGGCACCGCAGTCACGTTCGACATTTTGAGCAGTGCAAAAAAATACATCGGCGGCGTCATCGCGCCCGGCCTCGAAGCGATGACCGATTACCTGCATCAGCGCACCGCGCTCCTGCCGAAAATCACACTGCTCGAACCGCCCGGCCCCATCGGAAAATCCACCCGCCACGCCATGCTCGCCGGTGCCGTCTATGGCTACCGTGGCCTCGTGCGGGAAATCCTCGCGGAAATCCGCGGCAAACTCGGCGTGCGCAAAATGAAAGTCGTCGCCACCGGCGGCTACGCCTCGCTCATCGCCGCAGGCGTCCGCGAAATTTCCACCGTCCACGAAAACCTCACGCTGGAAGGCCTTCGCCTCATCGGCGGATTGAACTTTCGTTCGTAGCCCCGCTCACGAAACCTGCGCGAGAATCGTGCGGCGCGTTTCGTTCAGCAGCACGCGACACCCGGCGTGCCCGGGCCTTTCGAGCTTCGGATCCTGCTCAAAAATCAAATACGCGTGGTTGCGCGCCAGCTTCATCAAATCCGCATCGCGGAAAAGATCGCCCAGTCTGAGTGGCGGCAGTCCGCTCTGCGCCGTGCCGAGTAAATCCCCCGCACCGCGCAGGCGAAGATCCGCCTCCGCAATTTCAAATCCATCGTTCGTCTTTTCCAACACGCGGAGTTTTTCCATCGCCTCCTCCTCGTCTGTTCCTGTGATAAGAATGCAGTAACTCTTGTGCTCGCCGCGCCCGATGCGTCCGCGGAGCTGGTGGATCTGCGCGAGGCCAAAACGCTCCGCGTTTTCAATAAGCATCACGTTTGCGTTCGGCACATCCACGCCCACCTCGATCACCGTCGTCGCAATGAGCGCCTTCGTCTCGCCGGAGCGGAAGCGCGTCATGATCGCATCCTTCTCCTCCGGCGGCACGCGGCCGTGGATGAGTTCGCATTTCAACGGCGCCAGCAACTCGCTCCATTTCGCAAACTCCGCAGTCGCCGCCTTCGCCTCCAGCTTTTCGCTCTCCTCGATCAGCGGATAAACGATGTAGCACTGCCGCCCGGCGTCGAGTTGCTCGCGGATGAATTTCGCCGCCTCCGGCAATTTCGATGGCGCGCGCACTCCTGTGATGATTTTGCCGCGACCGGCAGGCATTTCATCGAGCGTGGAAACATCGAGGTCGCCGTAGATCGTCATTGTCAAAGTGCGCGGGAGCGGCGTCGCCGTCATCACCAGCACATCCGGCGCGCTCCCTTGCTCACGCAGCCGCGCGCGCTGCACGACGCCAAATTTGTGCTGCTCATCAATCACCGCCAGTCCCAGCCGCGTGAACCCCGCGCCTTCATACAAAAGCGCGTGCGTCCCGACCAAAATGTGCGGCTCGCCCGGCGCGCTGTCCGTGCGCGGACTTGGATCAAACAGCGGCATCTCGCCGCCATACTCACGCCGCGCACCCGTGCGAAGCGCGACACGAACACCAAGCGGATCGAGCAGCCGTCGAAAAGTCAGGTAATGCTGCTCCGCCAAAATCTGCGTCGGAGCCATGAGCGCCGCCTGAAAGCCGGCCTCGATGCAAAGTAGCATCGCACTCATCGCCACGAGCGTCTTGCCGGAGCCCACATCTCCGTGGAGCAGACGGTTCATCGGGCGCGACGAGGCGAGGTCATCGCGAATTTCAGCGATGGATCGTTGCTGCGCCTTGGTCAGCGGAAATGGAAGCGAGTCATGCAGACGGCGCATCCATTCGCCAGGCCCGCAGTGCGGCTCTCCACGCTCGGCTTTCAACTCCGTGCGCTTCGCAGAAACCGCGAGCTGCATGGCGAGAAATTCTTCCAGCACGAGATGCCGCCGCGCCTTCGCCAGCGATTCCATGCTCGCGGGAAAGTGCATCTCGCGCAGCGCCCATGCCCGCGGAGTGGCGTCGAGTTTTTCCGGCACGAGTTGCTCGACGGTGTCGTCCTGAAGCTGCTCCAAAACATCCCACACAATCCGCCGCAACACGCGCGGTGAAATGCCCTCCGTCGCTGCATGAATGGGCACGATGCGCCGCAGATGGATGCTTTCCTCCGCGTCGTCCTCGATCACCTCAAACTCCGGGTGCGCGATGATCACATTGCCGCCGCTCCGCTTCGGCTTTCCGTAAACAACAAGCCGATGTCCCTGGACGATCATTTTTTCGACCCAGTGCGAATTGAACCACCGGCAGACCAGCCGCCCTCCGAATGCACTCGCGCCGTCCTCCTCGATGAGCACGTCGAACATTTTCTGCCACCCGCGAATCCTGCGGATGCTCGTCTTTTTCACCATGCCGCAAACGCAAACCGGCTGATCGGTCGTGTCGTTCGGGAAGCGGTCGAACTGGTTGCGGTCCTCGTAGCGGCGGGGAAAGTGCAGGAGCAGCGCGCCGACCGTCGGCAGGCCGAAGCGTTCGAGCAGCCGAGCGCGATTCGGCGGCAGGAAATCAAGCTCGTCCAGCGGCGTCTCCAACGTCACACCCACAAGATATTGATGCGACAGAACGGCGACAAGCCACCGCTTGCGTCAAATTCAGGTTACAAAGAATTGTCTGAAGGGTCGGACAAATGCTTTGACTGAGACACGCACGCCTTTAGCCTTCCGCGTCAACTTGATGAACCCATTTGCCAATATCAAACGTATCGCCGCTGTGGTGGCGCTTTTCGCGTTCATCACTGCGTCGGCAGAGGCACGCACGAAGGCCGAGCAAAAGGGTCGTAGCAAACAAGGCCACTCCAAGCACTCGTCTCAGGCCAGCCGCACAAAATCGTCAAAGGGAAAGAACTCAAGGACTGCCTCAAAGGCATCCAAGTCCAAAAAAGTAGCAGCGATTGCCATCGTGGACAACGCCTCGCTCTACGAAGCTACCGCCGCGAAAAAAATTGATCCTGCCCAGCTTTCATTCTTCGGCCCGCAAGCGTCGAAATTTCGCTACGATAAACGGATGGTTCACGCCGCCGAGATTGCCGCAACACGCGCACACGCACACAGCCACGGCTCTTGCTGGCACTACGTGAAAGATGCGCTTCTCAGCGCGGGACTCGTGGATTCACGTCCAAAAACAGCCTACGCAAAACAGGCGGGCGGCGAACTCTCAGGCAGCTATGGATTCACAAAAATCCGCGTCTCCGATCCCTATAAAGCGCCAGTCGGTAGCGTCCTTGTTTACGGCGGAGGCGGCGCGGGGCACGTGGAGTTTCGCACCAAGACAGGATTCGTCAGCGACTTCACCTCGCCTACGCCGAGCCATCGCCCGCTCATCGGTGTCTACATCAAATCGTAGCCGAACGTGACCGCGCTGAAACTGCGCATCGTTCCCAACGCGAGGCGTAACGAAATTTCCGGCGAATACGGAGACGCTGTGAAAGTGAAAGTCGCAGCCCCCGCCGTGGATGGAAAAGCAAACGCCGCACTGTTGGAATACATCGCGCAAAAACTCGGCGTCCCTCCCCGCACCGTCACGCTTTTCCACGGTGAAAAATCGCGGGACAAACTTGTCTCCATCGAAGGCATGGATGGTGAGGAGGCGAAAAGAAAATTGCTGACGGCGAGGCGCGAATAAAATCCCGCACACAATCAACCGCGCGCCGCCGTTGCGGAGATCGTTTCTTTTTCCAGCAGCGTGCCCCGTGTGACGCCGAGCTGGCTTTGCGCCTTTAGTTCGCGCCAGAGCGAATCGCCGTCGCGTTCGCCGCGCAGGAGTGACTGGTAGGAACGCAGGACGCGTGCGCTTTCCTCCGCATCCTCCTCCAGCAATTCTACACGAAATGCACGCAGCCCTGCATCGGCAAGCGCGGCAAAATATCGCGCGCCGGTTTGTGCGACAGCGTTGAAGAGTGTGTTGCGGCAGACCACATCCGCGCGTAACGGATGCTCCATTCCGACGCGATCGCGCAAATGCACGCGGTGTTTGTCGCACGGCCGTCCGCAATCGAGAAACGAAGTTCCCTTCGACATGAATGCGGCGAACACGCAGTGCTCCATGTGAAACATCGGCATATGCTGATGCAGTGTCAGTTCGAACCACGAGGGCGGCGCGTCGGCGAGAAGGTCAAGCACCTGCTCAATGTTGAGATCATAGCTGATCGTGAGCCGTTCGATTCCCTTCGCGATGAAATGCTGCGCGGTTAGTGGATTTGCGACATTCAGCGAGAAGTCGCCGACACGCCGCAGCGAGCTATCGTGAAAATAATCAATCGCGCCCAGATTGCGGATGAGCACGCCGTCAGGCTCCGCATTCTCGATCAATTTGAAGAAACCCTGCTCGCCCGCCTTTTGAATACGCGGAGTCGCGAGATAAACTGCGGCACTACTTTTCCGCACCAGTGCCACGGCATCGCGGTAGCGGCGGATGTCCTCGAAATCCACGTAGAGCGTTTGCAAACCACAGCCGATAGCGGCTTCGATTTGCTCCATCGTGCGGCAGAGAACAGTGAGGTTGGATGACGAATGTCGGATGTCGGATGCCGAATGGGCGGTTGCTTTGAATACATCGCGCCATGTTTTCGACGACTCGGCGCGTTTGTGTTCGAGTGCTGTGTCGAGTTGGAAGGCCAGCTCGCGGCGGAGGCGGTTGAGTTCGCCGATGGGCAAGATGACTTCGCCTTCGAGTTCGTTACGCAGTTCGGCGAGTTCGTAGGGATGCTCGCCGAAACGCCCGAGATGCTCGCGGAGTTTGTCCGGCGTGAGCGGGGCTGTGCGCGCGGCTTGCAGCGGAATTGTCGAACGCACAACCACAGTCGTCAGCGGTGCAGCGACGAGCGCTTCGACTTCGAGCGGCTCGCCCGCTTTGCCGCGAACGATGAGTGTGATTCCGGTGCGTGTGCGCGGCTCGATGCGCCCCGCGTAGCTTTGCTGGAGGCGCTTGTTCAGCGCGGGGTCGTCAGTTTTCCAAACGCGATGGCCGGGGCTGAGTTTGGAGAAATCAATTTTGCCGTGCTCGAAATAAAACCGCCCGCCGTGTATTTCGTAAATGCGCCCGCCCTGCTCGTCATTCGTGTCGCCACCGGTGTCGAAGACCACGCCATCGCCGGGCTTGAGTGCGATGAGCGGAGAAAACTCCACATGGTCGCGCCCGACGCGCGCGATGCGTCCAGCAAGCGGGCCGCGTTTTTTTCCATAGCGCGCGGAGACGAGCTGCTGGTGATCCACGCCGTGCATCCAGCCGGAGAATAGCCCGCGCGAAAAAGTCATCTCGAGCTGATAACGTTCGTCGTCGCTCACGATGTTCTGACTTCGGCCTGACATCGCTGCGTCGAGCGCACGGCGATAGACTTGGCAGACTGCGGCGACGTATTCGGGCGACTTGAGCCGGCCTTCGATTTTGAAACTGGTCACACCACGTTCGAGCAGCGCGGGGATTTCGTCCGCGGCGGCGAGATCCTGCGGAGATAATAGATAACGCTTGTCGCCAAGGTCGCGCAGCACGCCGTCCACGATCAACTCGTAGGGCATGCGGCACGCCTGCGCGCACTCGCCGCGATTGGCGCTGCGCTGGCCGAGCGATTCGCTCGTGAGACACTGGCCGCTGTATGCCACGCAAAGCGCGCCGTGCACGAATACTTCCAGCGGCAATGATATTTCGGAGCTTTCGTTTTTGAATTTCTCAAGTTCGCGCAGACTCAACTCGCGCGCCAGCACGGCACGCGAAACACCTAGCTCCTTTGCAAAGGCCAGCCCTTCCGGCGATGTGATGGTCATCTGTGTGCTCGTATGGATGGGCAGGTCAGGCACGACCGAGCGTGCCAGGCGCACGAGGCCGATGTCCTGCACGATGAGAGCATCCACGCCGGCGCGGCTGCAATCGCGCAGCATCAGTTCGGCGGCGTCGAGTTCGCCGGTGAAGACGAGCGTGTTGAATGCAACATACGCTTTCACGCCGTGGCGGTGGCAAAATTTCACGACCTCGCTCAGTTCATCATCGCGGAAATTGTCGGCGCGCAGCCGCGCATTGAAACGTGGCAGTCCGAAATAAACCGCATCGGCTCCATTGGCGACGGCGGCCCGCAGGCAATCCCATCCACCGGCGGGCGCGAGCAATTCGGGGTGTTCGTGATTTTCGGACATCAGCTTTTCCAAAGGAATCTCAAACCACGAACAATCTGCACAGACACGAGGACCGGGCTAGAAGCTCTTCCGCATATTGCTGGGGAGGATGTTCAGCTCGTTGCGATATTTTGCGACGGTGCGGCGGGCGATGGGGATTCCCTTTTTTTCCAGCAGTTCGACGATTTCCTTGTCGCTCAGCGGATTCTTTGGGTTTTCCTTCGATACGAGTTCGGCGATGACGCCCTTCACGCTCGTGTTGCTCATGCTTTCACCGCCGGCGGTCTGGTAGCCGGGGGTGAAAAAATATTTCATCTCATAGACGCCGTGGGGCGTGCTCATGTATTTTCCGGAGATGGCGCGGCTCACGGTGGTCTCGTGAACGCCGACGATGTCTGCGATTTGCACCATCGTCATCGGCTTGAGACCGCTCGGGCCTTTTTCAAGAAACTCCTTCTGCTTGTCCACGATTTGGTGCGCGATGTTCGAGATCGTCTGCTGGCGCTGGTGGATGGATTTGATGAGGAATTTTCCGTTGCGTATTTTCTCGCGGATGTAATCGCGCACCTCCTCTTTGCTGGCCTGCTGAGCCATGAGGTCCTTGTAGGTATTGCTGATTCGGAGATGGGGAATCTGGTCGCCGTTGAGCGAAATTTGCCAGACGCCGCCGATTTTTTCCACGGTCACGTCGGGCAGCACGTAGTTGTTCGGGTCAGCGGCGAAAATCTGTCCGGGCTTTGGGTCGAGCGTGCCAACGAAAATGGATGCGCGCTGGACGCATTCGACCGTCGTGCCGCAGCGGCGGGCGATTTCCGGAAAGCGTTTTTTCCCGAGGTCGTCGAGGTGGTTGGAGACGACCTTCCATTCGAGTGAGCCCTCTTTTCCGATGCGCTTGAGTTGAATGAGGAGGCACTCGCGAAGATCGCGTGAACCGACGCCGACCGGGTGAAAGGTCTGCACGATTTCGAGGACGCGGTTGATGTCTTCGAGTTCAAGTCCCGTGTTGCCGGCGATCTCCTCCGGCTTGGCGGATAGAAAACCCACTTCGTCAATGTTGCCGATGATCAGCTCGCCGAGCTGCATGTCGTCCTTGGTGAGTTCGGTGTTCCGAAGTTGTTCGTGGAGGTGTTCCTGAAGCGTCTGCTCCTGTATGAGCGAATCGAAAAAGAACTGGCGGCGTTCCTCGTCATCCGCATTGCGGCGGGCGTAGCTGGAGTTCTGCGCCATGTAATCGCGCCATTCCTCATCGAGCTTCGAGAGCTTTTCAAATTCGGCGTCGAACTCCTCCGCCTCGCGCTGCTTGTCCTCGATTTTCGGATCGGTGTCATCCATTTCGAGCGTGGGATTTCCATCCAGCTCCTGCTGAATAAGCGCGCGTAGTTCGAGCATCGGCACCTGCAAAATTTGAAGGCTTTGCTGAAGTTGTGGTGCCAGAACTTGCTGCTGGCTGAGTGACTGAGTTTGCGAAAGTCCGGCCATATAGTGTTTTGTCTCACCGACATTGTCGTCGCACGCGCGCATTTAGCAAGGCCGATGCCACTGGTTTGGAAATTTTCCGGGACGCCGGGCACCCTTCCCGCTAATCAGCACCGCATGAACAAGCCCAACAAACTCCTTCTCGCCGGACTTGGTGCCGCCGCTTTTGCAGGCGCGGCACTGAGCCAGCAGCCTGCGATTGCACAATCCGGCAGCGAGCAACAGCAAATCGCACAACTCGTCGCGGAAATTGCACAACAACAGGCGCAGATCATCGCCAATCAAAAGCTCATTGATGATAAAGTCGCCGCCATCACCGAGGATCTTCGCCTCGCCAAAATTTTTGTTTCCAGAGGAGGCGGAGCACACAAATGAAACGCGCACTCACAATCCTCGTGCTGGCGGCTGCCTTCGCCTCGACCAGCCTCACGCTCCACTCACAGGCACCCGCACCCGCAGCGCTGCCTGCGAAATCGCCGCTCGAACAACTCAAGGCCATCCGCGATGCGAACGCCAAACTGCTCGAACAGCAAAACAAGACTCTTCAGCAACTCGATGAGATGGAGAAAACTTCCCAATCGCTGAAGGTGCTCGGCAGGCGCGCGTAGTCACGAACCCATCGAGATGCGCACCCAGTCGCTCTCGGTATCCACATCACGCAGCACGGGCAGGCGCAGTATTTTCACGCCAGCAGCATCGGCACAGGCCAGCGTGTCGCTTGTGCTCCAGCGGATGGTTTCAAAAAGCGCGGGCTGCCCGCGGCGCAACGCCAGCAGGTAGTAGCCACCATCCTCCGTCGGCCCGATGGCCGCATCCTTCGCCATCCATGCCTCGATTTCCGCGCGCCGCTCCATTGGGTCAAAATACACAATCACCGACGTCGCGTGCGGCAACCGTGCGCACACCTTCGCGACCAGTTCGCGGTAAATCTCCGCCGCGCGCACCGGGCCGGCCGTCGCTGCGATGCGCGTTTTCACACGTCCCGGCTCCGACCATTTCACAAAGAGCAAAACATCCGGCGCATGGCTGCTACGATTTGCCAACCTCCGGCAGACGCACGCGGACTGTCAGGCCGGCACCCTGCGGGCTTTCGGCAAAAACGATCCCGTCCATCGCCTCCGCGAGCCGCTTCACAATCGCCAGCCCATGCGTGCTACCCGTGTGTTTCGCAAACAACCGCGGCAATTCCTCCGCGCCGACGCCGGGGCCGCTGTCCCCCACGCGCAGCTCGATGTGACGGCCCTCGCGATGCACGGCCACTTCGATGCGTCCTTTGCGCGGGGTAAATTTCAGCGCGTTACCCACGACCTCGTCCATGATCTGCGCAAGAGCATCACCATCCGCGCGCACACAGCCGGGGCCGGGCTTGAAGCTGAGCGTGATCTGTTTCACCTGCGCACGCGGCTGCATCGCGGTGACGATGGCGGCTGTTTCGCTCGAAAGATCCATCTCCCGCATTTCAAATTTCGCCTGCCCGGAATTGAGCGCCGTGGTGTTGAGGACGTTTTTCACGAGGCGCGTCATGCGCTCCACGGTCTGCCGCAGCGTCGTCAGGGTCTTATCATCCACAGGCCCCGGGCCAAACGAATCGCACGCCAGCCGGATCGTTTGCAGCGGGTTGTTCAAGTCGTTCGCAAGCATCGCGAGGAGATGCTCGCGCTCGACGCGCAATTCGGCCAGTTGCCCCTCCGCGTCGCGTCGCGCGACATCCAACCGCCGCGCCCGGTAGATGAAAATGATCGCAGCAGCCAGCGACAGCGCGACCAAAAACCACGGAAGCGTGGCCCACAAGACACGCAGCCCGCTTTCCTCCCAGTCAGCATCAGTCTGCGCGGACGCCGGCGGAGGCCCCTCGGCCACGCCAGCCAGCACGGCGAGAAAATGAAAACAAACAGGCAGACAGAATGCGACCATGCGTGCGCACGCTTACCGCAGCCGCCCGCCCGCGACAAGCTCGCACGACTCCCGCATTGCAAAGACACGCCGCGCGGCTACGGTCGCCGCACAAAAAAATGGCGCAATCCCGTCGCGCAGAACGCACCTCTTCCTCAATACAGGAAATTCTCGGACTCAGCCTTCTCGTGCTGGGTATCCTGCTTTTCCTCGCGCTTATTTCCTACACACCACGCGACGTGCCCTCGTGGTTTCCGCTCTCCCATGCCGCCTCGACGAGCAAGACGTCGCAAAATTTCGTCGGCACGCTCGGCGCGATGATGGCGTGCGTGAGCTACTCATTTTTGGGAGCAGCGAGCTACCTGCTTTCGGCTTCACTCATCGCCTACGGAGCAACCACGCTTTTGGGCCGCCCGATGGGATTCGCGCTGCGTCCGATTTGGATGGCAGGGTTTGTATTCAGCGGAGCCTGCCTGCTGCACGTGCTCGGCTGGTCGCTCATAGATAGTGGAAAAATGAACATCGCCAGCGAAGGCGGCATCATCGGCCAATACATCGGCGGCAAAATTTTCCACAACATCTTCGGCCCTGCCTCCGTGCTCGTGCTCGGCCTCGTTTATATCATCTCGCTCATCCTGATGACCGGCCTGCGTCCCATCGCCGTCGCACGGCGGCTCATCGCCATGCCCGGCAAATGGATCGAAGCGCACCACCAGCGCAAAATCGAGCGCGCCACCGAGGAGCAGCGCATCATTTTGGAACAAAAGAAACTCGAGCGGGAGCAACGCCGCCTCGAACGTGACCTGGGCAAACTCCGCACGAAAAACGACAACTTGGAAGACGAAGCACAGGCAAAACTCCAGCAACCCGAACTCCTCCCGCTCGAAGGCGAAAAGGAACCCGATCGGCCCGCGCCGAAGATCTTCGATTCCGCCGCGCCGCCCCCGCCCGTCACGAAAAAGGAAAAGGAGAAAAAGAAAATCGAACTGCTCGCGACACTGCACAACGAAAACTACAAGCTCCCCTCGCTCGATTTGCTCGACGCGATGGACACCGAGGGCCGCGTCGTCGCCAGCCACGACGAATTGCTCGGCGTGCAGACGCGCATCATCGAAACACTCTCCGAATTCGGCATCTCCGTCACAGCGGGTGACATCACGAAAGGCCCGACCATCACGCGCTACGAAGTCTATCCCGCCAAGGGCGTCCGCGTGGATCGCATCACTACCTGCGAGCGCGACCTCGCACGCGCCACGCGCGCCGAGCGCATCAACATCCTCGCACCCATCCCCGGCAAGGACACCGTCGGCATCGAAATCGCCAATTCCAAAAAGCAAAAAGTCGCCCTCCGCGAACTGCTCGAATGTGAGGACTTCGCAACATCGAAGGCAAAAATCCCCATCGCGCTCGGCAAGGACGTGTATGGCAAAGCGATCATCGCCGACCTCGCCGCGATGCCACACGGCCTCGTCGCCGGCACCACCGGATCGGGCAAGAGCGTGTGCATCAACGCCATCATCGCCAGCATCCTCTACCGCTTCACGCCGGAAGACCTGCGGCTCATCATGATCGATCCGAAAGTCGTCGAGATGCAGATGTATAACACCCTGCCCCACCTCGTCGTCCCCGTCGTCACCGATCCGAAAAAAGTCCTGCTCGCCCTCAAGTGGGCCGTGAACGAAATGGAAAAGCGCTACGCCATTTTCGCCAAGTGCGGCGTGCGCAACATCGGCAGCTTCAACACCCGCCCGAAGCCAAAATCACAAAAGGAACTCGATGCGGAAAAATCCGCGCCCGCCGCTCCTGCAAGACCGAAGCCACTCGACGGAGTGGATCTCAACGCGGAGCCTGATGTCGCTAGCAGCAGCGACATCCTTGGCCGGCCCTTCGGCGAAATCGCAGAGGAAGACGCCGGCCCAGCCGTGCTCAACGCCACTTCCGAGCTTTACGGCACTCCCGACAGCGACCGCGAAACCGTCGGCGAAGAACTCGATCGCGCCGAGCAGGCCGAACTCGGCATCACCGTCCAACGCGACGACGGCATCGTCGTCCCCGAGAAAATGCCGTTCATCGTCATCATCGTGGACGAGCTTGCCGACCTCATGCAGACCGCGCCCGCTGATGTGGAATTGCTCATTGCACGCATCACGCAGAAAGCACGCGCCGCAGGCATCCACATGATCATCGCCACGCAAACGCCGCGCGCCGACGTCATCACCGGAGTCATCAAGGCAAACGTCCCCTGCCGCATCGCATTTCAAGTCGCCAGCCCACTCGACAGCCGCGTCATCCTCGATGAAAACGGCGCCGAGCGACTCCTCGGCATGGGCGACTTGCTCTACCGCCCGCCGGGCACTTCGCGCATGATTCGCGCGCAAGGCGTGCTCGTCACCGACGAGGAAGTCCACCGCGTCGTCGCGTTCGCAAGCGCGCAGGGCGAGCAGTGTTTTGAAAGCGACATCCACTCCAAACTCGAAAACGTGGGCGGCGACGATGAGGAGGATGTGAGCGACGAAGACGAGGAGCTTGTCTCGAAATGCCTCGAAGTCATGCAGCAGGAGGGAAAAGCCAGCACCTCGCTTTTTCAACGCCGCCTGAAGCTCGGCTACACGAGGGCCGCGCGCATTTTGGACATCCTCGAAGATCGCGGCTACGTCGGCCCCGGCGACGGCGCGAAGCCGCGCGAAATTTTGCGGCCACTCGGCGAATAACCGAGGTTTGCATTGCGCGCGGCGCGGCAACCGCCAACTTGATGCACGGAATATGGATCACGATTTTGGAAAACGACTGGCAAAGGCACGCGCCGCACGCGGACTCGGCATCGAGGAGGCCGCGCACGCCACGCGCATCCGTGCATCGCACATTCAGGCGTTGGAGGACGGCAACCTCGTGAAATTCCCGAACGCCGCCTACGCAAAAAGTTTTTTGCTCATGTATGCGCGCTTCCTCGGCGTGGACGTGAGCGACGTCGCCTCGCAAATTGACACCGCGACGCAGATGAAGGTCGAGGATTTCCAATACCTCACCAACCGCGCCGGCGGGGAAAAAAAACTACAACGCGACGCCACCGACACGCGCTACGATTTCGTCGTCCCGCAAAAGGACGGCGGCTCGTGGATGCCGCTCATCGCCCTCGCAGCAATCGTGGCCGTCGGCGTGATCGTGTTTGTCGTGTGGAGTAATTTCAACCGCATCGCCGACACCGATCCCAAGCCCGGCCCGGCGCCCAAAACCAGCGATGCGAAGGAGGCCGTGCAGCCGCTCAAGGACACGCCGCCACGCAAACAAAATCCCGAACCCGAGCCGGAGCCGCCGCGTCCGCGCATCATCGCACTTCCCGCGCCTGCGCCCGGCGAGGATCCCGCGATTCCTCGCGCGAAGCCAATTTCGCCGGTGGCGAAAATTGCATCCGGCGACGCCGACGCACTCTCCGAACTCGCATCACCTCCAAAACCCGCGCCCGCCATTGCAACACCGCCGCAGGAGAACAACACACCGGGCGTCGAGTCGGACGTCATCGTCCTCGAACCCCGCAGAAAAACGTGGGTCGTCATCCGCAATGGCCCCGGCGGCCAGCCGCTCTTCGAGGATTACCTTTATCCCGGCGCGAAGCCTATGCACCTCCCGGCGGGCCGCTATTTCATCGAGCTGAAAAGCGCGGATGCCGTCGAGATTTCCAAAAACGGAAAGCGCATCGCCTACAACGCACCCGGCGTGGTCGTCCAGTAACGCCAAGGAGCGGCGACATTCCTGTCGCCGTTTGGCATATTGCGCAAAGCGCGGCTTGCCATACGGCGCGTGCTCGTGCCTCCCTCACGCGTGCATGATCAAAAATGGTGGCGTGAATACACAGAGCTTGCCGTGCTATTTTTCCTCCACGCGATGGCGATGGGAATTTGGTTCGTCCCGCTCGCCTCGGTGCTGGATACGCACGGCCTCGCGCACATCAAATCCTACGCCTACGCCACCGGCGGAATCTCGGCTTTCATCTCCCCTCTGATTTTCGGCGCGCTTGCCGACAGGCACATTGCACCGGTGCGACTGCTGCGCTGGCTCTCGCTGGCCACGGCAATCGCGATGGCGCTGGCAACCACCGCGATCCACTTTCACTGGAGCGCCGCGATCATCCTCGTGCTCATCCAGCTCCACGCTCTGTGCGCGACTCCCACGTGGAGCATCTCGACCACCATCGTCCTCGCGAAATTGAACAATCCGAAGCGCGAGTTCGGCCCCATCCGCGCGATGGCCACGCTCGGCTGGATCGTAGGCTGCCTGCTCGTCTCCGCGCTTCATGCCGACAGTTCCACGTTCGCCGGCTACGGCGGTGTGCTCGCGTGGCTCGTCGTGACCGCATTCACTTTCGCACTTCCGAGCGTCGCACCACCTGCGCAGACCGAGCATCTTTCGTGGAAGCAACGCCTCGGCCTCGACGCGCTTTCGCTGCTGAAACATCGCGACACATGCGTCGTCTTCATCGCCGCTGCGCTCTACAATATGCCGCTCTGCGCATTTTTCCCGCAGACACCGCTGCACATGAAATCCCTCGGCCTCCACAGCACAACCGCGTGGATGTCGCTCGGCCAAGTCACGGAAGTCGTCGCAATGTTCAGCCTCGCCGGGCTCCTCGCCCGCTGGCGGATGAAAACCGTCATCCTCGCAGGCATGA
This sequence comes from uncultured Spartobacteria bacterium, assembly GCA_903929475.1. Taxonomy (GTDB): domain Bacteria; phylum Verrucomicrobiota; class Verrucomicrobiia; order Chthoniobacterales; family Chthoniobacteraceae; genus SXWH01. Next base: position 76,962 of record CAIYUV010000122.1, read on the forward strand.
GCTTTGGAGTGCTGCGCTTCGTCCTTTGCGCACTCGACACCAAGGGCTGGCTGCTCGGCGGCGTCGCGCTGCACGGTCTGTCGTTTGTCCTCGTCTATATCACTTTTCAACTCTACCTCGAACAACGCATTGACCCGCGCTGGCGTGCGCGTGCGCAGGCGCTGCTCACCCTTCTACTCAGCGGCTTCGGAAACCTCTTCGGCTACCTCGGCTGCGGCTGGTGGTTCAAAGCAAACACCCACGGAGAAATCACACGCTGGCCGCTCTATTGGGGCGGCCTCGCCGCGTGCGTCACCGCCGTGTGGATATTCTTCGCTATCGCCTACAAAGGGCGTGCAGCCAGCGAAGAGGGAAAGTCTGCTGCATAAAGTATTGCTGTGTGAAAATGTTGGCGCATAGCGCCAGCGACTACTGTAGCCGTGGGTGAAGCGCAGCGAAACCCACGGATAGCAGGAAAAACGCAAAGCGCCGCGTAGTCGGCGCGACCATGCACTCGCCACCGTTTGTCGCACCGCATACGCGGTGCATACACGTCTGTAGCGCACCGTGGGCTGCGTCGCGCCGCTCCTTGCACACGGCTACCGTAGTTGCTGGCGCTGCGCCAATTTTTTCTCCACGCATTAATGCGAACAACTCACACCACCTCGCCAACGAGATCATAGACCTGCGTGCCGGTGATTCGGACGTTCGCGAATTCGCCTACGGGCGCGGGCTTTTTTAAGAGGATGCGGCCATCAATGTCCGGTGCGTCCACTTCGCCACGGGCGACGAGGGGCTGGTCCACGAGGGCGCGGATGGTTTTGCCGACTTGCGCGGCGCTTTGCTCGGCGGCGATGCGTTGCTGGAGCTTCATCGCTTTTTTGTAGCGCGCTTGCTTCACCTTTTGCGGGAGCTGGCCGTCCATTTTCGCGGCGCGAGAGCCTTCCTCCTGCGAATAGGTGAAGACACCGAGCCGCTCGAAGCGCGTGCGCTCGATGAAGTCGAGGAGGTATTCAAACTCCTCCTCCGTCTCACCGGGAAAGCCGACGATGAAAGTCGTGCGGATGGCGATGCCGGGGATGCCCGCACGGATGCGGGTGATGAGATTTTCGATGTGCTCGCTGCTCGTTTCGCGGCGCATGACTTCGAGCATTCGCGGATGGATGTGCTGGAGCGGCATGTCCACATAGCGCGCGACGTGGCGGCATTCGGCGATGGTGTGGATGAGTTCATCGCTCCAATGCGCGGGGTGGGTGTAAAGCAGACGCACCCAGAAATCGCCTTCGATTTTGTCCAGCTCGCGGAGCAGCCGAGTGAGCGTGACACCACGTGCGCTGTCCACCGGCTGACGCGGCCCGGCTTTCTCCGCCCACAAATCCATTCCATAGTAAGTGGTGTCCTGGCTGATGAGATTGATCTCCTTCACGCCCTCGGCAACGAGCCCGCGCACTTCGGCGACGACGCTCTCGATGGTGCGGCTGCGATGCTTGCCGCGCATCTGCGGAATGACACAAAAAGAGCACGGGTGATTGCAGCCCTCGGCGATCTTCGTGAACGCCGTGTGCGATGGCGTGAGGCGCACGCGCGGTGTGTCCCAATCGGGAATGTAAACAGGTTTGCGTGTGACGAGATTGAGCGGCTCCCACGCTTCGTCGGTGAGGGAAACGTTACTGGTAACCGGTAACTGGTGACTGGGCGCACGACCGAGCACCTTCTCAATAATACCGCCAACGTCCTTCACCTGATCGAGGCCGATGAACGCATCCACTTCCCCGTTGAATTCCCCCGCAAGATCATTGCTGAAACGCTGGCTCATACAACCTGCAACGATGAGCTTTTGATCCTTGCGCCGTTTTTTCAGCCCCTTGGTTTGATGGGCTTCGAGGATGGCTTCGATGCTCTCCTCCTTCGCGCTGTCTATGAAAGCGCACGTGTTCACGATGAGCACATCGGCGTCCGCGGCGTCGTTGGTAATTTGCATCCCGCGGGCGATCACATCACCGAGCATGATTTCGGCATCCACGAGGTTTTTGGCGCAGCCAAGTGAGATCATCCCGACTTTCGGTATGTGTGATTTCGGCGCTGAAATGGTCTTGGTGCTCATCGTGAAGGGCGCGGACGATACACACGTCCGGCAAACAAGCTAGTTTGGAACTCCCTTGCCAGAACGGTGTTTTCAAGCACCATACCTTTGTCGCTTATGAAATTTCTGGCCGCTTTCCTCGCGCTGTGTGTGTCCGCCTACGCCGCCGCTCCCTCTGTGAGCGGGCTGACGGCGGGTCCGGTGTCGAGCGGAGCAATTAGTTTGAGTGCCTCGGTGACGACAAACGGGACCACGTCGAATGTCACTTTTCATTATGGATTCGGCGGCGAACTCGATAAAAAGCAGGTGGTGTCGCTTTCCAGTGCCGCGAGCGCGCAGACTGCGAAGGTAAATCTCGCGAGCCTCGCGGGCGGGCAGACATATCATTATAAAGTCGAGGCCGTGAATGGCGACGGGACGACGGAGGTGGACGGGAGCGACTTTGCGGTTCCTGCATATGCGCCGACGGTCGTCCTGCAAAGCACCACGACGCCGCTCGGTGGAAAAGCAACGCTGAAGGCGACCATCACAGGCAACGGTGCAGACACCACGGTGACATTCAGCTACGGCACGACGACCAGTTACGGCACCACAGTCACTGCCACACCCGAAGTGCTCGCTGCTGATGTGGATAAAGCCGTGTCCGCACCGCTCGAAGGACTCAATCGCGGGACAACGTATCATTTCAAGGCCACCGCAACGAACGCGCGCGGCATCACCAGCACAACGGACGCGGCTTTTTTTTCAGCCCCAAACGCAGCGCCCGTCGCGAAAGCCGACACCGTGACACTGCTCGGGCGCACGCCGATCCTCATAGATGTGCTGAAAAACGATAGGGATCCCGAGAACGACGTGCTTTCGATCAGCAGCGTGACGCAGGGCAAACAGGGCAGGGCGGAAATTGTCGGCAAACAAATCCGCTACACGCCGGGAGACGGCACGATCTGGCCGGACACATTCACCTACACCGTGGCAGACAATTATCTGGGAACAATTGGAACCGGCGCGACTTCGACAGGCACCGTGACAGTCCACGCACCGGGCCTCGCCGCCGAAGGATTGCACTCGGCAACGATCAAGGAAGCTGAAGGACACATCATCGGCATCATCCGGCTTGTCGGCACAGCAGGCGGATCTGTGACAGGGAAAATTCTCCTCAATACACAGAATTACTCCATCAGCGGAACGCTCGATGCGGACGGGCATTTTCACGCCACACTCTTACACAGTGACCAATCGCCGCTCGAAGTGGACATCACCTATGATCAAACAGGCACCACCACGCTGAAAGCGAATCTCACCTCCGACGGAACCGAATACACCGCCTCGACCCCCCTTGCCACTCTCACCTCCGCCCGTCGCGATGAACTCAACGGAAAATATACCATCCAGCTTCCGGCTCCCACTGCTACGGACACGCCAAAGGGCACAGGCTTCGCCTATCTCGAAGTAAAACCATGGGGCGATGTTTCCATCAAAGGAAGGTTTGGGGACGGCAGCAAATTTTCCACGCGCTCCGTGCTCGGCGGCGCGGGAGACGTAGCAGCGATAGATTTTTGGGCCGCTCCCAAATATACACGTGTGGGCGGCACGCTTGCCTTTGGCACAGGAGCCACACCAACGCTCACGGGCAGTTTAAACTGGGATCGTCCGCCGGACTCCGGATCGGAATTTTTCCCCAATGGCTTTTCCGCAAGTGTGAGCGCCAGCGGTTCCATGTATATCCCGCCGGACAAGGGTGAACATGCTCTTGGAAAAACCGACAATGCCAGCGTGATCCTGCGTGATGGAAACCTGCTCGTTTCCATCACGCACAATCTGGACATCAACAGCCATGACGGTGTCGATATTCTCGATCAGGGCCCCGACGACATGTCGCTGAAAATTGACCGCAAGAAGGGAATATTCAATGGGACGTTCGAACATCCGCAGGACGGCTCACGACGGAAATTCCAAGGCGCGCTGCTACAACAGCAGAACATTGGTCGTGGTGTTTTCACCGGGCAGAATCAAACCGGCACCGTGGAGTTCAACCTCGGAGCGGTCACCACTACGCCCGCAGCCGGTGGAAGCACAGGCGGAACTACCGGCACAACCGGCGGCACAGGCATCAGCGTCGGCAGTCAGGGCAGCAGTGGGGCGACTTTGCAGAACTAGAGTTGCTTAAACCCCGAGCAGCAAACGCGACGGCTGCTCGATGCCCTCTTTGACTTTCACGAGGAAAGTGACGGCCTCTTTTCCATCCACCACGCGGTGATCATAGCTGAGCGCGAGATACATCATCGGTCGCGCCACAATCTGTCCATTCACGACAACGGCGCGCTCCTGAATCTTGTGCATCCCGAGGATGCCGCTCTGCGGCGGATTCAGAATCGGCGTGCTCAACAGGCTGCCGTAAATCCCGCCGTTGCTGAGCGTGAAAACTCCGCCCGACAAATCGTCAGTTGTGATTTTTCCCTCACGCGCCCTGGTCGCAAATCCAGCGAGATCGCGCTCCAGTTCGGGAAAGGTTTTTGCATCCGCCCCTCGAACCACCGGCACCACAAGGCCGCGCTCGGTGCCCACTGCGACGCCGATGTCGTAAAAATGGTTTTGCACCAATTCATCGCCTTCGAGGCGCGCATTGATCTGCGGCACCGCCTTGAGCGCGACGACCACAGCCTTGATAAAAAACGACATGAACCCGAGCTTGATACCATGCTGCTTTTGAAAATCTTCGCCCAACTCCTTGCGCAGCGCCATCACTGCGGACATGTCGGCTTCATTGAACGTGGTAAGGATCGCCGCCGTGTGCTGCGCCATCACGAGCTGCGCCGCGATCTTCCGGCGCAATGGCGAGAGCTTCCTGCGCGTGCTGCGACCATCGCTGGCGGGCGCGGTGTTTTCTATGGCAATTGCGGGTGATTCATTCGCCACCGCAGCTGCTGCGGAAAGCGAAACCGATACTGCTGGAACTGGAGCTGACTCGGAAGCAGGCACGGATTTCTTTGCGGTCCTTTTCTGCGCTGGCTGCGCGGGTGCGGCAGCGGCATCTTCGATTATCGCAACAACCTCGCCAATCTTCACCTCCGCACCAGTTGCGGCCTTGATCCGCAGGACGCCCCCGCAATCGGCAGTGATCTCCGTAGAGACCTTGTCCGTTTCGAGCGTGAGCAAAGCGTCGCCCTTGCTGACTGTATCCCCATCATTTTTCAGCCACGCCGAGATCATGCCGCTCGTGACCGACTCCCCCACCGCTGGAATTTTGACTTCAAGACTCATACGCCTCCACGTTCGCCATGAATGCACCCTTTGTGCAACGGCAAACCTTGCCTATGCACGCTCGATGAGTTCGCGCACTTCGTTCTCGTAGGTGCTGAACGGGTCGCCCATCGCGAGCGGCTTTTGCTCGTTTGCAGTGAGCGAGTCCCAATGAATCACGCACGGCATCCGCGTCTCCATGAAACGCTCGATCGCAAGCCCCCGGCCCCACGCACGCGTGTCGCGCGGCGGCTCGCGCAATGCACTTTCCCGGCGCGCCGTGAGATTAAACTGCCCAATCTCCTCCTTCACGGGTAGCGCGTAAAAGAGTCCGCGCGACGGGTTGAGGTTGTGGTATTCGAGGTCGAGGCTTTGCAGCCACGGGTCGTCCCACTCGATTCCTTGCTCGGCGCGAAAAGTTTCGAGCAGCCATTTCTTCGATACCCAGTCCACGGCACCGATAAGCGACTCCGTGTCATCGCGACGAAGCGCATCCAGCAGCCAGGCCCATTGTTCGAGCAGCCAGTCGGTTTCCTCGTCGCGTCCGGCGAACGCCTCGGTCGCAGATGCGTGAAATTTTTCCTGAATACCCAGCGCCGTCTCCGCGCCGCCGCCAACGAGTGCGACCGGTGCATCCGCGCGACACGAACGCGAGACGAGGCGCGTGGCCATCACCGCATCATCGAGAGCAACGCGGCGCGGAAGGCGGTTCTCTTCGAGCAAAGTGAGCACGAGATGTGTGGTGCCGATCTTCAGCGCGGTGGCAAAGGGCGACATGTTAGAGTCGCCGATGAGCAGGTGGAGACGGCGGTATTTGCGGTAGTCGGCGAGCGGTTCGTCGCGAGCGTTGATGATGGCGCGGTTGAACTGCACCCATTGGTAGATGTCGTTCATGATGTGGTCCGCGCGCTGGCTGATCTGAAAGTCCACCTTGTCAAACGGCGGCAGCGGCGAGACCTCAAGCGCCTGCGAAGTCGCCTGCCCCACGCGCCCGGTGCCTGTGAAAATCTGCCGCGTCGCGAGGAACGAAAGGACGGCGCCCACACCCGCCGGTGTGAACGGCGTCTCGCGTCGCATGAGATAGTTTTCGTGGCAGCCGAAAGTCGCGCCCGTGTGATGATCAATGTTGTTTTTTAGAAACGCCACCTCTTCCGCCACGCCCATCGCATCCAGCGCGGCTTGAACGAATGCGTCGCCCGCCACGTCGTAGGCCACGATATCGCGCACGCTGCGGCATTCGGGCGTCGCATATTCGAGGTGTCCCATGTCGAGATACAGCCGCCCGCCGTTGCGCAAAAAACCACCGTTGCCAGGCGGTTCCTCGTAATCGCGGAAATGGGTGTCGAGCACACCGGCGCGAGACTTTTTGAAAAGGTGATTCTTCACCCGCGCAGGCCACGACTCCGCGCTACGGTCTTCCTCTTTGCTGACAAGGCAACCGTATTCAGTTTCGATGCCGACGATTCGATTCACAGCGTGTGAGAAGTTGCGTGCCGCCAAAGCGACAGGGCGCGACTCTCAACCCTCCGCTCCAAACACTCAACTCTCCAAATAAAGAATCCGTCCGCAGTTCAAGCACGCCGTCACGACCTTTGCTGTGCGGACTGCGTGGAACACATGCGTCTGAGCTTTTACATGGCAGCCCTGGCAGATTTCGTTTTCGAGCGCGACGACGGCGTGGCCGTCCTTTTTGTCGAAGAGCCGTTGATATTCATCGAGAAGATCCTCGTCCACATCGGCTGCGAGCTTCGCGCGATCTGCCTGGATTTCGACCAATTGTGCTTCAAGCGCCTTCACCTTGGCGTCGAGATCCGCGCTCTGGCTCTGCACCTGCGACTTTGTCGCGGCTGATTCCTTTTCTGCGGCGGCGATGATCGGCTTTTGCAACTCCGCCGCTTCCATGAGTTCCATCTCCTTGTCCTCGATGCCCGCGATTTCGATTTTCAAACTCTCGATGGCGTGGTCGTAGGCGCGATACTCCTCGTTCTTTTTCGTTTCGAGTTTTTGCTGCTCGTATTTGTTGATGCGATCGGTGCGGGTGCGGACTTCGTTTTCCAGCTCCTTACGCTTCACTTCGATTTCCTTGGCTTTGAGTTTCGCAGCATCAAGCGCGTTGGAAGCGGCACTGAGTCTGGCATCGAACGCCTTTCTTTCGAGCGGCGCGTTTTTGAGTTCGATTTTGAGCTGCCGCAATTTGCGATCGCGGTCTTGGATGACGAGAAGTTGAGTGACTGCGGGAAGGATCATGTGGCGGTGAAGTTGTTCATTCGCACGCTGAGCGTCAACAGTTCGCCGCAGGAAAAGCCCTCTTTTACAAGAGCATCTGTTCCTCGGGAGGAACGGTCTTTTCAACGCGCTCGGCCTGGAGCACGGAAATGCGACGGCCTTTTTCGATGGGAAAACTGGGTTTGCCGATGATTTTCACCCACGTCATCTCGGGAAAAGCGGGCATTTTCTCCACCTCCACGAGCGTAGCCACGGGGCGCGCGTCTGCGGCGCAGCATGTCATAAACATCCGCACAGCCTTAAAGCGATGACCGGTGGCGTTGTTCGTGTTGTCGGGCATGAACTGCGCGATGAGCTGCACTTCCTTGCCTTCGAAATCGGGCCGCAAAATCGCATCCTGTGCGGCGTAAAGCAGGTCGAGAACCTCGGCCATGATGTAACCCTCGGGCGTGCGTGTGAGGTAATCGGTCGCGGGTTTCGTCTGCGGCTGCGCGACGGCCGGGGCGGGCTGTGTGCCATCCTTGCTCGGAAGCGGCAGGTCGTTCTTCGTGTTCACAGCGCCGGGGATTTTTGGCGCGTTGGCAGTCATAGACGCGAATTTTTCCTGCGTTCGCTCCATCGCTGCGGGCAAATCCTTTCCATCGGTGGAGGTGCGGCGGTTTTTCGTGATGTTGCTGCTGAATTCACCACGCGAATATGGCACCGCAATGCAGATGGGAACGAGCAGGATTAAGAAGGCGAGCAACTTTCCCGCACTGACACGGCTAAGTCCGTGGCCGCACTCCGCTGACGAACAGCAGCTCGCATCCGCCTTGAACGCGACAAATACCATGGCCATCAACGCAAGCACGCACGCCGCCGCCAGTGCATAGCGGTGAAATTCAGGCGTGAGCATGTTTTTCATCCGCTCCGAAAAGTGAAAGTAAAACAGCACCACGCTCCACGTGGCGAGCGTGGCGGCGGGGAGCCATCGGGCGATGAGCTTTTGCATGGCGGGACTATAGGCGGGTGTTGAAAGGGACGCAACCGATGCTTCCTGGAAGAAGCGCTACAGCGCTTGTTTTCGTGCCGACATCATGCCCGGCCAATAACCAGCAGATGAGCGCAATGAGAACAAACAACGCGATGGAAAATACAGTGACAAACCGCCGCTTGAAAACAAGACCGTAGAGCCAAAAGAGCTTCAGATCAAAGACTGGGCCAAAGAGCAGAAATGCGAGCTTAGATACCATAGAAAACGGCACAAACTGCGTCGCTGCCACAAACGCATCTGTCGTGCTGCACAGCGCCAGCAACGCAGCCATGACCATGAGCGTGATGATCGAAAGCAAAGGCTGCCCTGTTGCCAGCGGCGCAAGCGCCTCTTGATTGATGCCGACCGCAAACACGCTCGTGATCGCAGTGCCGATCACAAAATAAAACGCCACATCGAGAAAATCCGCCGTGGCCGATTGCACGGCGAGCAGCAACTTGCGCAGGGGAGTCGAGGACGCGACCATCTGTGCAAAGTCCGGCGTATCTTCAGGCGCGCCGGAAATGCTCAAACCAGTGCGACGCTTGGGCTGTTCGTCTGGCAAGATTCCCGCCTGCAAAATGCGCCGCTGCGGGAGCTGGTGGATGATCAGTCCGAAAACCACCGCGATCAAGAAACCAAATCCCAGACGCAGTGAAACCATCAACCACGGCTGCTGTCCACTGAACGCCTTGAATGTGCTGATGGCCACAATCGGACTCACGATTGGAGCGGCCAGCATGTAGGTCATCGCGGCCGAAACCGACACACCTTTGCGAATGAAGCGCCGCACAATGATCACGCTTCCACATTCACACATCGGAAAAATCAATCCGAGCAGCCCCGCCATGAAAATCGCAGGGACGGGTTTGCGCGGGAGCATCTTCGTCACGCGCTCGGACGAGACGAACACATCCACCAGTCCCGAGATGATCGAGCCGAGCAGCAGGAACGGAACGCCCTCGAACAGCACGCTGAGAAACGCCTTCGCAAAATCACCGAAATCAAAGTGAAAATTATTTGTGAGCCAGTTCATCAAAAGGAGCACGCCGGGTAAGACCTGCGGCAATGCATTTCATTAGTCCGCCCCGCCCTTCGTGAGCAACTTGTCACCGCCTAGCAACTCAGTTGCCTGCAAACTACGCGTGCTTTGCTCCAGCGGTTTTGGTTCTTCGATCTCCCTGCCATTCGCCGTTGCGTGCAGGTCTTTGAATTTTCGCGCCGTCACAAACACGCGCGTCTCCAGCGATCTCGTCGCGTCGTTGTAGGCATCCACCGCACTGCCGAGATTTTTTCCGACCTTGGAAAAGTGTTCGCCGAGTTTCGACAAACGTTCGTAAAGCTCCGCGCCGAGTTCGCTGATTTGCTTCGCGTTTTCCGCCAGTTTTTCCTGCCGCCAGCCGTAATGCACAGCGCGCAGCAATGCGATTAGGGTCATCGGCGTGGTGAGCATCACATTTTTCTCCGCGCTGAATTCGATCAACCCCGGATCGTGCTCCACCGCTGCGCCGAAAAAAGTCTCCGCTGGCAGAAAGAGCACCACGAACTCCGGCGCTTCGCCGAACTGCTCCCAATAGCTCTTCGCCGAGAGCGCCTTGATGTGCTCGCGCACCGCCTGCGCGTGCTCTCGATATGCCGCGGTGCGTGTGGCTTCATCGGTTGCGGAAACTGCGCGCTCGTAAGCGCTGAACGGCACCTTCGAGTCCACGACGACGGTTTTTCCGCCGGGCATTTTCACCAGCATATCCGGGCGCAGCCGCCCGCCTTCGCCCTCCGCGCTTTGCTGTTCGTAAAAATCGCAGTGGTCCTGCATTCCCGCCAGCTCGACCACGCGGCGGAGCTGGATTTCCCCCCACCGCCCGCGCGTGCCTGATGCACGCAGCACATTCGCAAGACGCCCCGTTTCTCCGCGAAGTTCGCGCTGCGTTTCGATGAGCGATTTCACCTGCGTCGCGAGACCTTCATAGGCGCCTGCACGCGTCTTTTCGATTTCGTTCATCTGTGTATCCACGCGAGCGAGCGACTCGCTCACGGGCTTCAGCAACTCGGCGATGGCTTGCTGCTTTTGCGCAAGGTCGCCACTCGCCTTTTCCTGAAATTGCCCGAGCGCCGTCTTTGCCAGTTCGAGGAAGGATGCGTTGTTCTGCTGAAGCGCCTGAGCGCTGAGAGCGTGAAATGCGTCCGTCAGTTTCTTCTGCGCATCGTCGAGCATCGCCAGCTTTTCAGTGCTCTGCTCGCGCTCCTCGGAAATCTGCATCTCCAGAGCAGCCACGCGCGCATCCGCCTCGCTTTTCGCCGTGCGCAATTCCGCCATCGCGCGCCCGTGCTCCTCTCCCTCGCGCTGAAGCTCGACGACGCGCGCCGCTGCCGTGGTTGCGTTTGCCTCCGCAGTCGCGAGCCGCGTCGAGAGCGCGAGCTTCTCCGCACCGTGCTCCGATTGCAGCTTCGCCTCCTTTTCCGCAACCGCCGCGCCAACGCGCTGTCGCGCGAAAAGCCACATCAGCCCCGCGCCTGTTACAGCGCCGCCGAGTGCGATCAAAATGGAAGTCGTGTCTGCCAAAGTCCCGCAAGACTGCGCATCACAAAGCGGCGTTGCAAGCCACCCCATGCGTCATTCGTCATTCGACATTTTCCCCCGCCCCCGCCACAAGCCACGCCTCATGCGCACGCTCATCGCGTTCCTATTCATCACAGCCGCCGCCTTCGGAGCGGGCGGACCCGAGAACGCACTTATCGTCGTCAATGCCGATAGCTGGGCCTCGACGTGTGTCGCCAACGAATACATCGCCGCGCGCTTCATCCCGGCGGACAACGTCGTCTATCTCCGCGACATCCCTTCTTTCGAGCGAATGGACGTGGAGCAGTTCCGCGAACGCATCCTGCGCCCCGTGCTGCGAACAGCGGAGGAGCGCGGCCTCTCCTCGCAGATTGATTACATCCTCTACAGCGCGGACTTTCCGACGGCGATTGATGTGGTTGCGGACATGGCCGGCAAGGAGTTCCCGAAAACAATCACGCCATTGGCATCCATCAACAGCCTTACTTTTTATTACCAGTTCACGCTTAAGAAAAATCCCGGCTACCTCGGGATGAACACAAACTTTTATTTCCGCCAGCGCTCCCTCGTCGCCCCCGAGAAGCCGTGGCCCGAGGCCGACCAAAAAACTTACAACTCCGCACTCGCTGTTTTTTTCAAAGTGAGCGCGGCGAGAGAGAAGGCGCGTGAAAAGAAAGACGAACCACCCAAGCCCGAAGCTCTCGCCGAGGAGAGACAGCTACTCATGGGAGCGCGTGCGACTTTCCTAAAAATTAAGGTGGATCATCCGAAATCCACCGAACTGCTTTACAACATCGCCTGCATCGAAGCGCAGCTCGGCAACGCTGCGGACTCTGTCTCCGCGCTCAGTGAAGCGATAGAAAATGGCTGGTGGGATATGCAGCGTTCGCAACAGGATCCCGATCTGCGCAGCGTGCGAGACCGCGAGGATTTCAAAGCACTGATGCTCCGCGCTCGTGCGGTGAGGTTTGAAATCTCACCATCCAGCGGATTCCGCTCGTCCGTGGGATGGCTGCCGAACGGCCAGGTCGTGCCCGCAGGAAATGGCGTGCGCTATCTGCTCTCGACGATGCTCGCCTACACGAGCGGACGTGGAAATTCCGTGCGCGAGGCGGTGGCGGGTTTCCGCCGCAGCGTAAGTGCGGACGGAACGCGACCGCCCGGCACCGTATATTTTCTCGAAAACAACGACGTGCGCTCGACTACACGCGAGTGGGGATTTTCCCGCGCAGCGGAAAAACTGCGCGACTCGAATGTTGCCGCGAGCGTGGAAAAAGGCGTTCTGCCGCAAAACAAAAACGACGTGGCCGGACTCACTGCGGGTGTTGCAGACTTCGATTGGGAAAAGAGCGGCAGCACCATTTTGGCCGGCGCAATTTGCGAACATCTCACGAGCTTTGGCGGAATGCTCCACGAAGGTGACACGCAAACGCCGCTCACGGAATTCCTGCGCCACGGCGCGGCTGGAGCGAGTGGAACCGTGAACGAACCCTACGCCATTCAGGCGAAATTTCCGACGCCGTTCATCCACTGGCACTACGCGAACGGCTGCACGCTCGGCGAAGCTTTCTACCAAAGCGTCGCCGCGCCCTACCAACTCCTCATCGTCGGCGATGCACTCTGCGCGCCATGGAAAAAGCGGTTCACCGTGAAGGCGGACGGCATCAAGGCCGGAGCCGCGCTGAAAGGTTCATTCACTGTCAAGCCAGTCGTCGAATCACTCGACGGACTCAAGCCCGCGTCGTTTGAGCTATATCTCGATGGCCACCGCACCGGGGCAGGTGGTGCCAACAGTTCCTTCACCGTGGACACCGCCAAGCTCCACGAAGGCCCGCTGCAAATCACACTCGCGGCAAACAGCCTCGACGCGGTCTCGACGCGAACGAGCATCAACATTTCCGCGGTCGTGCGAAACAGCGATGTTACGCTGAACGTCACGGCACCTTCAGGCGACTGGCCGTGGGACAAACCCATCGTGCTGAAAGCCAGCGCAACCGGCGCGAGTGCGATTCTTTTCCGACAAAATGGCCGCGAAATCGCACGCACCGCCAACGGAACGACAACCATCGATCCGAGAACTCTCGGCCAGGGCCCCGTGCGCATCCAGCCGGTCGCATTGCTAAATGGCGGGCGCGAAATTTGGGGCGAGCCGATTTTACTGCGCATCTCACCGCCACCTTCGATTCTCGCGCAAAGCCTCGCGCCCGGAATCACGCTCACAAACGGTTTTCACGTCACGCCCGCCGGAGGCACTGCGGCGCTCGTGCAAAAAGCCGATGGCGACTGGCTCGCCAAGGCTGGTGTTGCGAAGGACGGCGAATTTGCCATCGAAACATGGCTCCGCGTGCCGGCGGATGATGTGTATCAATTTCAGTTTCGCGGCCCGTCACAACTCCGCGTGATCGTGGACGGCCAGCCACTCGACTGGCCGCGCGGAAAAGAATGGTGGTTCCTCCCCGCCCACCTCGCACGCGGCCCGCACCGCATTCGCATCGAAGGAAAAGCGGACGGTGCTCCACAACTCGATGCACGCTTCGGCGGCCCCGGCTGCCTGCGCCTCGACGGCGCACGCTTTCAGCACGCCGAGACGAAATAACCTACGTGCAAACGGGGAATCCTTTGCGCATCGAAGCCCACGGCTCCTCGGTGGAAACATCCACCAGACCCGGCTCCGCTGCATTCGCGGGTGAGAGGATTGCGAGAAACACGAGGCGCTCGTTGAAAATATTGTAGGTCCCATGCACTTCACCCGTCGGGACGAAAACGATTTCGCCCGGCCCGATGATGCGGTGCTCTTTCCCGCACCACTGCTCCGCGCGACCGGAGAGCACGTAGATGATTTCCTCCCGCGTCGGGTGCGTATGAAAACCGTGGCACCTGCCCGGCTCAATGTTCGCGCGCACGAGCAACAACTCCTTGTTGTCCACGATGTCGTTGCGGCACAGCCATTCCTCCAGCGCCCACGGGGAGCGGTAGTCCACTTTTTCTGCTGCGGTGACGAAACGACGAAGATTTGGAGTGCTCATGCGCGGAAAAATGTCCGATGTCCCGCGCAGCGTCAACGCCGGGCCCCTATTTTCCAGCCGCTAAAAATATCTCGGGCGTCATCATAGGAATCGTGCTCCCGATAAAGTCGGACGTATTGCGGGTGATAATCACATCGGCCCCTCCTGAGGCAGCACAGGCAATTTGCAAAGCATCCTCAAAGTCAGCCAGCCCGTGGCTCCGCCAGTTCGCCGCATCGCGGTGGGATACGGGCGGCACCTCCAGCATCGCAAGCAGCGCGTCCATCATCGCCGCCGTATCTTCGGTGCCGTGTTGTCGCTCGTGGTAATACGCGATGATCGGCAGCGTGTGCCACGCAATCAGCCCCTCATGCACCCCGGTATCACAAAGGTTGAGGACTTGATCGCTCGCGGCTTTGCCAGCGCGCGGCTCCCCGGAAGACTGCAACACCAGACAATCCAGCACGACATTGGCATCAAGCAACACCCTCACGACCCGTGCAGATGTTTGTCGTTGATATGAGTCAGCCAGGCATCCGCTTCATCCACAGCTTTCTTCGTCGAACCACCCCACTTTTCCACGAAGCCCGTCGGTTTTCTGAGTGCAGTCGTCACTTCATCCACCACCACCTGCCCATTCCCCGCCGCCACACGATAGCGCCGGTGCGGTCCCGGATGCGGCAGCATTGAGGGTGGCAGCCGCAAAGCGCCTGTCTCATCAGCTTCGAGGATAGTGCTCATGCGCAGGAAAATGCCCGACCCCATGCCTTACGTCAACGCCGAGATGGACCATCTCTACTAAGGTCACCGAAGAAAACGAACACGTCGCCGACGAAGCCGCCCGCACCGTGCCCGGCCTCCGCCTCCACACCACCCGCCACATCCGCCCCTGGCTCGATAAAGTGGACGGCGCATTCTGCGCTCACTTCGTCGGGGCGTAGCCGCCACCGCACAAACTAAAATGCCACCGCCCGCGACGGATGGCCTTTTGTGAAATGGAACGAATAAACGAGCGTTCCTATTTTCCTCTCCTCTCTCCTAACGATGCAAATCTGGCAACCACTCTCGAAGCTCAGCAGATTTGCGAAGAAATGCTTCAAGATAGTGTAAACTAGGGAAACGCTGAATAAAGCGGTGATCGTCTGAAAGTTTTCTGGACGGCTGTTTTTTGTCTAACGAGTGGGAGTGGTATGTGGATTTTTGGACGCGAGAGGTGCGCGACGGGGCAATTAGTTGGTTGTTTTTGATAGGAC